>CAJUMS010000013.1 GCA_910587465.1 uncultured Oscillospiraceae bacterium
CTGATCGAGGTCGACCATAAAGTGGAAAAAGTTGAACTTTTTCTCAGTCCGGTTTGCCATAAGCTCGCACAGACGGTCGTATTCCTCGAAAATGCGCGGCAGGTCCTCTTCGGTGAGCGCATACGGCTCCTTTTCGTCGGTAACGACGGGCTCGGCGGAGAGCTGTTCAAATCCCAAATCACGCAGATGCAGTACGTCTTCGGTAAAGTCGAGGTTGTATTTCGTGAATGTAGCGCGGACATAGAAATCCTTGTCGCCGCGCTGAGCCACCAATTTCTGAAATTTCGGCACGATAACGTCATACGCGCTCTTTCCGTTGAGCGTCTTGCGGATACGGTCGGTAGTCTCGCGCCGGCCGTCCAGCGACAGCACAACGTTAACCATTTCGCGGTTTATGTAGTCGATCTTCTCGTCGTCAAGCAACACGCCGTTAGTCGTAATGGTAAAACGGAAATTCTTATTATGCTGCTTCTCAATGGAACGCGCATAATTCACCGTTTCGACGACGGTATCCCAAGCCATAAGCGGTTCGCCGCCAAAGAAATCAAGCTCGATATTCTCACGGTTAGCCGACTTCTCGATAAGGAAGTCGATAGCTTTTTTTCCTGTTTCGGAAGACATTATGCAGCGCTCGCCGCCGAAGTCGCCCGTCTGCGCGAAGCAGTACTCGCACCGCAGATTGCAGTCATGCGCGACATTAAGGCACATCGACTTTACGGGGCTCTTCACCATAGTCTCCGAATACTTCTGATAATCGTCATCTGCGAATAAAGAGCCCTCTTTATACAAAGAGTATAATTCCTTGTATGTTTCGCGAATGTCCTCCTCAGGGTAAGCGGAGAGCTTTTCGGGCAGCTCCGCGGGCATGTCCTCCGTTAGCGGAGCAGTAATGTGATCAAGCATATCAAACGCGCAGTCATCGAACACATGAACGCCGTTGCTGTCCGCGTCAAGTACTATATTATATCCTAACTGTTTAAACTTATGAACCATAACAACCTCAATAAATCAAAATAATAGGGCGAGATATCCCGCCCAAATTTACACACTTTTTTGCGCTTTCCCCGCCGAAAGCGAGGAAAACACAAAGACACACAACGTATTTACTTGACCGACTCGCACTTCTGATTAGCAACGGTGCAGGAGGTCTTGCAAGCGGACTGGCAGGAACTCTGGCACTTGCCGCAGCCGCCCTTTTCCGCGCTCGCCTTCAAGTTAGCCTTATTGATAGTTACAACATGCTTCAATGGTAACACCTCTTTCATATGTATTGCGATAACCGCTGTTATCTATTATAGCATATACCGACGAATTTTTCAAGGGGTTTTACGATTTTTTATCATTACCTTTTCCGTCAAAGGCGTTGCGTTCCACATAGCCCATCATCACGTTGTATGAAATGATTCGCGCGGTTACCGACACGAGAAATCCCAATCCTATTCCCCATATCTTGCCCAGCGCCGCCGAAAACGCTATTATTGCCACGGCAAAAAGGGTCGGGACCACAAAGGTGAACCAATGCTCTCTTTTCCACTTTTTGGTAAAATATTGTTTTCTGTCTTCGAGCGAAAACGAGCTGTCCCCCAGCACGCTCTTAAGATTTTCCTCGGCGGCGGACTGCGCCTCCGTTTCGTCAAGGCGTTTGCCGCTCAACATTTCATTTATGCTGACCCCGTAGAACTTCGACAGCTCCATAAGCATTTCAACGGGCGGCATATAGTTACCGTTTTCCCAGCGTGAAATCGTCTTGTTTGATGTGCCGAGCTTTTCCGCAAGCTGCTCCTGAGTAAGCTCTTGTTCGCGGCGCAGCTCCGAAAGGAATTTACCGATTTTAACAGTATCCATAGTTATCACCTCAGCAATATAATAACAAAATTATGAGGAAATGTACAGGACAAAAAACGCGAATGGCGCTGTTAAGCGAAAAAGCAAAAAGCCCCGCAGCCGCGAGGCTTTTAAATTTCCCACAATTACAACTCCTCGTCAGAATCCTCATCGGTCTCCTCGGAGAAAATATCGGTGTTCGAGAACGGTGACGCCTCGGCGGCAGCCTCGACCGCGCTGCTCTCGGGAACCGCATCCGCGACTGCCTTTGCGAGAGACGGTTCGTCTTCAACGTCCATATCCTCGTCAAAGTCGAAATCCCAATCGTCATCAATATCGTCGCTGTCCCAATCGTCGTAGTAGTTATCCTCGTTTTCCTTTTCGAGTTTTTTCTTGGTGATATAAGTCGCCGCGGCGATACCTCCCGCAACAGCCAGCGCACCCACCATAAAAATACCTAAAGCCTTCATAGCTATTCCTCCTTAAGCTTGCGGAAACCGTCAGTTTCCGTTCTGTACATCTATTATATACCTATTTAAAAAAATTTGCAAGTGTCAGCGAAAAATTTGGTAACTTTCACCAAACAGACTACATATTTCCTGTCATATTCATCAAAATCGAAATTGCCGCTATTGGCGCGGTCTCGCACCGCAGGATACGCTTCCCGAGCGATACCGACGCAAATCCCCACCGCTGAAGCTCCTCAGCCTCGGCAGGCTCAAAGCCGCCCTCGCTTCCGATAACGATATCCACATTTTTCCGAAATTCGCTGACCGCGCTTTTCAGCGGAACATCGGAGCACTCATAAAACATTATTCCCGTATTTTCGGGGGAAATGAAATTTTTTAAATCGGTAAATTCCACCGCGTTTTTTACAATCGGTATAATGCCGCGTCCGCACTGCTTTGCAGCCTCCAATGAAATTTTTTGGTATCTCGGCAGCTTTTTCGATATTTGCTTTTCGTCGGGTCTTGAAACGCAGCGTTTGGTAAAAATCGGAATAATTTCCGACGCGCCGCATTCCACAGCCTTTTGTACGATAAATTCCATTTTATCGCTTTTTGGCATTGCCTGAAACAGTCGCAGATAAACGCTCGGCTCGGCTTTGTTGATGCTTTTTTCCAGTACTCTAAACGTACAGTATTCGCCCGTCACCTCGTCAAGCTCAGCGAGATAATCGGTGCGATGACCGTCGCACAGCACCGCGGGACTGCCCTTTCGCATTCTCAGCACCGACGTGATGTGCTTTACGTCCTCTCCGCTTACGACCGCGTTCTCATCGGATATATTATCGGTGAAAAATCTGGGGTATCTCCAGCGCTCTGTCATAATATCACCTGTTTTTGTCCGGCTCCGCCTGTTTTTCCATTAGCGCGTAAAACTCGGGCATTGCCTTTTTGAAATTCAGCGGGTGAAACGTCTTTGCGTCCACGAACCCGTGAGAGCTCGTTCCCGTTGACAGCACCTCGGTCTCGCCCTTTCGTGTGACTGTATAATCGAATTCTATCCTCGCGGGGGTAAGCCGCGCAATCCTCGCTTCGATAAGCAGCGTGTCGTCGTACCTCGCGGGAAGTCTGTATCGGCAGGAAATGCCCGTAACGGGGAGCATTACGCCCCTTTTTTCCATTTCCGCGTAGCTCATGCCCGCCGCTTTGATATAGTCTGTCCGCGCTATTTCAAACCAGACGGGGTACACTGCGTGGTGGACCACACCCATGCAGTCCGTTTCGGCATACCGCACAGTTACTTCGGTAATATTGGGCATCGCAGCCACCTAAGTCCTTTCTCTTTTGTACTGGAACAATCCCGCACCTACCGCGAGTAGCTTATCGGGCAATATTTTGGCAAGGCAGACAGCCGTTTTCATAAAGACGTTTTCGCTGATCATCAGCGTTCCCGCGAACATCTCTCTTACCGCATGCTCCGCAAGCTTTTCGCTGGGATACGGACGCGTAAGGAACTTCACGCGCGCAGTTTCGCCGAACTCAGTAGACACGGGCCCCGGGCAAAGCATCGAAATATGAACGTGACTGTGCTTTGAGCGCAGCTCTTCGGCGACTGCCTGCGTCATACGGACGATATACGCCTTGCTCGCGTAATAGGACGAAAACCACGGACCGGGCAGAAATCCCGCTATGCTTGCCGTATTTAGGATATATCCGCAGTCGCGGCGCTTGAAATCGCGCAGAAACAGCTTAAACAGTATGTGGAACGCCTTTATGTTCACATCGAGCATATCAAGCTCGCGTTCAAGATTTGTTTCTGTAAAATCACCGAAAACTCCATATCCCGCGTTGTTTATGAGAATATCAATATTATACTTGCGTACCTTGTTGTACAGCGCGAACACCTGATTTTCCTTTGACAGATCCGCGGCAATAAACATTACTTTTACGCCGTACTTTTCGGTGAGCTCGTTTTTAAGCTCGATAAGCCTGTCGCGGCGGCGCGCGGTGATTATTACGTTTATCCCGTGACTCGCGAGTGAGCGGGCGATGTCGCGTCCAATCCCCGAGCTTGCGCCCGTTACCAATGCAATCATATTCAACCTCATTTCTTAATTCTGAACGGCGCGAGCGGCAGCCCAAATCCACTGAAAATGTGGATGTCGGCGTAGTTCTTCCACAGATACCGTACTCCGCATGGGCGTTCGATTGCGTCGTCAGAGAGGAAAATGCGCTCGCCCGAAACGTCCGCGTAAACCGGTATGTATACGCCGTCCTCGCCGCACATCTCAAATCCCTCGGGCTCGCCCTTTACCTTGAAACCGCCGCGCGCGTTGGCGAACTGGAGCTCCACCATATCGCCGCGCCAAATAACGTTCTTCAACGTCGGCGCAAACGCTCCGTCGCAGCCGCCGTATACCATATCCAGCGCCTGCATTGCAAACCTGTGACCGACGGGTTGCTTGTCTTTGGGGTGAATATCGTCGCGCTCGCCGCAGTCGAGCAGCACTGCTATACCCGTGTTCTTGATCGTCTTGTACGCACGCATCTGAGCTTCGCGGATACGGCTCCAGCTGTCGCCGTCGGGGCTGCCGCCCGCATACATCGGAAGCTGTCCGATTATAAACGGCAGCTCGTCATCGCCCCAAGCCTCGCGCCAGTTGCGGATAAGCTGCGTAAGCAGCGTATAATAAGCGTCGGGGTGGGTCTCATCGGTCTCGCCCTGATACCAAAGCACGCCGCCGAGAGTATACGGCAGCACGCGCGATACCATGCTCTCGTATAGGATACCCGGCGCGGTAGGGTTGCAGGGAGCCATAGGTCCGGGATAACGGTCGGGACCTACCGACATACAATATTCCAGACAGCCATCCCAGGTATGTTCACCCTCGGAAGCGTAGTATTCACCGCTCTTTTCCCACCATCTCTGCTGATATTTCTCGTATTCGCGGTAATCGGATATGAGTTGATTTATGTCCTTGCCTTCAATGGCAGCGTCATAATCATCAAAGTAGACCTTTGTGTCGCCCGTCGCGTATTCGCGCTGTATCCAGCAGGAGGCGGAGGTTCCGCCCCAGTTGCAGCCGATAACGCCGACAGTCACGTCAAGATACTGCGACATCTCCTTGGCAAAGTAGTAGCCGACCGCGCTCCAGTGCGCCGCAGCATCCTTATCGGAGAAATCGGTCCACTTCGCGTTCTGCATATTTTCTTCATAGTCCTCATCGTAGATTGTTTTCTTGGGCACATAATAGTAGCGAACGTCCTTGGTATCATCATTTTCGAGCGCTTCCTTGCCGCCCTTGCAGTTGCATAGCTCGAATTCCATATTTGATTGTCCGCCCGCAAGCCACACCTCGCCGATAGCTACGTTCTCAATACGGATAACATTGTCGTTGTCCGCGTCGTAGAGCTTTAAAATAACAAAACGGCACGCTCCCATGGGCGGGAATACAATCTTCCACTTACCGTTCGTTACGGTACAGGAGGATCTGAAACCGCAGAGCTCGCCGATTACTTCCGTACCTTCATCGCCAGTTCCGAAAATGCAGATGTTCCTGCTCCTCTGCAAGACCATTCCGTTCGTAAAAATAGGCGCTGTCTGAAATTTTCCCATAGAGAATTCTCCTTTCAAGAATGTACTATTTATATTTTACCGCTTTTTGGACTAAATGTCAAGAAATATCTTTACAATTTTAAAAAAATATATTATAATAATAAGATAAGGATAATTTAAGCAAAAGCAGGTACGCATTTATAATATTTAATTAAAAATCATAGCAGCTCGTGGTGCATGGCTTGCTTTTAAATCAGGAGGATAGTATGTTTAGGCTGGCTAGGTATCTGAAGGAATTTAAGCTTAACGTTACCGTGGGTCCCGTATGTAAGTTTACGGAGGCGGTATTTGAGCTCATTGTTCCGTTGGTCATGGCGGAGATAATCGATGTGGGCATAAAGAACGGCGATACGGATTATATCTGGAAGCACGGCATGATATTGGTGGCGCTTGCGGTGTGCGGGCTTACGTTTGCGCTTATCTGCCAATATATGGCAAGCGTAGCCTCGCAGGGTGTGGGGACGCGACTGCGCGACGATCTGTATAAGCACATCAATACGCTGTCGTATAAGGAGCTTGACAAGCTTGGCACGGCGGCGCTGGTTACGCGCATTTCCAACGACGTCAACCAAGTGCAGACCGCTGTGGCAATGCTTATAAGATTGGTGGTAAGAGCGCCGTTTTTGGTAATAGGCGCTACGGTCATGGCGTTTTCTATTTCGGCGCGGCTGTCGCTGATATTCCTCGGGGCAATGGCGGCGATAGTCGCCGTGATGTACCCGATAATGCGCGTTACGGTAAAGCTGTTCAAGAAACAGCAGAGGTCGCTTGACGGAATTTCGCGCATAACAAGGGAGAATTTGTCGGGAGTGCGCGTTGTAAGAGCATTCTCGCGGCAGGAGCACGAAACGAATCGCTTTGAGGAGACCGCCGAGGAATACAGAAAGTTCGCGGTAAAGGCGGGTAGGATAAACGCGCTGCTCAACCCCGCGATATTCGTGGCGGTGAACGTCGCGTATCTGCTGATAGTGTGGCTTGGCGGCGGCTTTGTGGACACGGGTATCGACGGTATGACACAGGGTAAGGTAATAGCGCTCGTTAACTATATGACGCAGATATCGCTCGCGTTAGTTGTTGTAGCCAATCTGGTGACTATATTCACAAAGGCGGCAGCGTCTGCGGCGCGTATCAATGAGATTTTCGATATGCAGCCCTCGGTAGTCGGTGCAAAGACATCACCCAAACAGAACAAAAACGCTCCCGCAATAGAATTCGACAACGTAAGTTTTTCCTATGTTGGCGGCAACACGATGTTGCAAAGCCAACGCCAAGGGGGCGGCACGGATGCCGCCCAACCAAGCGTTGGCGGCGAAAATTCGCTTGAAAAGCTGTCATTCACGCTTGGCAGGGGAGAGACCCTCGGAATAATCGGTGGTACCGGCTCGGGTAAGTCAACGCTCGTCAACCTGCTTTGCCGTTTCTACGACTGCGGCAGCGGTGCGGTAAAGGTCAACGGCGCGGACGTGCGCGACTATCCGACCAAAGAGCTGAGACGGCTTGTTGGCATAGTGCCGCAGAAAACCGAGCTGCTAAGCGGTACACTCCGGGAGAATATGACCCTCGGCAGAACGGATATCACCGATAAACAGATACAAAAAGCGCTTGAGATAGCGCAGGCAAAGGATTTTACGGACAATCTCGACGGCGGACTTTACGCTAGAATACTTCAGGGCGGCAAAAACCTCTCGGGCGGACAAAAGCAGCGCTTGACTATTGCGAGAGCGGTCGCGCAGAATCCCGAGATATTGATACTTGACGACAGCTCAAGTGCGCTTGATTACGCAACGGACGCGAACCTGCGCAAGGCTTTGAAAACGCTGCCAATGACGTGTGTTATTGTGTCACAGAGGGCGAACTCCATACGCCACGCCGATAAAATAATCGTGCTGGACGACGGCGAGGCTGTCGGTATCGGCACTCACGCTCAATTATTGAAAACCTGCGAGGTATATCATGAAATATGCCTTACGCAGTACACCGAGGAAGAGCTTCTCGAACAGGAGAACGAGGATAGCAAGGAAGGGGGCGCGGAATAATGGATAACAAACGATTGACGAAAAAAGGCGCTCTCGGACGAATTCTGCGCTATATGAAAGGGCAGATACCGCTTGTGGTGCTCGCTATAGCGTGCGCGGCGGGGAGCGTCCTGTTGTCGCTGTACACTACCGTGCTGATAGGCAGGGCGGTGGACTGTATCGTTGACGGCAGCGTGAATTTTGAGAGCATGATCCCCATTTTAATAACGATAGCAATAATAATCCCAATGGTCGCGCTGCTCCAATGGCTCATGTACTTCTCGACCAACAAGATAACCCACAAGACCGTAAAGCAGCTCCGCGCGGATATTTTTGCGCACTTGCAGCACCTGCCTCTTGCCTATATCGACGCGAACTCCCACGGCGACATTATCAGCCGCGTGGTCAACGACGTTGATGCGGTGAGCGAGGGCTTATTGCAGGGCTTTCAGCAGCTTTTCACGGGCGTTGTGACGATAATCGGCACGCTTGTTTTCATGGCAAAGCTCAACTGGCAGATAACGCTTGTAGTAGTTTGTATTACGCCGCTGTCGTTTGCGGTCGCGGCGATAATATCCAAGCTCTGCTTCAACAAGTTTAAGGAGCAGTCCGCGATAAAGGGTGAGCTTACAGGCTATATCGACGAGCATATCGGCGGTCAGCGGCTCGTCAAGGCTTTCGGGTTTGAAAAGACCGCCGAGGCGCAATTCGGCGAGATCAACGAGCGGCTGAACGTCTGCGGACGTATAGCACAGTTTTATTCGGCACTGACAAACCCCTGTACCCGTTTCGTGAACTCGCTCGTATACGCGGGAGTAGGTGTATTTGGCGCGCTGAACGCTGTCAAGGCGGTGTCGGGTGGATTCACGGTCGGCGACCTTAGCTGCTTTTTGCAGTATGCGAACCAGTACACCAAGCCGTTCAACGAGATATCGGGCGTTGTTACAGAGCTTCAGAACGCATTGGCCTCGGCTTCGAGAATATTCGCGCTTATTGACGAGAAGTCCGAAAGCTCCGACGAGAATAAAAAAGTGCTCGAAAAATGCGACGGACGTGTTCAGATCAAGGACGTATCGTTCTCTTATGTACCCCAAAAGCCGCTTATTGAGAACCTGAACCTTGATGTTAAGAGCGGTCAGCATATCGCGATAGTAGGTCCTACGGGCTGCGGTAAGACCACGCTGATAAACCTGTTAATGCGCTTTTACGATGTTGTGAGCGGAGAGATAACGGTAAGCGGATTGCCCGTCAAGGACATCACACGCAACAGCTTGCGCGGCAATTTCGGTATCGTATTGCAGGAGACATGGGTATTCCGCGGGACAGTTCGCGATAATATCGCTTACGGAAAGCCCGACGCTACGTTAGAGGAGATAACTGCTGCCGCCAAAGCAGCCCATGCGCACAGTTTTATAAAGCGCCTGCCGCAGGGTTATGATACCGTTATCACCAATGACGCGGAGCTGTCGCAAGGGCAGCGGCAGCTGCTGTCGATAGCGAGAATAATGCTCTCGCTGCCTCCCATGCTGATACTCGACGAGGCTACGTCCTCGATAGATACGCGCACAGAAATGAAGATACAGAACGCTTTTGACAAGTTAATGCAGGGGCGCACTAGCTTTGTAGTGGCTCACAGGCTTTCGACTATTCGTGAGGCGGATTGTATATTGGTTATGAAGTCGGGACATATAGTCGAGCAGGGTACGCATACGGAGCTTATGGAAAAAGGCGGTTTCTACGCGGAGCTGATACGCTCGCGGCAGGAGGGGTAATTTATGACAGAAAAAGAAAAAATGCTTACCGGAAAATACAATTTGGGCTGGAACGCGGAATTGACTGCGGAAAGAGAACAGACTAAAGATTTACTGTTTGATTTTAACAATACGAAACCCACGCTCAGAAAAGAACGTGAACAAATGAATAAAAGATCTTTGGATGAAAGGGTGAAATATGCTGGATAGAATCACCGTTTTTCTGTGATAACGGATACAATATATCTGTTGGAGAAAAATTCTTTGCCGCTGCTAACTGCGTTATGCCGGATTGTGGAGAAATAACTATCGGCGAAAACGTTCTGATAGGACCAAATGTCGGGATATATACACCAAATCATGCGTTTGATAGCAAAGAACGTGCAGAAGGATATAAAAGATCGCTGCCCATAGTTATCGGAGATGACGTCCGGATAGGCGGAAGCGTTTCGATTGTTAGCGGCGTAACTGTATGAAGCGGCTCAATAATTGCCGCGGGCAGCGTTGTGATAAAAGATATACCAAGCGGCGTTATTGCCGGAGGCAATCCCGCAAGGGTGATTCGTGAGATTACGGAAAACGACAAAATATTTAAGGGAAAAATTCTTGTATATGCATTACCGTATTTTACTTTAAGCAAAAAGAAAGGTTGGTACTATGCAAATTCCAAAACGAATAGCCGCGGGACTAATCAACGCGTTGAAAGGCGGCGTTGTGCCGCGCACGGGACTTGGTTATATCGCAGTCGGGCGTACCGACGAGATCAACGCCCTATTACACGATGTCGCGATAGCCGAAGACGGCGGAGCGTTCTTCCGCTTTATCGTCGGCAAATTCGGCAGCGGCAAGAGCTTTTTGATACAGACCATGCGTCAGCACGTAATGGACAGGGGCTTTGCCTCCGCCGACGCGGACTTGTCTCCCGAGCGCAGACTTATGGGTACAAAAGGGCAGGGGCTCGCTACCTATCGCGAGCTTATGCGCTCACTCTCCGTGAAGGCCAAGCCCGACGGCGGCGCGCTGTCGCTGATACTCGAGAAATGGATAAACGGCGTTCGCGGCGAGGTCATAGCGGACGGAGTGTCTCCCGACAACGCGTTCTTCGACACCGAGGTCGAAAAACGTATCTACGCGAAAATAAACGGCTTGGAGGATATGGTCCACGGCTTTGATTTCTCCGCGGTAATAATCACGTATTACCGCGCCTTCCGCGACGGTAACGACGAGCGGCAGAGTAAAGCCGTCCGCTGGCTTCGCGGCGAGTACTCCACCAAGACCGAGGCAAAGCAGGACTTGAGTGTAAACGTCATAATTTCCGACGATAACTGGTACGATTATATCAAGCTGATGACGGCGTTTCTTGTGAACGCTGGCTACAAGGGCTTAGTCATTATGATCGACGAGCTTGTGAATATAATGAAGATATCCAATTCGGTAACGCGTCAGAATAATTACGAGAAGATACTCATGATGTATAACGACGTAATGCAGGGAAAAGCCTCGCATCTCGGGATAATTATGGGCGGCACTCCGCAGTGTGTGGAGGACACGCGCCGCGGTGTGTTCAGCTACGAGGCGCTGCGTTCTCGATTGGAACGGGGACGTTACGCGACAGATGAAACGCATGATATGTTAGCGCCTATAATCAGGCTCAATCCGCTTTCTTATGAGGAATTGACAGTCTTGACCGAAAAGCTTTCCGAGATACACGCGCTGCTGTATGATTACGAGCCGAAAATAACGCTCGAGGACAGGATATTTTTCGTCAAGGCAGAGTTTGAGCGCGTAGGTGCACAGACAAACGTCACGCCGCGTGAGATGATACGCGACTTTATAGAGCTGCTGAATATAGCGTATCAGCACCCCGAAAAAACGCTCCCGCAACTTATGGGCGAGGAGGAATTCAAATTCGCCGAGGGAGAGGGCGATAATTCCGAAAACGCGGACGGATTTGAAGATTTTGATTTGTGAGGACTTATGGAAATTATTAACTATTTTGAATGCAATAACAAACAGCATTGGCTTGACGAGATCAAGAAAAGCGATTGGTGCGCGGCTCTGACGTTGGCTGAATTTCTGGAGAGCGGAACGTTCTTTGAAAAGCTGGGCGACGGCATTTTGCTGCTGCTTACGGACGGCGACAAACTGGTTTCGTTTGTAACGTTCGCGCGGAATGACTGTATCGACGATAAGTCGCTGTATCCGTGGATAGGCTTTGTGTTCACTTTTTCCGAGTACCGCGGTCACAGATACGTCGGACAGCTTATCAAGCGCTGTGAGGATACAGCGCTGGAACATTCTGTCAATAACATCTATATCTGCACCGATCACATAGGCCTTTACGAGAAATACGGATATTCGTACCTCGAAAACCGCGTCGACATCTACGGCGACGACAGCAGAATTTATGTAAAGAAAATAATGAGTTGAGATAATGGGACAAAATAACATTTTCTATCGGCTCGCGCCGTTTATTCAGGACTACATCTACCGCAACAAGTGGGAGGAGCTGCGAGATATTCAGGTCGCTGCCGCCGAGATAATCTTCGACACCGACGACAATTTGCTGCTCACCTCGGGTACGGCGAGCGGGAAAACCGAAGCCGCGTTTCTTCCCGTGATAACACAGCTCTGGGAGAACCCCGCAGGCAGCGTGGGCGCGCTGTACATTTCGCCGTTGAAGGCGCTGATAAACGATCAGTTTGAGCGGCTGGAGGAGCTGCTGGAGGAGGCGGACATCCCCGTCACGAAATGGCACGGAGACGCATCTCCCTCCGCGAAAAAGAAACTCGTCAAAAATCCGCACGGCATAATGCAGACCACCCCAGAAAGTCTGGAGAGTCTGCTTATGCGTAACAGCTCCAACGCCTACCGACTGTTTTCCGACCTGCGGTTCGTTATTATTGACGAGGTTCATTATTTTATGGATAATGACCGCGGTTTGCAGCTTCTGTCGATATTGGAGCGCCTTCAGCGGCTTATCGGTTTTATTCCGCGGAGAATAGGTCTTTCCGCGACCCTCGGCGACTGCACCAATGCCGAGAAATGGCTCTGTATGGGTACGGACGCGCCATGCAATACCCCTAGAGTTCACGATAAAAACCGCAGGGTGCGCTTGTCGGTACGGTTCTTTCCGTTAGCCGAAAAGATCCCCAACTCCGACAGCAAAACGCTTCTTGAGCATTATTACGAATATCTCTACGAGAGCACTCACGCCAAGCGGTGCATACTGTTCTCCAACAGCAAGGGCGAGGTGGAGGAGAACATCGCGCATATGAAGCGTCTGTCCGAGAAAAATCATGGTAATGACTGCTATCTTGTCCACCACGCGAATATTTCCCCCGCGCTGCGCGAATTCGCCGAAAAGCGAATGAAGTCGGGCGAGCTGCCCGTATGTACGGGGGCGACGGTAACGCTCGAGCTCGGTATCGACCTCGGACATCTGGAGCGTATAGTACAGACGGGCTGTCCGCTCACGGTTTCGGGACTGGTACAGCGTCTCGGACGGACGGGACGTCGCGGCGACGCAATCGGGGAGATGTGCTTTGCGTTCCGATGGGATATGAGCCTGCCGCCGAATACGTTTTATAAAGAGGTCAACTGGGATATCGTGATGTGTGCGGCAATGATACTACTGTACACCCGCGAAAAGTGGGTCGAGCCGATGTATCTCCCCAAGCTGCCTTACAGCCTGCTGTATCATCAGACCATGTCGATACTTGCGGCTAGCGGTTCGGTTCAGCCAAAGGAGCTTGCGCGGCAGGTGCTAACGCTGGCGGTTTTCCGATATATTTCCAAGGAGGATTATCTGCTGCTTCTGCGTCATATGCTTGAGAACGGACAGCTTGAGCGCGGCGAGGACGGGCTGATGATCGGCGAAAAGGGCGAGGCTGCCGTGAACAATTACGAGTTTCTGGCAGTGTTCTCCGTTCCCGTTGAGTACACAGTGCGGAGCAGCGCGGGAAACGGCGTGTCCGCAGAGATAATCGGAACGGTACAGAACCCGTTCCCGCCGAAATCGCAGTTCGCGCTGGCGGGGCAGGCGTGGGAGGTCACGGAGCTTGATAAAAAGCAACAGACAATCTACGTAAAGAAAATAGAGGGCATTTCAGCGAATATGTGGACGGACACGGGTAACGAATACGTCCACACCAAGGTAATGAAAAAAATGCTTGAAGTCTTGCGCAGCGACGAGCAGTACGCGTTCCTTGACGAGAGCGCCCGCAAGCGCCTTGACGATATCCGTCGTCTTTGCCGAAACGCGACGATGAGCGGCGAGAGTGAGAGCGGAAACGAGCTTATGGGCGGGATCGTATTTGAGGGCGAGAGGGTGATCGTAGCACTTTCCGAAACGGTATTCGCGGTATTTCCATTCCTGGGAACTCGCGGCACGATGGCGTTGCTTTACGCACTTCGCGAACGCGGATTTCAGGCGAACGTATGGCTTCAGCGCTACATTCCCGTGTGCATTGAGGTGCAGACCGATATGGGCAGGGAAGCGCTTATTGCCGCGCTGAACAAAATAAAGGAGAATGGCGCGGACAAGTATTCGTTCCGAATTCCCGAAAACTGTGAGATAGCGGGGAAGTTTAACGACTATATTCCTCGGCAGCTGCTGACAAAGCAGTATATTGAGGACTATCTCGACAACGACGAATTAAACCTTATTGAATAAAATAAAAATGCCGCTGTTCAAACGAACAGCGGCAAATAATGTTTTATTAATCGCTAAATTACTCAGCAATCTTGGTAACAACGCCGGAGCCAACGGTACGGCCACCCTCACGGATAGCGAAACGCAGTCCTTCCTCAATAGCGATAGGAGTGATAAGCTCAACGTCCATTACAACGTTATCGCCGGGCATGCACATTTCCTTATCGGCAGGAAGAGTTATTACGCCAGTAACGTCGGTAGTTCTGAAGAAGAACTGCGGACGGTAGTTGGAAACGAACGGTGTATGACGGCCGCCCTCTTCCTTCTTAAGAACGTAAACCTGACCGCTGAACTTGGTGTGCGGGTGAATAGAACCGGGCTTGCAGAGAACCTGACCACGCTCGATCTGATCACGTGTGATACCACGGAGCAGTGCGCCGATGTTATAGCCTGCAACAGCCTCGTCAAGGGTCTTTCTGAACATCTCAAGACCTGTAACAACAGTGCTCTTGGGCTCGTCAACCAAACCGGTGATCTCAACGGTATCATTTACCTTTACAATGCCACGCTCTACACGACCGGTAGCAACTGTACCACGACCGGTGATGGTCATAGTATCCTCAACAGGCATCAGGAAAGGCTTGTTCTCGTCTCTCTCAGGAGCGGGAATGTAGGAGTCGATAGCCTCCATCAGCTTCTTGATGCAAGCGTACTCGGGAGCGTCGGGATCCTTGGAATCGGAATCCAAGGCAACCTTTGCGGAACCGCGGATAATCGGGATATCGTCTCCGGGGAAGCCGTTCTTGGACAGCTCGCCGCGGATATCCATATCAACCAGTTCAAGCATCTCATCGGGATCGTTGTACTCACCGGTAGCGGGATCGTACTCGCCAGCGTCATCGCACTTGTTGATAAATACAACCATTGCGGGAACGCCAACCTGACGTGCGAGCAGAATGTGCTCCTTAGTCTGAGCCATAGGACCGTCGGTACCTGCAACTACGAGTACAGCGCCGTCCATCTGAGCCGCACCGGTAATCATGTTCTTAATATAGTCGGCATGTCCGGGGCAGTCAACGTGAGCGTAGTGACGCGCATCGGTCTCATACTCAACGTGAGCGGTATTAATCGCAATACCACGCTCTCTCTCCTCGGGAGCCTTATCGATCATATCATAAGCCTCAAACTTAGCCTGACCCTTGAGTGCAAGCCACTTTGTGATAGCTGCGGTCAGAGTGGTCTTACCATGGTCAACGTGACCGATGGTACCGATATTAACGTGGGGTTTGCTGGAATTATATTTTTCCTTAGCCATTGGTATTTCCTCCTTTTAATAGGCATTTGGGCGTTTCGCCCGAAAAATGTTTACAGTAATATTCTACCATTTTTTATGGAAAAAATCAAGTGGTTTTCTCGATAATCCACAAATATTTTCAACAAAATGTCAACAAATGTTAATCATTCTGCTTTCTTTTGGACATAATGCCCTCGGCAATGTTCTTCGGAACCTCGATATAGCTGTGCGGCTCCATAACGTACTGACCGCGTCCCTGTGTCTTGGAGCGGAGATCGTTTGAGTAGCCAAACATCTCTGACAGCGGAACAAGAGCGGTGATCTGCTCCGTACCGAAACGCGATTCCTGACCCTGGATCTGTCCGCGGCGCGAAGTCAAGTCGCCGATAACCGTACCCGTATAATCGGACGGACATACGACAACGACTTTCATAATCGGCTCGAGAATGATCGAGCTTGCCTTTCTGAGCGCTTCCTTGATAGCCATAGAACCCGCAATCTTGAACGCCATTTCGGACGAGTCTACCTCGTGGTAGGATCCGTCGTACAGCGAGACCTTAAGATCTACAACGGGATAACCCGCGAGAACGCCCGCATTCAGCGCGCCCTGGATACCTGCGTCAACAGCGGGGATAAACTCCTTCGGGATCGCGCCGCCGACTACGTCATTGCTGAACTCATAGCCCTTGCCGCTCTCGTTAGGCTCAACGCGGATCTTTACGTGACCGTACTGACCCGAACCGCCCGACTGACGCTTGTACTTCATATCAACATCGGCATTGCCCGTAATGGTCTCCTTGTAGGCAACCTGCGGTGCGCCGACATTAGCCTCTACCTTGAACTCACGCAGAAGTCTGTCTACGATGATCTCGAGGTGCAGCTCGCCCATACCCGCGATAATGGTCTGACCTGTCTCCTGGTTCGTCCAGGTCTTGAAGGTCGGATCCTCTTCTGTAAGCTTTGCGAGACCGATAGCCATTTTCTCCTGACCTGCCTTGGTTTTAGGCTCAATAGCCAGATCAATAACAGGCTCGGGGAAGTCCATGGACTCGAGAATGATCGGGTGAGCGGGATCGCAGAACGTATCGCCCGTAGTAGTATACTTAGTACCTACAACTGCCGCGATATCTCCGCACGGACATGCTTCGATGTCCTGTCTGTGGTTGGAATGCATCTGCAGGATACGTCCCATACGCTCATTCTTATCCTTGGTGGAGTTGAGGACGCTCGTACCCGCTTCAACAAAACCGGAGTAAACTCTGAAGAAGCAAAGCTTACCAACAAACGGGTCTGTAGCGATTTTGAATGCAAGAGCGGAGAACGGCTCCTTATCGCCGGGATGACGCTCCTCCTCCTCGCCGGTATCGGGGTTTGTACCCTTGATAGCGGGGATATCGAGAGGCGACGGCATAAAATCGACGATAGCGTCGAGCAGCTTCTGAACGCCCTTGTTTCTGTAAGAAGTACCGCAGCATACGGGAACAAACTTGTTGTCGATCGTACCCTTGCGTATAGCCTTCTTGATCTCCTCTGCGGTGAAGTCCGTGCCCTCGTTCTCAAGGTAGCGCTCCATAAGGTCGTCGTCGAGCTCGGCTACCTTTTCAAGCAAGTTTGCTCTGTACTCCTCGGCTTTGTCCTTCATATCCGCGGGAATCTCCTCGACACGCATATCCTTGCCGAGGTCGTCATAGTAGATATCGGCATTCATCTCAATAAGGTCGATAATGCCCTTGAAGTCCTGCTCAGCGCCGATAGGGAGCTGAATCGGAACAGCGTTGCACTTCAGTCTGTCGTGCATCATATCCACTACGTTATAAAAGTTCGCGCCCATAATGTCCATCTTATTTACATAAGCCATTCTGGGTACGTGATAGTTGTCCGCCTGACGCCAAACTGTTTCGGACTGCGGCTCAACGCCGCCCTTTGCACAAAATACAGTGACAGAGCCGTCAAGCACTCTCAGAGAACGCTGAACCTCAACAGTGAAGTCAACGTGTCCGGGAGTATCGATAATATTGATACGGTGCTCTTTCCAGAACGCGGTGGTAGCGGCGGAGGTGATAGTGATACCTCTCTCCTTCTCCTGATCCATCCAGTCCATCGTGGAAGCGCCCTCGTGCGTCTCACCCATTTTGTAGTTGACGCCCGTATAGAACAGGATACGCTCCGTGGTGGTGGTTTTACCCGCGTCGATATGAGCCATGATACCAATATTACGTGTCATTTCAAGAGAAACGTCTCTTTTCATAAATTCCTCCGTAATATGCCAGCTCAAGAATTAAACGCCGCAGAGTTTCGTACGGTGAAAAATACTCGCGCACAAAAATCCGCAAATGTTTGATTGAGCTAAACGGCGTTTAATTTTACCACTTAAAGTGTGCAAATGCCTTGTTAGCCTCTGCCATCTTATGTGTATCGTCGCGCTTCTTGCACGCTCCGCCCTGATTGTTCAGTGCGTCGCAGATCTCGTTTGCAAGTCTTTCTTTCATCGTCTTTTCGCTGCGGTCACGGCTGTACTTGGTTATCCAACGCAAGCCGAGAGTGCGGCGTCTTTCGGGACGAACCTCCATAGGAACCTGGTAGGTCGCACCGCCGACACGTCTTGCTTTGACCTCAAGTTGGGGCATAATGTTCTCCATTGCCTCCTCAAAAGCCTCAAGCGGCTCCTTGCCGGTCTTTTCGGCAACGATCTCAAACGCGCCGTAAACGATCTTCTGGGCTACGCCCTTCTTTCCGTCAAGCATGATGTTGTTGATAAGTCTTGTTACCAACTCCGAACCGTAAAGCGGATCCGGCAGAACCTCACGCTTGGGGACATTACCTCTTCTTGGCACTTTAACTTCCCTCCTTACATTATTGTGGGGTCAATTAATGATCCCCAATGAAATCATAGGTACTCGAAAGCGTTTCACTCCCGCTATCCAAACAAAAGGCAATGCTTTATCGCTAAATAATGCCTGTTTGACAGCTTTTCAGGAATTGAAATTATGCCTTCTTTCCTGCCTTCGGACGCTTTGCACCATACTTGGAGCGTCCCTGCATTCTCTTGTCAACACCCTGAGCGTCGAGAGTTCCTCTTACGATGTGGTAACGCACACCCGGGAGGTCCTTAACACGCCCGCCTCTGATGAGTACAACGGAGTGCTCCTGCAGTTTGTGTCCGATACCGGGGATATACGCCGTTACCTCATAGCCGTTGGAGATCTTGACTCTGGCCACCTTTCTCATAGCTGAGTTAGGCTTCTTGGGAGTCTGAGTTCTTACAGCGGTGCAAACTCCGCGCTTCTGAGGAGAGTGCTGGTCGATCTGCTCCTTGTGGAGGGTATTCATACCCTTCTGGAGAGCCGGCGCCTTGGATTTCTTTGTGGAAACCTGACGGCCCTTACGAACAAGCTGATTAAACGTAGGCACTATTTTTCACCTCTTCCTTAAATATAAATTATTCCGTGTATTATTATTTCCTCTTATAGAAAAATATACTAACACACATTTATAAATTATATAGTAAAAAGCGGCGTTTGTCAAGGCTTTTTTCAAAACTTTGTGACAACCGCCGCTAAAAATTATTTAGAAAATTTGCTTTTTGTGCATTTTAACAAACACCGATCAAGCATTCTCATTGTCTGTGATGCCGTTGTTGGCCTCCATATTGGAAACTGCCTCGATATTGACGTTTATTTCATCGTCTATATGACCTTCAAGCTCGGCAGCGAGAGCCTCCTGCTCCGCCTTTGCCTCCGCTTCGGCAGCAGCCGCGGCCGCCTCCTCCTGCGCTCTGAGTCCCGTACCCGCGGGAATAAGCTTACCTATTATGATGTTCTCCTTAAGACCCGTCAGCGGATCAACCTTGCCGCGAATAGCCGCCTCGGTGAGTACCCTGGTGGTCTCTTGGAACGAGGCGGCGGACATAAAGCTGTCGGTCGCCAGAGACGCCTTTGTGATACCGAGCAGTACGGGCTCGCAGGTCGGCATTTCAATCGTTTCACCTTGTTCCGCGCGTTCTTTCAGCTCATCGCATATCGCGACGTATTCGTTCTTTCCTACTACCGATCCTGCAAGAAGCGTGCTTTTTCCGGGTTCGATGATCCTTACCTTGCGCATCATCTGACGTACGATCACCTCAATGTGCTTGTCGTTGATATCAACACCCTGTTGACGGTATGGCTTCTGAACCTCGCTGATAAGGTAGTCTTGAACAGCCTTTTCGCCCTTTACGGCAAGAACATCCGGTGGGTTGATAGAGCCCTCTGTCAACGGATCTCCCACCTCAACGCGGTCGCCGTCCTGAACCTTCGGACGGTATCCGAAGGGTACGGCATACGCCTCCTCGGTGCCGTCATCGGCAGTAATTATAGCGTGACGCGTTTTCTTGATCTCCTCGAACCTTACCGTGCCCGCAACTCTCGTGATGATCGCCGCATTCTTCGGATGACGGCTCTCGAACAGCTCCTCAACACGCGGAAGACCCTGTGTGATATCGTCCGCGCCGACAACGCCGCCCGTATGGAAGTTACGCATCGTAAGCTGTGTACCGGGCTCGCCGATAGACTGCGCTGCGATAACGCCCACTGCCTCGCCCTTGGTGATCAGCTGACCGTTCGCGAGGGAAGCGCCGTAGCACTTAGCGCACACGCCGTTTCTCAGCTCGCAAGTAAGCACAGAGCGCACCTTCACTCGTTCAACGCCCGTTTTAACTATTTTTGCCGCGTCACTGTCCGTGAGTAGTTTATCTCTGGATATGGTAAACGAACCGTCGGGTGCGGTGAAATCGTCCGCAAGAAAGCGTCCGACAAGCCTCTCGCCGAGCTTTTCAATAAGCTCGCCGCCCTCGCGTATCTCGTATACCTCAATACCGTTGGTCGTTCCGCAGTCGTCGCCGCGGATAATTACCTCCTGCGATACGTCGACAAGACGTCTCGTCAGATATCCCGAGTCGGCAGTACGGAGCGCTGTATCGGCAAGTCCCTTACGTGCGCCGCGCGAGGAGATGAAATATTCGAGGACGTTCAAGCCCTCACGGTAATTCGCTCTGATAGGCATCTCTATAGTCGCGCCAGAGGTATTCGCGATAAGTCCGCGCATGCCGGCGAGCTGCCTTATCTGTGCGTCCGAACCACGTGCGCCCGAGTCCGCCATCATGTAGATGTTGTTATAATGGTCGAGATTGTTGGTAAGCGCAGTCGAGACCAGTTTTGTCGCGTGCTCCCAGGTGTCGATAAAGTTCTTTTTGCGTTCGCTGTCGGAAATAAATCCGCGTGAGAACTTCTTGTTCATATCGGCTATCTTTTCGTCCGCCTGCTTGATTATCTCGGCTTTCTGCGGGGGAATCTCGGCGTCACAGACAGCAACGGTGATACCCGAGCGAGTAGAGTACTTATACCCCATAGCCTTGATCTTATCAAGCACCTGTGCGGTGGTAGCAGTACCGTGTATTTTCAGGCAGCGGTCAATGATTTTTCCGAGCTCCTGCTTTCTTACCTTAAAACCTATCTCATAATCCAATTGATGATCCGGATCGCTTCTGTCAACGTAACCAAGATCCTGCGGGATATGTTCGTTGAAGATGATACGTCCCGCCGTAGTAGGTACTATTCTTGTAATAACGGTATCGCCCAGATCCTTTGTAACGCGTACCTTTATAGCCGCGTGAATGGTGATTATACCGTCCTGATAAGCCATTATAGCTTCGTTAGCGTCACGAAATACCTTGCCCTCGCCCTTTTCGCCCGCCTTGTCAATTGTCAAATAGTACGAGCCGAGAACCATATCCTGTGTGGGAACGGTAACTGGTTTTCCGTCGGAGGGCTTGAGCAGGTTCTTTGCGGCGAGCATAAGAGTTCTCGCCTCTTCCTGCGCCTCGTTGGAGAGCGGGAGGTGGACTGCCATCTGGTCGCCGTCGAAGTCCGCGTTGAATGCGGTACAGCACAGCGGGTGCAGCTTGATAGCGCGTCCCTCTACCAGAATGGGCGAGAACGCTTGAATACCCAATCTGTGCAGTGTAGGTGCACGGTTAAGCAGTACGGGATGATCCTTGATAACGTTTTCAAGCGAATCCCAGACCTTATCGTCCGCGCGCTCAACAAGCTTTTTAGCCTGCTTGATATTCGGCGAAACGCCGTTCAGCACCAGATCGTTCAGCACAAACGGCTTGAACAGCTCCAACGCCATTTCCTTAGGCAGACCGCACTGATCCATTTTCAGCTCCGGACCTACGACGATAACCGAACGTCCCGAATAGTCAACGCGCTTACCGAGCAGGTTCTGACGGAAGCGTCCCTGTTTGCCCTTGAGCATATCGGACAGCGATTTAAGCGGACGGTTGTTTGAACCCGTGTAGGCTCTGCCGTGCCTTCCGTTGTCTATCAGCGCGTCAACAGCCTCCTGGAGCATGCGCTTCTCGTTGCGCACGATAAGATCGGGCGCTTTTTTTGAGAGCAGGTCCTTAAGGCGGTTGTTTCTCATTACGACCTTGCGGTACAACTCGTTAAGGTCGGAGGTCGCGTAACGTCCTCCGTCCAGCTGAACCATGGGACGGATATCCGGCGGGATTACGGGAATTACGTCCAGTATCATCCATTCGGGGCGGTTTCCGCTGTTCTTGAACGCCTCAATAACGTCCAGTCTGCGCAGCAGTTTTACTTGCTTCTGACCCGCGGAGGTGGTCTCAAGCTCCGCTCTCAGCTCGTCCTCAAGAGCGTCAAGATCTATTTCGGTGAGCAGCTCCTTGATAGCTTCCGCGCCCATTCCCGCGCGGAACGTATCAATGCCCGAGTACTTCGAGGCGTACTGGCTGTACTCCTCCTCGGTAAGCAGCTGTTTCTTTACCAGACCCGTTTTCTCGCCAGGGTTGATAACTATATATTTAGTAAAATAAAGTACTTCCTCCAACTTTTTTGGGGTGAGGTCGAGCACCTGACCGATACGGCTCGGAGTACCCTTGTAGTACCAGATATGTGACACGGGAGCGGCAAGCTCGATGTGTCCCATACGCTCGCGGCGAACCTTGCTGCGTGTTACCTCAACGCCGCACTTTTCGCAAATCTTTCCCTTAAAGCGTATTCTCTTGTACTTTCCGCAGTTACACTCCCAGTCCTTCTGCGGACCGAAAATTCTTTCGCAGAACAAACCGAATTTTTCTGGCTTTTGACTGCGGTAATTTATTGTTTCGGCACGCTGAACCTCGCCGTGCGACCATTCGCGTATCTGCTCGGGAGAAGCAAGTCCTATTTTCATAGACTCGAAAACACTAAAACTCATTATATTACCTCGTTTTCATATTATCGGGCTTCCGACCCGTGTTTTCTCAATCGTCGAAACCGTCGTCCTCATCGTCGCTGTCGGAGGGATCGCCGTATTCGCTTTCGTCATCGTCGTCAAGACCATCGTCGAAATCCGCGTCCTCGTCGTCGTACTCGTCGTCATCGTCGTACATATCGCTGTCATCGTCTCCGACAACGCCGCCTGCGTCCTCCGCGTCGGTTACCTCAAAGCCCGCTCTGTTCAAATCGTCATCGTCGGACCTGTAATCCTCGCTGAAATTCTGCTTGCCGTAGCTTGTGCTGTCGTCCTCGTCGTAATCCTCCTTGAGGTCGATCTCCTTGCCCATATCATCGAGAATTCTGATGTCCAGCCCCAGACCCTGCAGTTCGCTTACCATTACCTTGAACGACTCGGGAACGCCGGGCTTCGGCACGGAATCGCCCTTGACAATGGATTCATAGGTCTTCTGACGCCCCATAAGATCATCGGATTTGACAGTCAGTATCTCCTGGAGCGTGTAGGCTGCACCGTAAGCCTCGAGAGCCCAGACCTCCATCTCACCGAAACGCTGACCGCCGAACTGAGCCTTACCGCCCAGAGGCTGCTGCGTAACAAGCGAATACGGACCCGTTGAACGCGCGTGTATCTTATCGTCGACCAGATGATGCAATTTAAGGTAGTACATATATCCGACGGTTACGGGGCTGTCAAACTTCTCGCCCGTTCTTCCGTCGATAAGCTGCGTTTTGCAGTCGCTTGTCCACGCCAGCTTAGTAAAATCTATGCCCGCGCCGCCCTCGCCGAGAAGCTCCTTGCGCTTGCCGCGAGCCTCGTCATACAGCGCACGGATATCCTGCTCGTGAGCGCCGTCAAATACGGGCGTAGCAATTTTCCAGCCAAGTGCTTTCGCGACATAGCCGAGGTGAACTTCAAGCACCTGACCGATGTTCATACGTGAAGGTACGCCCAAAGGATTCAGTACGATATCGAGCGGAGTACCGTCGGGCAGGAACGGCATATCCTCCTGCTTGAGGATACGCGAAACAACGCCCTTGTTACCGTGACGACCCGCCATTTTATCGCCGACGGATATCTTACGCTTCTGTGCAATATATACGCGAACCTTTTCGTTTACTCCAGGTGACAGATCGTCGCAGTTCTCGCGGTTGAACACCTTAACGTCAACTATGATACCGCTCTCGCCGTGCGCAACTCTCAGGGAGTTGTCGCGAACCTCGCGAGCCTTTTCGCCGAAGATCGCACGGAGCAACTTCTCTTCCGCGGTGAGTTCCGTCTCGCCCTTAGGCGACACCTTGCCGACCAGAATATCGCCCGAGTGGACCTCCGCGCCTATTCTGATTATGCCGCGGTCATCAAGATCCTTCAGCACCTCGTCGTTGAGGTTCGGGATATCACGGGTGATCTCCTCCGGACCGAGCTTTGTCTCACGGCATTCAAGCTCGTATTCCTCTATATGAATTGATGTGTACACGTCGTTGTAAACAAGCTTTTCGTTTATAAGGACAGCGTCCTCGTAGTTATAGCCCTCCCAGGTCATAAATCCGATAAGCGCGTTCTTCCCGAGCGCGATCTCGCCCATTTTGGTGGCGGGACCGTCGGCGATAACATCGCCCTTGGACACACGCTCGCCTTTGCTGACGATCGGGCGTTGATTTATGCAGTTGCCCTGGTTGGAACGCTTGAACTTAATAAGCCTGTAAATGTGCTCTCTGCCCTCGTCGGTGTTGATAATTATACGGTCTGCAGATACCTCTGAGACAACGCCGTTCTCCTTTGCGCAGATAACTACGCCCGAATCCACGGCAGCCTTGTATTCCATACCTGTGCCGACAATGGGATTGTCCGTTACCATAAGCGGAACAGCCTGGCGCTGCATATTCGCGCCCATGAGGGCACGGTTCGCGTCGTCGTTCTCAAGGAACGGAATCATAGCCGTAGCCACGGATACCACCATTTTAGGTGATACGTCCATGAAATCCACCTTTTCACGTTCTATCTCAAGGATAGCGTCGCGGCAGCGCGCGTTGACGCGCGGTCTTGCGAAGCAGCCGTTCTCGTCAAGCGGCTCGTTGGCCTGCGCCACAACATAGTTATCCTCAACGTCGGCAGTCATGTAGACTACATCGTCGAGCACCTTGCCCGTTGCCTTGTCGACCCTGCGGTAGGGCGTTTCAAGAAAGCCGTATACGTTGATCCTCGCAAATGTCGCGAGATAGGAGATAAGTCCGATGTTAGGACCTTCGGGTGTCTCGATAGGACACATACGTCCGTAGTGAGAGTAATGTACGTCACGGACCTCAAATCCCGCGCGGTCACGCGAAAGTCCGCCCGGACCGAGCGAGGACAGACGGCGCTTGTGAGTAAGCTCCGCAAGCGGGTTGTTTGCATCCATAAACTGAGACAGCGGGGAAGAGCCGAAAAACTCTTTCATAGCCGCGATCACTTGTCTTGCGTTGATAAGCGACGACGGCGTTACCTTTTCGGTATCGTTAGCCTGAAGTCCCATTCGCTCACGAATAGTACGCTCCATTCTCGTGAAGCCTATCCTGAATTGGTTCTGGAGCAGCTCGCCCACACAGCGGATACGTCTGTTTCCGAGGTGGTCAATATCGTCGATATCGCCCACACCCTCGTTGAGGTTGATGAAGTAGCCGACTGCCGCGAAAATATCTTCCAGCGTGATGTGCTTGGGGATAAGCTCGTCTGAGCGTTTTGCAATAAGCTCCGCGAGCATTTCCTTGTCGTCTCCCGCCTCCTCGAGGATATCCGCGAGGACACCGAATTTGACCTGCTCGTTGATGCCCAGAGCCTCAACGTCCAAATCGCCTGTATACAGATGAATGTCGACCATACCGTTGCCTACGATCTTCATCACGCCTTCGCCGTCCGGCTTCTGAACAGAAACCTCCATAACGCCCGCGTTCTGTATCTCCATAGCCATTTCGGCAGTGATGATACCGCCATCTTCCGCGAGCAGCTCACCCGAAAGGGGCGCGACAACGTTCTCGGCGGCTCTTTTTCCCACGAGCCGCTGAGCGATGCCGAGCTTTTTATTATATTTATAACGTCCGAAACGTGACAGATCATATCTCTTGGCGTCAAAGAACAAGTTGTCGAGAGTGGTTCTCGCCGAGTCTACGGTAGCGGGCTCGCCGGGGCGAAGCTTTCTGTAGACCTCAAGCAACGCCTCCTCCTCATTCTTTGTGTTATCCTTGCCGTTCTCTATAGTAACGGTTATTCTCGGATCCTCGCCGAACTTACCGATAAGGTCGCTGTCGCTTGACAGTCCGATAGCACGCAGAAACGTCGTACACGGGAACTTCCTGTTCTTGTCGATACGTACATAAAACACGTCCGAGCCGTCCATTTCAAGCTCAAGCCACGCGCCTCTGTTCGGTATAACGGTAGCCTTGAACAGCTTTTTGCCTGTCTTGTCGTAATCAAAGCCGTAATATACGCCCGGTGAACGAACGAGCTGCGAAACGACAATACGTTCCGAGCCGTTTATAACAAAGGTTCCGCTTTCGGTCATCAGCGGCATATCGCCCATATAGATCTCATTGTCTATGATCTCGCCCGTCTCCTTGTTAAGCAGGCTCGCGGTGACCTTTAAGGGTGCGGCGTATGTCGCGTCGCGCTCCTTGCACTCTTCAATAGAGTACTTGGTGTTTTCCTCGAGGCGGTAATTCACAAAAGAAAGCTCAAACTTGCCGTTCGAGTCAATAATCGGAGATACGTCCTTGAAAACCTCTTTTATTCCGTCGGACAGAAACCAGTTGTATGAGTCCCTCTGAATACCGATGAGGTTCGGCATATCGATAACCTCATTGATTTTCGAGAAGCTCTGTCTTGTAGTTTTTCCCGACTGCACAGGCTTTGTATTCACCATCGGCTTTAATCACTCCTTAATAAATAGCACGGATTTTTAGGCAGAAATAGCCTATAACTCCATTATGATATATTTTAATATTTTACCACAAACGGAACAATTTGTCAAGGGCAAATTTCAAAAAAATTTGTATAACCGCTAATTTCTCGAAAACATTCTCTTGACAGTGTTTAACTGAACAGGCGCTGTATCCACTCGTAGACCGCGAACTTGACAGTGATCTTCTGAGGTTTTCCAAATGTCTCGAGTACGCTTTCCGCGTTGTCATCCTTTTCGTGTTGCTCCGAGACGGCTGGCAGGCAGAGCTGCGGGAAAATCACGCACCACCAATTATGCCCCTCGCCGCTGCCGAGCGTTATTCTGAGAGCAGTATACTCGCCCGCGGGGAGTATCAGGCGGTCGTACTCGCGGGTGGTAAAATACATATCGGTAAGCTCGGCTTTAGCGCCGTAGTCAAATCCGTGCTCCCGGAGAAACTCAGTGCAGCGGCGCTCGATTTCGGGGAGCAGCTCACGGGCATGTTCCTTGGCTGCGGAAAGATCTCCGCTTCCCGACAGCTCGCCGCCGTATTCCGCAAGCAGGAAGTCACGCAGCTCGAGTTTTACTGCCTGATCCTCTCCGCTGTCAGAGTTCGCGGGGATATGCAGCCGCAGCACCTCTCCGCGCACGTTTCCACAGTCCGCAGAAAATGTCTCGAACGCCGCGAATGTCAGCGAGATCACTATTCCAATAATAAGTACAATAGTCATAAAAATGTCTTTCATATTAAACTCCTTTGTTGTCAATAATACCCAAAAGATATACTTTAATTATTGGCGGATTTTTACAGCCTAAACAAAAGAACGATTGCTTTGCCGTAAAAATTGTGAAAGATATCACAAAATTACAAAAAAACGCTTGCATTATTTGCGGCTTTGCTGTATAATGGTACTTGTAGAGTTGTTTCTAAAAATAAAATGTTCGGGCGCTAATTGCCCGAGAAAGGACATTGCTATGCCCCTTGAGGAAATCACCAGGGAGTTTTCGTTCCCGCTCAGAAAATTGATCGACGAGTATAAACCCGAAATTCTTTATATGCCCGACAACGGAGAGAACCGTCTTATCTCAAACAACGATGTGAATCGTCCGGGACTTCAGCTTGCCGGATTTTATGAATATTTTGACAACAAGCGCATTCAGGTCATGGGAAAAATGGAGAGCGCTTATTTACAGGGTCTTGAACCCGACGTCCGCAGAAAGCGTATTGAGGATTTGTTAAGTTATCGTTTTCCTGCGCTTATCATCACGCGCAACGAGGAAGTTTTCCCCGAAATGCTTGAAATGGCACCCAACTACGAAATACCCATTATGCGCACGGAAGAGAACACCACCGTATTTATCTCCAAACTTATGGCGTTCCTGAATATGCAGCTCGCACCGAGGATAACGCGCCACGGAGTTCTTATCGAAATATACGGCGAGGGCGTGCTGATAATGGGCGAGAGCGGCGTAGGTAAAAGCGAGACTGCGGTCGAGCTTGTAAAGCGCGGTCACCGTCTTATCGCAGACGACGCAGTCGAGATACGCAAGGCTTCCAATATCACCTTAGTAGGCTCGTCGCCCGACAATATCCGCCATTTCCTTGAGCTGCGCGGTATCGGTATCGTAAACGCGCGTCAGCTGTTCGGCATCGGCTCGGTAAAGCTGTCCGAGAAGATAGACATGG
Organism: uncultured Oscillospiraceae bacterium; assembly: GCA_910587465.1. GTDB lineage: Bacteria > Bacillota > Clostridia > Oscillospirales > Ruminococcaceae > CAG-115. The sequence continues at coordinate 28,476 of CAJUMS010000013.1, forward strand.
TCGTTGAAATGGAGCTTTGGAACCCCGAAAAGACCTACGACAGAATGGGCGTCGACACGCACTATATGACCATCCTCGGCGTTAAAGTCCCGCTGCTGAATATCCCCGTTAAGCCGGGACGAAACCTTGCGGTAATTCTCGAGGTAGCTGCGATGAACAACCGTCAGAAGAAAATGGGCTACAACGCGGCTAAGGATCTGCTCCGCCAGCTCGGTATGGACTCCGACAGCGAGGAGATCATGTCCGATCTTAATTTGTAATGAGATCGGTCGTTTTCGCGGGCTTTGACGGAGAGGACAATCCCGCGCGGCTCTTGGTCGAGCGCGTCTCCGCTCCTTGCCAAAAGGTAATTCTGCCTAATGATAACGCTCTTTCCGCCGCCCTAATGCGTGACGAGATTGCGCGAAGCCCTTTGACGGCGATAATGACGGGTCAAAAGCCGTCAATTCGCTCGAAAATAGCGGTGGAGCGTTTTGCTAGAGCCGACTGCGGTATTCTCGAAACGGCCGTTGACTGCGGCAGGGTCGTGCGGTTCTTCCGTGAAAACGGCTACGACGCGTATAAGTCGTCGGGCGCGGGGAATTCGTATTGCAACGCGGTTTACGCGGAGGTGCTGAAAATATTTCCGCGCGGACTGTTTCTGCATATTCCTTTATTAAAAAACATCTCCGATTTCGGGGAGCTTGTAAAAGCTTTCGATAAATTTATTCGGCAATTTGATTTTGAACAGGAGTAATTCATATGTATAACATAGGCATTGATTTAGGCGGTACTAATATAAAGGTGGGTCTGGTCGACGAGAATTACAATATCGTCGCAAAGGCGACCGCGCCGACTAACCTTCCGCGTCCCGCCGAGGAGATAGTAAAATCCATGGTGGACACGATGTGGAAGGCACTCAATGAGGCTAAAGTGACGATCGGCGAGGTAAACTCTATCGGAATCGGCACTCCCGGCGTTGCCAACCGCAACAGCGGCACGGTGCTTTATTCATGCAATCTCGGCTTCAAGAATACTGATTTGCGCGCGCTGTTCGGAAAGTTTCTCAATAAGCCGCTTTACGTTGAGAATGACGCTAACGCGGCGGCGTTCGGAGAGGTTCTCGCAGGCGCGGGCAAGGGCTACAAGAACGTCGTTGTCGTAACGTTAGGTACGGGCGTCGGCGGCGGTATTATAATCGAGGGAAAGATATACACGGGTTTCAATTTCTGCGGCGCGGAGCTTGGTCACACAGTCATCGAGTACAACGGAAGGCAGTGCGCGTGCGGACGCAAGGGCTGCTTTGAGGCGTATTCCTCGGCGACCGCGCTTATCAACATGACTAAAGAGGCAATGGAGGCGCACAAGGATTCAAAAATGTGGGAGATCGCGGGCGGCTCTATCGACAACATCGACGGCAAGACCGCGTTCGATGGCATGAGAGCTGACGACGCTGCCGCAAGGGACGTTGTAAATATGTACATAGAGTACTTAGGCTGCGGACTTACGAATATCGTCAACACGTTCCAACCCGAGGTGCTTCTTATCGGCGGCGGTATCTGCAAGGAGGGCGAGAACCTCACGAGACCGCTTGAGGAGATAATCACCCGCGATCAATATTGTATCGATCCGGACAGGTCGACCAAGCTCGATATCTGCAAGCTCGGAAACGACGCGGGAATAATCGGAGCGGCGTGCTTATATACTATTGCAGAGTAAGTTTTAGTTTAATAGAAATTTTAGGACGGAGCAAAATTCGTCCTAAAATTATGGTGCTTTTAATAAGGAGAAATTATGGATCATGCACAAATAAAAGCTGTCTGCAATAAATATAATTGCCCGTTTGAGGAGAATTTTGTTCTTGCGAACAGGACTTCAATGAAGATCGGCGGAGAATGTGATCTGTTTGTGGAAGCGAATTCGGAGGAGTGTCTTGTCGAACTGCTGAAGGTCTGCCGCGAAAGCTCACTGCCGTATTTTCTTCTCGGCAGGGGGAGCAATCTGCTGATACGTAGGTTTGGCGGTGTGGTGATCGCGATAGGCGCGGCTCTCGGTACGATCACGGTTGATGGCAACACTATAACGGCGGGCGCGGGCGCGGCTCTTTCGGCGGTGTGCAATGCGGCGCTGGAGAATTCTCTTTCGGGAATGGAATGTCTGTACGGAATACCGGGCTCGGCGGGCGGTGCGCTGTACATGAACGCAGGCGCTTACGGCGGCGAAATAAAGGATATCGCCAAGTCGGCGCGATGTATCGACGGAAGCGGAAATGTTGTTGAGATGACAGCGGAGGAAATGGGGCTTTCATACCGTCACAGCGTGTTCTCCGAAAACGGTTTTTGCATTTTGTCGGTAACTATGGAGCTTATACCGCGCGATAAGGCAGAAATAAGGGCTAAAATGGACGAACTTATGCAGAAACGCCGCGACAAGCAGCCTCTTGAATTCCCAAGCTGCGGCAGCACATTCAAGCGTCCCGAGGGATATTTCGCGGCGGCGCTTATCGAGGAATGCGGGCTTAAGGGCTGCATGGTCGGCGGCGCTCAGGTCAGCGAAAAGCACAGCGGATTTGTTATCAACCGCGGCGGCGCAACGTTTGAGGACGTTATGGAGCTTGTCGGGCATATTAAGTCGGCTGTCCGAGAGCAGAAGGGTGTGGAGCTTGAGTGCGAAATGCTGATAGTTGACAGATGAAAACAGGCTTTAACGAGGGTCGTAAATGATACAAAAGGTTGATCTGAAAAAAGAAGTAAACGCTGTTGAGAAATTATTTGAATATAAGAGATTAGGTACGCTCAACGATCATATGCTGAACGTTCTTCAAGCCGAGAACAGAACATTGGATTTTCACATACACGAAAGTTCCGACGAGTTGTTTTACTGCATTGAGGGCGAATTCGATATTGAGTTTGAGGACGGTATGACGCATTTGTGCGATGGCGATCTTATAATTATCCCAAAAGGTACAAAGCACCGACCGGTTTGCAAAGGACGGGTAAAGTGCCTTTTGATCGAGGTTGAGGGAACTCTTAACGAGGATAATACCGGAGGCGCCTACACGGAATAGGGTGGTAGAATGGAATTTATAATTGTAACGGGAATGTCGGGCGGCGGAAAGTCTTCGGCAATCAAGGTTTTAGAGGATATCGGATATTTCTGCATTGACAATATGCCGCCGCAGCTTATCCCGAATTTCGCCGCGATTTGCAGCGAAAACGGGGAAATAAACAGGGTCGCGATTGTTACCGATATACGCGGCGGAACGTTGTTTCTGAAGCTCTCGGAGTGTATTTCGGGTCTTGTGAATACGGACGGTATTGATGTTAAGGTGCTGTTTCTGGAGGCTTCAAAGGAAGTGCTGATGAAGCGTTACAGTGAAACGCGCCGAAAGCACCCTCTCGACGAGGTGTCGGGCGGCGACTTATCAAAGGCTATTGACGCGGAGGCTGAGCTGCTGAGCGAGATACATGCAAACGCCGACTATATAATCGACAGCTCGCTGCTGACGACTGCGCAGCTCAAAGGGCAAATCGCGGGGTTATTTTTGGACAAGCCGAGCGACAGCATTATCGTAAGCTGTATGAGCTTCGGTTTCAAGTACGGAGTACCGGGAGAGGCGGACTTGGTGTTCGACGTGAGATGCCTGCCGAATCCGTTCTATGTTCCAGAATTGAAGCATAAGACGGGTCTTGACGCGGAAGTCCGTGATTATGTGATGAAGTACGAGCAGTCGCAGATATTGGAGAACAAGATTTGGGATATGGTGGACTTCCTGCTGCCGTGCTATATAAGCGAGGGCAAGAGCAGGCTCGTTATCGCGTTCGGCTGCACGGGCGGAAAGCATAGGAGCATTACGTTCGCCGAGCGAACTGCCTCGTATTTGCGCGAAAAGGAGTGCAAGGTGCGGATAGTTCACCGCGATATTGAAAAGGGTCGTTAATATTCATTATTTGGAGAATTTCTTGTGAGAAAAGTTACTTTGTACATCGCTATGAGCCTTGACGGGTATATTGCGGACAAACACGGAAAAGTGGACTGGCTTGACGGACACGGCAATGACGGAGATAACATGGACGCTTATTCCGATTTTATCAAAGACGTTGATACCGTTATTATGGGGTGGAATACCTATCACCAGATCACAACGGAGCTGTCGCCGAATGAATGGGTCTACGAGCAATTAACAAGCTACATTATCACGCACAGAGCGCTGCCTTCGACAGACAATATAAAATTTGTTTCGGACGACCCCTGCGGCATTGTAAAAAGGCTCAAAAAGGAGAACGGAAAAACAATATGGATATGCGGCGGCGGAAACATCGTTCAACCCTTAATGCAAGAAGGATTGATTGATGAGTATCATATTTGCGTCATACCAACGATTTTAGGCTCGGGAATTCGTTTGTTTGGGGAATTCCCAAATGAAATTAAATTAAAATTGGTGCGTACCCAAGTCTATAACGGGATACTCGAATTGGTTTACGTGTGCAGATAAATATAACGATTATTTTGCTGGGGGCTCGGTATTATGTCATTTTCTTCCGATATAAAAAAAGAGCTGTGTAATGTTCACGAGCTGCAAATCAATGAGATGGCGGCAATGCTGTACGGAATGTTCTACGCGGGCAGGCTCGTGAACGGAAAGCCCGTTATTCAGACCGAAAATAACGATCTTATTGCGGCGGCGCGGTCGCTTGCCGAGGCGGTGTTCCCGAATGAGCGCGTTGAGGTGACAAGGCTCGTCAAGAACGGCGGCTCGCTGTATACGTTCGGCGTGAAATCATGGCGCTTGACGGAGCGTTTCGATGACTTCTCGTCGGTGAACACCTCGGTCGTATCGGGAAACGACGCGGACGGTGGAGCGTTTCTGCGCGGCGTTTTTGTGTGCTGCGGGAGCGTCACTGACCCGAAAAAGGAGTATCATCTCGAAATGGTGCTGCCCGAGCGCGCGCGGATAGATCCGCTGAAAGGCTTTATCGGGGAGCATGGGATAAAAATAAAATCCACAATACGCAATAAAAGCGAGGTATTATACGCTAAGACAAGTGAAATCATAGAGGATTTCCTGACATATATCGGCGCGGGAATTCACGCGCTGGAAATAATGCAGGTGAAGATCGAAAAGGATATCCGAAACCGTGCGAACAGGTGTGTGAACTGTGACAGCGCGAATCTCGACAAAACTGTCGCCGCGAGCGAAAAAAGCCGCCGCGATATTGAGTATATCATTGAAACGGCGGGACTGGAGTCGCTGTCGGCGGAACTTCGCGAAACGGCGCTGCTGCGGCTGGATAATCCTGAAAGCTCGCTGTCGGAGCTGTGCGGAATGTTATCCGAGGGCAAGGCGCGTCCTATCTCGCGGAGTGGTCTCAATCACCGTTTGAAAAAACTATCGCAGATCGCGGAGGAATTGAAAAGTGAACACTAAGCTGAAAGCATTGAAAGCCGCGTTCCCGAGGACTATCCCGATAATGACGGGGTTCCTGTTTCTGGGCGCGGCTTACGGAATTTATGCGCGGACGTCGGGGCTGTCTGCCGCCGCCCCCATCTTAATGGCGGTGGTAGTTTTCGCGGGATCGATGGAATTCGTCGCTGTGGATATGCTTTGCGGAGTATTCGACCCGCTGAACGCGTTTTTAATGGCGATAATGGTGAACGCACGCCACTTGTTTTACGGCATCGCAATGCTTGATAAATATAAAAAGTCGGGAAAAAAACAGTGGTATCTGATCTTCGGACTGTGCGACGAAAGCTTTTCGATAAATTGCACCGCGGACGTTCCCGAGGACGTTGACCAAGTGTGGTTCTATTTTTGGGTGACGGCGCTCAATCAGCTTTACTGGGTGAGCGGCGCGGCTGCCGGAGCGCTTGCGGGGTCATTCATACATATCGAGCTTCCCGGACTTGATTTCGTAATGACCGCACTGCTGCTCGTGATCTTTGTAGACAACTGGCTGAAGGAAAAGTCGCACCTGTCGTCGATCATCGGACTTGCGGCGGCGTTTGTCTGCTTGCTGATATTCGGCAGCAACGGGTTTATTGTCCCTTCAATGGCGGTTATATTGCTTGTGTTGACGATGCTGCGAAAACCTATCGAAAAAGCAATGGTGGAGGGTGACAAATCATGACCTCCTTACAGATTGCCTTAATGATTGTGGCTGTGGCGCTGGGGACTATGCTCACGCGCTTTTTGCCGTTTTTCCTGTTCAGCGGCAAAAAGCCCGTACCGAAATACGTCGAATACCTTGGAAAAGCGCTGACGGGCGCGGCGCTCGGGCTGCTCGTTATCTACGGCTTCAAGAACGTGAACGTGCTCGCAGAAAGTCACGGATTGCCCGAACTGATATCGCTTGTCGTTATCGTTCTGCTGCACGTGTGGAAGCGAAATATGCTGCTGTCCATCTCTGCGGGAACGGGAGTTTATATGCTGCTCGTCAACTTTATATTTGTGTAAACGTTTTACTTTGTGATTTGTCCGTACATTTCGGGCCGTCTGTCGCGGAACACTCCCCACTCCTGACGGAAAACGCGGGTCTTGTCAAGGTCGATCTCGCGCAGCAGAACGCAGTCGGACGTGCGGTCTGCGCTCTCGATAATCTCGCCGCGTTCATCGGTGATGAAGCTCGAACCGTAAAAGGTCAGCGCACTTGATTGTCCCGCGTTGCCGTCGTCGGGCGTGACGGTCTCCGTACCTACACGGTTAGCCGCAATCACGTTAATAAGGTTCGCCGCCGCATGCCCCTGCATACAACGCTGCCAGTGCGGCATACTGTCGCATTCGATGATCGGCTCGCTGCCGATCGCGGTAGGGTATAGAAGCAGCTCCGCGCCTTGCAGTGCCATACAGCGCGCTGCCTCGGGGAACCACTGATCCCAGCAGATACCCACTCCGATCTTCCCGAAGCGCGTATCCCAGACCTTGAAGCCCGTATTCCCCGGTGTGAAGTAGAACTTTTCCTGATAAAAGTGGTCGTCGGGAATATGGGTCTTGCGGTACACACCCAACAGCTCACCGCAGTCAAGCATCGCGACCGAGTTGTAAAAAACGTTTACATCGCGTTCGTAGAAGCTGATCGGCAGTACGATGCCCAGTTCACGCGAGACCTCACGAAATCGTGTAACGGCGAGGTTTTCGCCAAGCGGCAGGGCAAGCTCGTAATGCTCGTAGCGGCGCTCCTGACAGAAATATTTCGTTTCGAAAAGCTCGGGCAGCAGGATAACGTTTGCGCCCTCCGAAGCGGCTTGACGAACCAGCCTCTCGGCTTTTTCTATCGACTGTTCACGCGTTTCGGGAACGGACATCTGCACTGCGGCAATGGTGATCTTTCTCATTTTGCGCTCCTTTCGCCGTCGAACTCCGTACAGTACAGACTTGTCGGCGCGTATTTTTCACTGTGTACAAATTCGGTAAATGGCATTGAGGTGCCGCTTGCGGCGGCTTTTATCAGCTTTTTCGACAGGTCGGGAACGTCAGCGTCGGCAAGCGCTTTCTCGATATCGAGCCAGACTACCTCGCTGTTTTCGTCGTGATCGGAACGCGCTTCTCCTCCAACATATTCCGCGAGGAAAACAACATACCAATCGTGCATATTAAAGCGAACCCCGAGCAGTCCGACAGCTCTCACCTCTACACCCGTTTCCTCAAGAAATTCGCGCTGTAATGCGCCTTCAGGGGATTCGCCATTTTGCATATAGCCTCCCGGGATTATCAGCCGCCCCTTGCCAGCGCCGTATGTATGCCGCGCCAGCAGAACTTTGCCGTCACGCAGTACCACTCCGGCGACGGACTTTCCCCAATCTGTGTTTTCTTCTGACATTTTATAACCTCGTTTTCTCTTCGAAAATGTGTTGTTTTCACAGCTGATTTCGGAGGTTTTTCTGTTATCGTTTTTCGATAATTCACAAACGCTTTTTTGTGCCCTCAAAATCGCATAACCATAACGAATATACAAATTTTTTATCTTTTAAAAAATAAGTCTTTTTTGAACTGAAAAACGACTTTTTTATACCCAATTCAATCGAAGAATTCTTTCATACTTTTTATAGGAATTTTCGACGATCTCTATATGATGTGTTTCTATATATTTGTCTATCCTCGCCGCGTACCACCAATCGCCTATCCCAAGCTGATTTTTTCCGAGTATTTGCCCGATAAGCTCGACCTCGCGTATAGGCTCTTCTCCCAAATACTTCCATATCAGAAAATCGTAAAAATTATCGGGAACGCTAATAACAGAGCCGTTTACAACCGCACGGAGCGGAGCGTTTTCACGTTTCAGTTCGTCCCAACGGAAGGCGTTTGCTTGTATCTCAGCTTGTGACAGCCTGCGTTGAGACGGCATCATCTCCGTGAACATATGCGGTTCGACCTCACCCCAGCCCGAATACTCAACAGCCGTATCGCCTTTAACGATAAGCCGCGGCAGCTTGACCACATATACCTCGCCCTTGTACCCACGCAGCTTGCCGCAGAGCCACATCATTCCGCAAATCGAGTAGGGCGCGTCACTGTGCCAAATCCGCAGCGTTTCTCCGCTTTTTAAGTACTCTTTAAGCCGTATAAGCTCCTGTGAATACGCATTGCCAAGCGCTTTCAGTGAGGACTTCATTTCTTTGTCCGCGTACCACTGCTCTTGATAAAGCATTTTATAAATTAAGTCACGTCGAGATTTGCTTAATATGGGCTGTGAAATACCGCCGATATCCAGCAAAAGCGGCAGATAAACAATGTCGCTCCCAAGCCCTTTTTCGCGGTGTAATGCGATCTTCATCGCGCCCGCTTCGCTTTCTCCGAACAAAACCTCGATCATTCCGCACCTCCGAAAATAGGTATTTGTTGAGTAATACAGTGGATATTTCCACCGCCTATCAGTATATCCCGCGCGTAGACGGGTATCACCTCACGTTCGGGGAACAGCACCGTCAGCAGGTCGCGTGCCGGCTCGTCCGCCGGGTCGCCAAAAAATGGCATGACCACTGCGCCGTTAGCGATGTAAAAGTTAACGTATGACGCGGCAAGACGCTCTCCGGGAGTTCGTGTGGGCTGAAAATCCATCGTGTCCAGCCCACCACACTCCTCGGCAGTGATCGTGACGGGCTTGGGGCAGCGCAGTTTGTGAATCGTTATAGACCGCCCTTTTGCGTCAGTCTCACGCGAAAGTATATCGTAACATGACTTCGACATGGCGTACTGCGGATCGTTCTCGTCGTCTGTCCAGGCGAGGACTACCTCGGACGGCTTCACGAACGCGCATATGTTGTCAACGTGTTCATTGGTTTCATCATTGAAAATGCCGTTCTTAAGCCAGATGACCTTTTCGATGTTCAAATAATCGCAAAGATAATTCTCGATATCCGCCTTTGTGAGCATTGGATTGCGCCCCTTGCTGAGCAGACACGCTTCGGTAGTAATGCATGTTCCTTCGCCGTCAACGTGAATGGAGCCGCCCTCAAGTATAAAATTGCCCAAATTGTACATATCTTTTTCGTATAGATCGCACAGTTTTCTTGCCATTTTGTCGTCCAGATCCCATGGGAAGTACAATCCGTCTTCAAGACCGCCCCAAGCGTTGAAGCCCCAGTTTATACCGCGTATCTCCGTGCCGTCCGTGACGAACGTCGGGGCATAATCGCGCGCCCACGCGTCGTTGGAGGACATCTCCACAACACGGATATTGCCGGGGAGCATACGCCGCGCGTTCTCGTACTGCTTTTGCGAAACGCAGACCGTGAGACGTTCACTGCGCGAGATAGCCTTGGCGACGTTCACGAAAGCCTTTCGAGCAGCGTAGCCGCCGTACTGCCAGCTGTCCGAGCGCTCGGGGAATATCATAATGCACCCGTAATGCGGCGAAAATTCGGCGGGCATATAAAAGCCGTCCGCCCTTGGCGTGGAGTTGATTATCTTCATTGCTTGTCCTCCTTGAATAACTTATTTTTATTATAACACGGTTTACGAAAAAAAGCAATATTTCCGCGGAAATTTTGACATGAATAGGCTTGCAAAAGTCTGTGGCTTATGGTATAATAAAGATGTGGCTCGGAGCGTGGGTAATGCTCCGATAAATTTTTGAGAGGTTATCATGACAGTAAAAAACATGGCGATAGTGTCGCTTGTCTGCGGCATTATAGGATTTGGAGGCTCGTTTGTTCCGTTTGCGGAATATGTTGCGCCGATTTGCTCTATCGCGGGCATTGTGCTTGGCGCGGTCGCGTTATCCCGCATAAACAAAGGCATTGAACCCGAAAATAAAAGCGTTGCGCTTGCGGGGCTTATCTGCGGTATCATATCGTCGGCGAAGAGTATATTCTCTGCGGCATGCGCGATCTGCGGTTTATGCACCGCTACTGGTATAGGAGTGTGCGCGGGTATGTTGGAGATGTTCGAGTAAACAGGAGTATCTATGTTTCCCGGGTTTGAGATTTTCGGTCATTTTATTGGCACCTATATGATCTTCGCGCTGATCGGGATATTCGCCGCCTGTCCGCTTGGAGTGTACTGCTTCAAGCGGTTTACGGGCGAGGATATCCCGATGATATTTGTGTTCCTGTTTTCGTCGATAGGCGTGTTTATCGGTATGCATCTGCTGTATGGCGTCACGATGATAGAATATATCCCGAAGCTGTTTCAAGCTAAGGGATTTGTGAATTTCTGGGAACGCTTTGCGGTGATCTTCGGCGGCTCGGTTTTTTACGGAGGATTACTTGGCGGCTTAGCTGCGGGCGGTATCTCGGTCAAGGTGCAGAGACTGCCCGCCGATATCGTCACGGACTGCGCCGCGCCGTCTATCGCGCTGCTTCACGGCTTTGCGAGGATAGGCTGCTTTATGGGCGGCTGTTGCTACGGCATTGAGTGGGAGCATGGCATAACGTTCAAAAACGCGCTTGTGAAAAGCGCTAACGGGGTTCCGCGCGTGCCCGTTCAGCTTTTCGAAGCGGGATTTGAGTTCGCGCTGTTTGCGTTGCTGTGGTGGCTGCTGACGAGGACTAACAGACTGCGCGGCAGATTGCTGGCGCTTTATCTGCTGATTTATCCCGTGGGAAGATTTTTCCTCGAATTCTTGCGCGGTGACGACTACCGAGGTTTCCTGTTCGGGCTGTCAACCTCGCAGATAATCAGCATACTTGTGTTTGCGGGGAGCGCGGTCTTTTTTATCGTCAAGCGGCGGCTCACTCGTAATAGTACGCCTTGACCGCGTGAAACGGCACATCGTTGTCGGCGCACAGCTTCGCGAAGTCGCCGAGCCTGCCGCCGTCGCTCCATTTGTAATACAGCTCGTAGAGCGCCTTGAAATAGCCGACCTCAGCGGTCAGCTGTTCGGGCGCTTTTCTTTCGGCAATTATTCTCTCGGCGGTCTTTATCGTATCCTCGTATTCCCCGCGGGCAATGCAGCAACCGTCGGGGAAGTGGTGAGCGCCGAATTCAAGCCGTTCCACCTGCTTTTTCAAGTACAGGTCGACGGTCTTTTGATCGCAGTCGGGGTGCTCATACGCCTTTTCGAGAATATCATACGTGTTTAGATTGTCGCGGTTCGGGTCGTGAGGATTATAGTACCGTCCGAATATCTGGACTGCCCAGCGCATCTGCGGCATTTTTTCCGTTCCGCATTCGCGGATAAAGTAATCGTTCAGCAGTTCCGTAAGCTGAAAAGGCAGCGACAGTCCAAAGCGCTTGTGATCGTCAAACCTGGTACCATCGATATATTCGCGGCAGAAACGGCATAACAGCTCGTCGCCCTCGGTCTGGGGAACTCTCTGTCTGAATTCCTCCGTGAAACCGAAAAGGAATTTGTTCGCCTGTTTTTTCAAACCCTGTTCGAAAAACTCCCAATATCTTTCAATTCCGTCAATAAACTCCTCGTAAGTCATTCACACACCTCTTCGAGAAATCTTTCCCACACCGTCGGCAGCTTTTTGCGTACAAATCGCGCATAGGAACAATCGGGAATATTCTGCATTTCCTTTTTTCGCATTTCCCCTATGACCATTTTGTAAAACATCTCCAGTTCACGAGGGGATTTGTCCTCAAAGCGGCCGATCTTCATTTTCCCCAAGCGCTCATATTCCATGAATAATGCATATGCGTTGTCGATGAGCAGGCTTTCCGAAACAGAAACAGGTACTGTTGCAAGCCGTGCGCAGGGGATACCCGCAAACGGGATGACCTCGTTTTCCGAAACGTGAACGGTGTAAATACAGCCGTTTACCCCCTCGGAAACCTCGCGCAGCGCGTTCGGGTACAGCTCGTTGTATACGGGAATGCCGCTGTCAAATCCGTATGGAAACCAGTAGTAGGGACGTTCTACTGCGTTGCAGAGATAAAATGCCGCCACAACGTCGATTGTCGTCAGGTACACATACGGGTGGTCGTGGTCTGCCAAATTCGGTTTCAATATGTCAAGTCCCTTGATGTTGCTTCCGTGAAATAATGTCATTTCAAATATCTCCTCATTATAACCGCGTCGTCGTCGGGATAGTATTTTTTTCGCACGGAAATGCGCTCGTAGCCGCATTTTTCGTACAGCGCTATCGCCGATACGTTTTGGCTGCGCACCTCAAGGAAGCAAATCGCCGCGCCTTTTTCGCGCATTTTATCGTGCAGCTCCGCGAGCAGCTTTTCGGCGATACCGCGCCTGCGGAACTCAGGAAGCGTCCCGATCTGATACAGTTCGCCCTCGTCGGCGGCTACCCGACCTAGCGCGAATGCCGCAAGCCTGCCGTCTTCGAAGTGCGTGACCGTGACGGATAGCAAACTTTCCCACTCATCCCTCAGCATTTCCATCGTCCAAGAGCCGCCGAAACATTCGCGCTCTATCGCATATAATTCCTCAATATTGTTCATATTTTCCTCCGTAAAAAAAGCCCGCATTCGGCGGGCTTTTTTCAAGTTAATTAAAAATCGATATCGTTTACCGCGGAGTTCGCAAGCGAAAGCTCCTTTTTCGGAATACGCTTCAACGGGTTATATACATACTTCTTGCAGGAATCGTACGCCTTCATATCGCCGAATTTCGAGCATTTGATGACGTCACCCTCGCCGGGAGCGCCAAAAGCGCAATATTTACAAGACGGCTTGATATTGTTTCCAAACAACTTCTTCTTTGCCATAATATTTTCCTCCGATATAAAAGATATTTATCTACTTTCATTATATCATACTTTCAATAAAAAGTCCACAGAAAATACGTTAATAAAGTGATGAATTAACAAGCGGGGTTTTGTGGATTTTGCCCAAAGAAGCGCATTATAAGCTTATTTTTGGAGTTCGTTAAGTTTAGGTAATCTTAATACGAAGTATTGAATCAGTCCTTAGAAAAAATCGGAATATTGTTTTCGATCGCAATTTTGCCGAATTTCTCCTTGCAGTCTATTATATGGAGCGACTTGTTGGACAGGAACTGCTTGGCGGAGTTGCCGAGCTCGGTGAATGTCGCCATTCTGTCGCCCGTAAAATCAACGACCAACAGATAACCGTCGTTACCCTCAAGGTTTATGCCGCGCAGCCACATCTTGTTTACGGGAAGCGATTTAGCGGTCTCGCAGAGCTTGTTGGAGAGCAGCATCGGATACGGACTAAGCGAATGGAATTCGTATTTCGAGTCGGGAGAAATCACATGCTGGGCGTGACCGTTTACCATCATCTGTTTTTTCTCCAGCCACTTCAAGGTGATTTCGCGGCTTACCGTCATGTTATCCGAGAACGGATTGATCACAAATCCTCCGCAGTTTTTATTGGAAACGATCATTGACGCAATGGCATCAAAACCTATCTGTATAGTGTGTTCAATCTCAACATTCTGCCACTTCGCAAGCTCCTCGGATTCGCTGAATACTGGGAAGAAATGCTCGTTGCTGCTGTTATTGAGCATAGTGAAGTTAAGATTGGTATTATCCTGAAGAGTAAGCGTCCCATCAGTACCGTGTACGGGCTTTTTGTTGAAGCTTACAACGGTCAGAAATCTCGCGTTCATAACTATCTCGCCAATGAGGCTTCCCATGACATTGTTAATCTCTTCCTTATTGGAGGGATCAACGCCCTTGCGCTTTACAAGCAGCTCGCGCATTGCGGGATTTTCCAGCTTCTGATCAATATATAAATTATTATTTGCCATATTTTAACTCCTTTGTTTTACGGGCGTTGCCCGTCCGTTTCTATTGTGACTGCCGAGACGGAAATATCGTCGCGGCTTCCGCAGCGTGAGCGCGTTTTCAAATGCTCGCCGAGTGCAGATGTCGTTCCGTTGTCCACTGCCGAGAGTACTCTGCGCCCGAATTTAAGATAATCGTTTTCGTTGACAAACGAGTTTATCAGTCCGTCGCTTGAAAGCATAACTCCCGAAAATCCGCCTTTGCGGTAGAAGTGACGGAAGTTTTCAATAGCGTTATTGTCGCAAAGGGAGGTGGTCAGATTTCCGACCAGATTAGCGTCTTCGGGAACGGGGAACACCATATTGTCGCCGCTGAGGGCGCAAAAGCTCCCGTCGCCTATCTGAAGTCCGAAGCAGCCGTTTTCCGTTATTCCTGCGACTATCAATGTTGCGCCGTACATTACCTCGTTCGCTATACCGCCGTATTTTTCGTATATTTCGCGTTCGTGCTTGGTGAGCGGCAAAAGTCCGATATGCGCGGCAATCTCGCTGTTCCAGCCACAGATAATGTTTGCGGCAATGCGCCTTGCGGCGTTATCGGGATTATCCAGGAAAATTCCGTCAAGACCGTTGTTGCGCTCGCAAAAATCGCATATCGAGCGTATTGCAACGCGCGTTGCCATTTCGCTTCCCGACGCGGAGCGGAAGTGTTTTTCACTGCCGTGACCGTCGGATACCGCCGCGACCGCAAAATGTTCCGCTATGTACACCCGTGCGCTGTCCTGACAGCCTATGCCGGCTTCTTCGTGGGACGCACCCTTAACGGAAAGCGCATAGCCCTTAAACCGCATTACCAGCCTTCCTCGATATCCGCGTTGATCTCGTCGCTCTCGGCGAATTCACGTATCTGTTCGGCGGCGGTCTCCTGCTTGGTGCGGAAGTCCTCCTCGGTCTCGGCTAGGCGCATACTGCGGCTTCCTATCTGTGAAGAGGTCACGGCAACGAACTTGACAAGCTTTGCCAACGCCTCGCCGTTATGCGCGGTAACAACGCTGTCGGGATTGCCGGTAAAGCGTGCCAGAATATCGAAATCCGCATCCTCACCGATAGCGACTGCCGCCTTTATTCCCGCAGTGTACCAACGGTTCTTGCGGAGCTCCTCAAGACCTTTTTCAAAATTGTCGGTTGGATAACCGTCCGACATAAGTATCATAACAGGCGCGAACGAAAGCGACGGCGAACTCATAAAGGAGTTTCTCGAAAGCTTGCCAGACAGCTCGCTGAACGCGCTGCCGAGGTCTGTAACGTTTTCCGCGTCAAGGGGTTTCCACTCGAATTGGTCAACGGAAATAGGCTCGGAGTACATCCACTCGCTGCCGCCCGAGAACTTCAGCACGGCGATCTTAATATCGGCGTCCGCGCCGCCTATTCCCTGTATTTCGGGGATAAGCTCCTCCATAACGGAATTAACGGTACCGATTTTGCTGCCGCCCATACTTCCCGAGCAGTCGATCAAAAAGAACAGCACCATTGATTTTTTGGCGATTTCTTCCGCGTCGTCAAACGGATTAACAGGTATATCGGACATAAGTACCCTCCTACTTTAAATAATATATATTTATTATACCACTTTTTTTAGTGATTGTCAATCTCCTGCGGCGGAATTTTAAAGTTATTTGAAAACGCAAAACAGCGCCTCTTGCGAAGCGCTGCTTAATGATTATACTGCCTCGAGCATTGCGGATTCGATATCCGCGCCGTTTTCGTGAACTATAATATAGTAGTAGCCGTCGTCGGTCTTGCCTTTTACAGCGCCCTTAGCGGATTCCTCCTGCGCGTGATAGAACACGATGTTGGGGTCTGTCGTGACGGTTTCAAAGTATGCGTCGAGCACCTCCGAAACCTCGGCTTCATTGTCTGCCTTGGGCTTGACTACAACGACCTTGTTCAGCTGCGCACTGATAATGTTGGTTGCAAAGCAGTATTCCTCCATAGCGTCCACATTCAAATCGGGTGAGATCATGACGGGAATAACTTCGGGATCGGAGACAAGATCCATTGCAGGCCAAGCGTTCGTTGCAAGTACTGCCTTTGCAAGTTCTCCCGCCTTGTTGTCGGGGAATGGCAACCCGCTGTTGTCGACGCCTTCCATGTCGTCGGAAGAATTGTTGGGGTCGTCAGGAACGTTGATGCTGTCGTCAGGGTTACTCTCAGAAGTCGAAGTGCTGTCCTCCGTGCTGTTGCTGTCGGAAACGGAACTGCTGTCCCCCGTGCTTTCTGTGGTGCTTGATGTGGAGCTATTCGTAGAACTGTCAGAAGGCGTATTGGTGTCACAAGCGGTAAGCGCGGTGGCAAGCATCGCGGAAATCAGTAAAACAGATACAATTTTTTTCATTTAAGTATCTTCCTTTCTTTTTTAAAATATGCCGTATCAGCGGCTTGTTTGTAATTATACAATATTACCGTGAAAAAATCAAGGTAAAAATGTGATAATTTTTTTGATGTTTTTGTGATATTATTATGAACAATAACATAATATAAATTCATTTTATACTTTCGGTAATTATATCCAAAAAAATAAACAGCCGTATCCAAACGGTAATTACTTTCGGATAAGACTGTTCATTATTACCAAAAAGATGCCGGGTATCGCCCAAATTTGCGCGGGTACTCCCATGTACTAATCGGTGGTTGTGGTGTGAGAGTTATGTAGCAGCCGTGCTGCCGATAAAACTCGCCTGTGTAGGGTCGTTTTATTCTCCTCTTTGCTTAGCGAAGCATTCGCTGCACAATACGGGTCTGTCACCCTTCGGCTCAAACGGAACCTTTGCGATACCGCCGCAGACAGCGCATGTTGCCTCATAGAAAGTTCTCGCGCCTCTGCCTGCGTTCTTCTTAGCGTCGCGGCAAGCCTTGCATCTTTGCGGCTCGTTTTCAAAGCCCTTTTCAGCATAGAATTCCTGTTCACCCGCAGTGAATACGAAATCTGCGCCGCAGTCCTTACATTTCAGTGTCTTGTCAGTGTACATAGTAATACCCCTTAAAAAATTGATTTGCCCGAGTCGGATTTGCACCGACATCTTTGCCTTGCAATTGTATTGCCGCAATGCTCTCTTTGAGCTAGCGGGACATATGTAATATTTCCTAAATTTGTAATTTTTAGCCATTAGGAGGACAAACTGATTTGCTGTAACAATACAGCTTCAGTATTTGTAGTATCTTCGCAGCTTTGCTCTTGCTCTTGAAAGTGCGTTGTCGACCGCTTTTTTTTCGATATTCATCTGTCGGGCGATCTCGTCATAGGATAACCCCATAACCGCGCCGCGTATACACTGCATCTCCAGCGGTGTAAGCTCCGTTTCTATGCGTTCCAATACCTCTTTACTGTCTTCTCTCGCAATGACTATTTCCTCGGGAGTCGGTGCGGGGTCGGCGATATCGTTCAGCTTTTCGGGGTCGGAATCAGCGAACAGGGAAGTTCGTCTGAGAGCTCTTCTCGCGGTATTGCGCAGTCTGTTCTCAATACACACCGCTACGAACGCGGCAAACTCGCCCTTTTCCTCGTCATAGCCGCGGACAGCCGAAAGCAGTCCCTCCATACCGTCGGAAACAAGCTCCTCGTAATCGGCAGCGCTCGAATATCTCTTCGCGCATGAAAACACCGTTTTCATATAACGCGATATCAGCTCCGCAGTCTTTCCGCTGTCGGGAGGATCGTTGCGAATCAATTCCTTATCACTCAATGCAGAGTAATCCGACATAACGCTCACCCTCGGTAATTGAAAACACTTTGCCACACTACTACTATCTGTATTTTAACATATTTAAAACGATTTGTCAATAGTTAAATTAAAAAACTAAAAATTCAGACATAATATTACGTTTTTCGATAGATATTTTGTGTATATTTACCGAGAGTACTTCGCGCGCCCGTTTTGAAAAATGTTGCCTCCCACGCTGTCAATCGCGACTATCAAAGGAAATTCCCGGAATGTAAGGCGTTTCACGCTTTCACAGCCCAGATCCTCAAACGCGATTACATCGCACTCGGTTATACATTTGCACGCCAGAGCTCCCGCACCGCCTATCGCGCAGAAATATACCGCGCCGTTGCGTTTTATCGCGTCGCAAACCGCTTCAGAGCGCTCCCCCTTTCCGATCATCGCGGAAAGTCCCTTGTCGAGGAGCTCCGGAGAGTACACGTCCATGCGGCTTGAGGTGGTCGGACCGCACGAACCGATGACCATGCCGTCCTTAGCGCCCGTAGGACCCGCATAGTAAATCGCTGCGCCGTCTAGCGCGTAGGGTAGCTCGCTGCCGCTGGCGAGCAGCGCTTTGATGCGTTTATGCGCCGCGTCCCGAGAGGTGTACACAGTGCCCGAAAGCAATACCTTATCGCCTGCCCGGAGCGTTTTCGCTTTTTCTTTTAATTCGTTAGTGTTAACCTTTATCATGTCATTTCCTCTTTTTTTAAAACATTAAAGAGCCGAAACATGAAATTCGGCTCTTTTTGAATAACCGTAAATAACCGTGTCAGAAGCTGCCGAACAGATCGGAGCTCATATCGTCATCGTCGGACGAGCCGGAGCTTGAGTCGCCGAAATTCCAGATAGCGGAATCGTCGGCACTGGGAGCTTTGGGGTCGTCTGCTATGCTCTTGGGAAACTCTGCCGCGGGACTTTCGGGTGCGGAGCTACCGAAATTGCCCGACTGCTCCATAGCCTCAAGCTGCTTTTGCAGATCGGCCCAATCTCCCGATGAACCCATACCCATTGCGGGCTCGGGTTCGGGTTCGGGAGCGGACATATCAAAACCTCCGCCACCGCCGCCGAATGCCGCCTGTGCCTGTGCGAGCAGGGCAGCCATGGGATCGTCGGCATCTGCGGAATTGTCCGCGCTGTTGTTACCCATATCCATATTGAAATCAAGCCCCTTGTCCTCGTCGGATGGCTTGACTGCATACTTTGCTTCCTCTTCCTTGACAGCCGCAAGCAGATCGTCGTCAACGTCGTTTCCGAGAGCCGAGCTTGGAACGGTCTGCGCGATAAGGTCTTTCATAAAGTCGTTGTTGAATTCCGCCTTGCCCACATTGTCGGTGTCGATGGGAGCAACCAAGTCAATGGGCGCGTCGGTAGCGGGAGCTCTGACATTCGACAGATCAAAGCCCTCCAGAACTTCAGCTTTGGGCGTTTTGGGATTTATAGGAGCAACGTCCTCCGTACCGAAGCCCGACATCATATCATCGTCGGCGCTGTCGTCCATATTGTCGAACAGGCTGCCAGACAGCGACATCTCGGGCTCGCTGCTTATTGTAGGCTCCGAAAAGCTTGGTGGAACGGCAGCCCTCGGAGCGGAGATATTTGAAAGATCGGGCATCTTCACCGTGATGGGCGCTGAACCTGTTCCGAGGAGCTCGGAAGCCTTTTTGCCAAGCTCGCCGCAGCTGCCTGTAATGCTGTCGAGACAGTTTCTGAGAACGCTCATAAATGCGTCGACGTCAGCATTGCTCTGATTGCCCGCCGCTCTCGATGCGTTCTGCGCGCTTGATATAATGTCCTGAGCGGTTTTCTTAGCCTTTTCAACGATATCCTGCGCGGTTTTATTGGCTCTTGCTATGATATCGGCGGACTGCTTCTGGGCGGCGGAGGTGTCTGCCTTGCCGCCCGCCGCAGGCTGATGTTTAAGCTTTCTTTTCAACTCGTCTATCTGTATTGTAAGGCTCTCCGCGTTTCTGCGCTCAGTCTTTGTCTGTATCTCAAGCTCCGCTATTTTTTCGGCAGCCTGTTTTTCTGCAGCTTTTATTCTGTTTTCGGCTTCTTCGGCGGTTTTTACGGCTGCTGCGGTTTTTTCGTCGTTAGCCCGTTTTTCCGCCTCCATCTCCTTCATAGTTTTGCGAAGATTGCTTATGTACTCGTTGACTTCGTTTTTGTCAAAACCATTTAACGCGCTTTTAAATCCGCCTTCGCCTGCCATAATAAATTACTCCCCTCGAAAATTAAATTTACGCCTGTACGCGAAAAAACTATCCGCGTACTTCCATAATTCAATTATAACATAAAATTCACGGATATACAAGTGTTTTAGCAAATTTTATAAATATGTAGATTTTGGGAGTGTTTTTTTGTAAAAGTTCTACAAAGAATTGCGTAATAATTTGTGCTATTCATAGATTTTCACATTTGTTTGTGAAATATGGTTGTTTTTTTGGCGAAAAATGTGTATAATTATGTTTAGGAGAGCAGGGGAACATTGTGCTTTCTTAAGCCGTGCGGTATAAATTTTACAAAATTTAACAGGCGGTTATATGTTGCTTTGACAAATATTCGTTATTATTAAGCTGGACTTTTTAGCATGTGTAATAGAGTGTTTTGTTATGAGCGGCTTACCGCCGTCGCAGGAAAATCCCAAAAAATCGGAGTATAGTGCAGGGAGCCGATGCTGTCGGTGTTGCCAAAGCGGCAAAGTTGTGCCTGCATACAGTGACGAGCATTTTGGATTTTCAAATTAAAAAGTAAGACCTGCAAATAAAAGTCAAGGGGTAAAGTGAAGATTTCATCTAATTTTCAC
>CAJUMS010000014.1:0-32034 GCA_910587465.1 uncultured Oscillospiraceae bacterium
TTATTATACCTTATTTTTCACCAATTTGCAACAGGTTTGTGCGGTGTTGCCTTAGGTCAACATCTTTCCATTGCAAACCGCAAAGCTCGCCGACCTTAATTCCGGTCATAAGAACCAACAGCATACATAAATTTACACGAACATTATGAGATAACGCATAATTTATGAATTTTCGCTGCTCCTCATCGGAAATCGGCTCACGTTCAACGGTTTTCTGTTTCGGCAGCGTAAGCGAGTTGGGCATAATGTCGGACATTCCGTGACGCTCAACGCCAAACAAAACCGCATTTCTCACAACCGTAATCGCAAGCCTGACCGTCTTTGTTGACAGTCCCTTTTGTTGCAACTCGTATGTGAAATTTGTAATATCCTCGCCGGTCATTTCGTTGATTTTTTTGTTGCCTAATATCGGCGCTATCATGGAGGTTATACGTGACTTATAGGAGTAATATGTACCCTCTTTGAGCATCTCTTTTTGCGACAACAGCCACTCGTTAAGCAGCTCGGAAAAAGTTATATCATACATATATGCTCCTTTCGATATATCACTTGTTTACCGCTTCGATTATCACCTTCGCCATATAGTCTATCATTTCATCGTTCATCCCCGGATAAACGCCGACCCAGAAAGTATCCCTCATGATCCTGTCGGTATTTTCGAGCATGCCGAAAACGCGGAAACCCCTGCCTGTTTTTCTCATTTCGTCAAAGCACGGATGCTTGGTCAAATTTCCCGCAAACAGCATACGCGTCTGAACTCCCTTGCTTTCTATGTATCTTACAATCTTATTGCGGTCAATTCCGTCCTTACAGGTGATCAGAAAACCAAACCAACTAGGATCGGAATTCTCACATGGAACAGGCAGGATAAGCTTGTTTTCAACAGGCTGAAGCGCTGCTCTGAGCCGTTTGAAGTTTGATTTTCTCCGCTCAACAAAGGAAGGAAATTTCTCGATCTGCGCACAGCCTATTGCCGCCTGCATATCAGTCGCTTTAAGATTATATCCGAAATGTGAATATACATATTTGTGATCGTAACCGAGCGGCAGCTCACCGTATTGCTTATCAAAGCGGTGTCCGCACATATTGTCGCAGCCGGACTTGCAAATGCAATCACGCCCCCAATCCCGCATAGACTTAATAATTTTCGCGAGCAGCGGATCGTTTGTATAGACCGCTCCTCCCTCGCCCATCGTCATGTGGTGAGGAGGATAAAAGCTCGACGTGCCGATATCTCCGATAGTCCCCGTGAATCTCTTTTCTCCGTTTAGTGTATACGTAGATCCGAGCGCGTCGCAGTTATCCTCGACCAGCCATAGGTTGTGCATATCGCAGAATGCTTTGACCGCGCCCAGATCAAACGGATTACCGAGGGTATGCGCAATCATTACTGCTTTTGTTCTTGGGGAGAGCGATTTCTCCAGCATTGTTACGTCAATATTGTATTGTGGAATAGTAACGTCAACGAATACAGGCACTGCTCCGAACTGAATAATTGGTGTTACCGTTGTCGGAAATCCCGCAGCAACGGTAATCACCTCATCGCCGCGTTTAACCGCGCGTTCGCCTAGCAGCGGAGAAGTGAGCGTCATAAACGCAGTCAAGTTGGCGCTTGATCCCGAATTTACCAGCGCACAGTATTTTACGTTCAGATACTCCGAAAATTTACGCTCAAACTCATCGGTAAATCTACCGGAGGTAAGCCAGAACTCAAGCGCACTGTCCACGAGATTAACCATTTCGTCATGGTCGTAAACACGCGACGCATACGGTATCCTGTCGCCCTCCCTATACTTGTTTTGATTGTGAAATTTGTCGCAGTATTCCGCGACTAAATTCAGAATTTCCTGTTTTGCTTGTTCTTCCGTTTTATTTTCAAACATTTCTTGTCTTCCTTTCAATTTATTGTTTCTTTACAGAACCTTAACCTGAAATATCTACGATTATTTTCCCGGTAAGCTTTTCAGGCTCGTATGGTTTGATAGATTTATTGGCTATTTTAGTCGTCATAATGTCAATAAATTTTTCTACGGGAATATCTGCAGAAAAATCAAAATCAGCCCAGTGATATCTCCACCATTTCAGCTTCATAAATTCCGAAATGATATCCATTGAAAAACGATGCTTAATGATTTTGGCAGGCACACCTCCGACAATCGTATATGGCTCAACGTCTTTTGTAACAACGGCATGATTGGCTATTATCGCGCCATCTCCAATTTTTATACCACGTTTTAGCGTAACATTTCCACCTATCCAAACATCATTTCCTATGTCCGCTTTTATAGGAGAATCCTTTGTGCCAACATATTCAAAACTACACTCGGGAGTTCGTGAATTTTTGAAAATGCAAAAGTCCTTATATTCATTCATAAAAGTAACCGTTGAAGTTGTAAATCTGTCATACGGATGGAGCGGTCCAAAGAAACTTAATCCACTTGCAATGCTGCTATACCTTCCCATAGTGCATAAATTCGATAGGGGCGACCATGTAAAAGAAAAGGAACCTATTGTAAACAATTTGTTCCCGGTAAACGCCACATATGGTTCATAGTATGAATTTGGATTTATATCGAGAGTATCTCCAATTTTAGGCCAGTTATTGCCCAAATAATTCCCATAAATTTTATGAGTCTCAAACAAATTGATTATGGCTTCATTTGCTTTAATAAGCATTTCCGTTCCTTCTTTCATATGCATCGTATTTTTTCGTAAATTCCTTAAAGCTTTGCAGTTCGCTGTCCTTTTGCGAAAGTATAACTTTATCCGCGCCGCCTATCCTTTCCAACTCCCAATCGATTGCAATATCCGGATCGTTCCACTTTATTCCGTCATCATATTCTGCGTCAAAGCACGCGGAACATTTATATGATACAGTTGCCAAGTCCAATGCGAGAAATCCGTGCGCACAGCCTACGGGGATCAGAATCTCTTTACGGTTTTCCCCATTCAACTCAAACCCATGCCATTTTTTAAACGTCGGACTGTCCATGCGAAGATCGACAACAACGTCAAAAATATGCCCGGAGATACACCGCACCAGCTTGGCCTGCTCCTTAACCCGCTGAAAATGCAGTCCGCGTATAACGCCTTTTTTTGATGTCGAATAAAATATTTCGTCAAGTTCGTGCTTAATACCATGCTGCTCAAAAATCTCACGAGAATAGTCCTTGGTAAAGCAGCCACGAATATCTTCTGAGTTGAATGGTGTTATCTCAAAAAGCCCTTTGATTTCCGTTTCTAAGAATTCAAATTTCTGTATCATTTTTCTACCTCCAGAAGCCATTTAATGGTTCTCTTTATTCCCACTTCAAAATCGATCTCTGCCGAATAACCGGTATCCTGTTTTATTTTTTCACAGCTGAATTTCTCAAGCGGCAAAGATATACCGTTAAACGGAACTTCGCCCATAAAAAGCGGAATGTCATGATCAATATTGTCGCGCATAATTTTAATAAAATCCTTTAGCTTACGTGCCTTACCGCTTCCTATATAATACGAACAGTTTGGGATGCCGTTCTCTCCGCAAAGATATAATCCTTTAATCGTATCTGTTATGTATACAAAATCATAGTTATGCTCGCCAACAGTAAACGATGCGCGCTCTCCGTTAATCATCATCCTGCATGCGAAATTGATAAAATTATTTGTTGTATCGCCAATGCCGTAAATGTTCGAAATGTAACACCAGATGTGTTCGATTCCAACCGAATTTGCAACAGCTTTACTCATAAATTGCGCTGCTGTTTTTGCGCTACCGTAACAGCTAACTAAGTTCGGAGTTGATAAGTTCTCCGGAATATAACTCATCCCGTCTAATTGTGCCAGCGTTCCGGCTCCGACAAAACGTTTTATTCCCATTTCGGCAGCTACTTTCACCATGTCGCAAGTGTGTTTCACATTATCAAGCTGGAGCGCATAATCGCCGCGTGCTGCCCCGGAAGAGCCTGCCCAAGCCATGTGAAAAACCGCATCAATATCCTTGTCGGTAATGTTTTTAGTAAGCTCCTCACAATTATGCATATCGAAATCCACAAATCTTGCTTGAGGAGGTACTTTATCATTATGTCCTTGTAAATCCGCCGCAATGACCTCAACATTGTTTTTTAGCAGTTCCTCAACAAGCAATGAACCAATAAACCCATTAGCTCCCGTTATCAACGCTTTTTTCATATGTTCAAATACTCCTTGATTTGCTTGTCCATAACCTCCGAAATATCACCGTTCTGCAAATAAACCTTACTCCACTCAACGGTTTTTCCGATCGCTTCGGCGATGTGCCAGCGCGGCTTCCACCCGAATGTAGACTTGATTTTTGAACAGTCCAGCTTAAGAAAATTCGCCTCGTGCGGGGCATTCTCCTCGGCAATATTTTTCCAACTCGCGCCCTCCCAGAGGTCGCAGAAAAGATCAACTAATTCACCCGTAGTAACGCAGTCGCACTCCTCGGGACCTACATTGTACCAGCCGAAAAATTTCGCGTTGTTATACTGTTTTTCGGCGATCATCAGATACGCGAAAAGCGGCTCGAGAACATGCTGATACGGTCTTGTTGAATATGGATTTCTTACGATAATATCCCGATTTTCGGACGCTGCCCGAACGCAGTCGGGAATAATTCTGTCGCTCGCGAAATCTCCGCCGCCTATAACATTTCCTGCGCGTGCGGTCGAGATCGCGATTTTTCCGTCTGCAAAAAAGCTGTTTTTGTAGCTGTGAGTTACCAATTCAGAACAGGATTTCGAGTTGGAATACGGGTCGAAGCCGTCCAATTCCTCATTCTCGCGGTATCCCCATGCCCATTCTTTGTTAAAATAAACCTTATCAGTTGTGACATTCAGGAACGACTTTACACAGTCGGAATTCCGCACGCACTCGAGAATATTAACCGTTCCCATAACATTGGTTTCGTATGTATACGCGGGGTTTTTGTAGCTCTCGCGAACAATGGGCTGTGCGGCTAAATGCAGAACAATCTCAGGTCGTGCTTCGTCAAACGCCTTTTTTAGCGAATTATAATCACGGATATCCCCGATTATTGACGTAATGCTTTCGCCTATATTTGAGATCTCAAACAGCGACGGTGTTGTCGGAGGTTCGAGGGAATAACCCGTTACAACCGCTCCGGAATTTACGAGAATTTTGCATAACCACGAACCTTTAAAACCCGTGTGCCCCGTAATGAAAACGCGTTTGCCATTGTAAAATTCGAGCATTATTCCCACTCCTTCCACGGGCAGCTTTCACTTGCCCAGAGCCTTTCAAGTTTTTCCTTTTCGCGAATTGTGTCCATACACTGCCAGAATCCCTTATGCAGATACGCGTTCAATTCGCAAAGCTCGACCAATTTATTAAGCGGCTCTTTTTCAAGTGTTGTTTCATCACCGTCAATATATTCAAAAATCTGCGGCTCGAATACCATAAATCCGATATTTATTAAATCGCCGTCAATGTCGGATTTCTCGCGGAAAGCCTCGACCCTTCCGTGCTTGCCTACCTCCAAAACGCCCTTGTCCTGTCCGAAATTGTACACCGAAAGAGTACCGATCTTGCCTTGCTTTTCGTGAAATTCCAGCAGCTCGGGAATGTTGATATTTCCCACCGCATCGCCGTATGTAAGCATAAAGGGTTCGTCTCCGATATATTGTTTCGCGCGTTTTACCCGTCCGCCTGTCATTGTGTTTAAGCCTGTATCAACAACAGTGACTTTCCACGGCTCGGCGTGCTTTTGGTGGACGATCATTTCCTGCTTGTCATTGGAAAAGTCGAACGTAATATCCGAGGTGTGCAGAAAATAATTCGCTAACCATTCCTTGATAATGTGCTGCTTGTAGCCTGCAAGAATTATGAAATCGTTGAATCCGTAATGTGAATATATCTTCATGATGTGCCATAAGATCGGCATTTCGCCTATCTCGATCATTGGCTTGGGGCGCAAGTGACTTTCTTCGCTTATTCGCGTTCCGAATCCGCCCGCAAGTATTAGAACCTTCATATTTCACCTCGTTATTTTGACTTCCCGAATAACCGCCCAAAGAAATTCACTATGGCGCGCATCGGCTTTGTTATACGCCACGAGCTCGACATTTCGTATTTGTCTATCTTGCCTTGCAGCTCGGTTTTTTCCAAAAAAGCCAGCTCATTTTGCTCTTTTGCTTTTTCAAGAAGCAATTCATAATCTTTTTTCTGCTGTTTAGCGTCGTACTCGGCATTTAGAAGTGAGCGTTCAAGCTCCGCGTTTTTGACGGACAACTCGTCAACTCTTGTTTGCAAATCTCTCATATTATGCATTTCTTCGCCAAGCTCCGCTATCTGCTTTTCAAGCTTTGTATTAGTTGCCTCAATAAGCTTTGCCGCTTTGTAAATATCCGAGTTCTCAAGCTCAATTATGCGTTTTTTTGACCTGTCCAGCTCTGCCGATAGATGTTTAACACGATTATTCAAAACATCTTCGTTTGTTGTAAGATCAAGCTTTGATGTGTCAAATTCTTTTCCCAGAAAAACCTCGCTCATATTTTGCAAAATAGTGAGCATTTTTTGATTTTTTATAGATTTAAAACCGGCAATATTATTACTGTAATATTCGGGAAAGCTTTCCAAATATTCAAATAGTACTTGTTTCAGTGATTCTTCCGGTGTTATATTTATTTCTTCGTTGTAAACTTTTTTGACGAATTTTTTAAAATCGTCTGTCACATACATAAGGCTTATGCCATGTGCCATATCTTTGTGGAGAAAATTTCCGGAAACATCCACACAATAAAAATCGGTGATACCCGCTGCTTCATTCAACAACGCTTGTATGGATACAGCGTTGTTATTCAGTCTTGATAACAGAGTTAATTTTACAGACGGTTTACAAAACAAAGCGTAGTGAGAATTTGATCCAAACTGAGTTACAAATTCATCAGCGTCAAAAAGAAATTCGGCTTTCTCTCTCATGCTGTGGTCCTCTGGGTTAATTATTTCAAAACCCTTGTTTTTATAGTATTCTATAAACCAATCTTCACCAATTATATTGCTTTTTCTTGTTTTGGTTTTCGTAAAGTAAATTTTTTTTCGTGGGTACGGTTTTAAGGTGTTTCTGATGGTTTTATAGACTTCAACAAATTCCTTTGTGTAATCATATGGAATATATGAGGTTCTCATATATTGAGATTGCTCCGGAACAATAATACTTTTAAATTTTGTGGGTTTTTTGCATACTATTATGCGTTCCTCCGGTATGCCAAACAAATTGAGAATTTCCAAAGGGAATCTAATCGAACCGTTGTCCCAAATGCTTGTTATCGCGAGTTTAAGGTTGGAGCCAGTGTTTTCGCATAACCACCATACTCTATCGGCAAAGCATTCGATCAGAAGATGTCCGAGATGACCCATCAAAGTGCCGCCGTAAATCACCGTTTCGTCTATGATATCTATTTCATTTTCCGGCACTTTATATCCGCCGGAAATGTGTCGAGTCAAGTATTCACTGTCAGGAATAAATGTTTCGTGGCCGGATATATAGTTGAAATTCTCATCGCACACACCGCCAAAAAGTGTACCGTTTATGGTTTTGTTTGGCAAAACAATTCCGTTATTTATTGTTTTACAACCCAGCTTGCGATTTGAAAAGTATTTTATAGAGTAGGGATCTTTCCATAACGTTTTATATTTTTCGGGAACGTAAAAATGTTCTTCAAAAAATTTGTCGTCTAATTCGACGCGTCTGCGATAAAATGTATTCTTGACAACATAAGAGTCATATACAACAGAATCTATTACCATAGATTTTTCGCAGTCAAACACCACTAAATTCAGCCCTCTAAGGTTGACAGAGTAGTTAACTCCGTTAATCAGAATATCTCCAATATTCCCCTTGCTCCATGACTTGCTGGACACTGAGAGCCCAACGCCATCAAAGTTACCGTCAAACGCAACCACGTCATCAGGTCTTTCGCCTGCTATATCAGCAATAACCGATCCTTTGCCGCACACACCCACATACATTTTGTGAAGCACACTTGTTATTTGGGTAAAACCGATTTCGTGCAATATGTTAAACGCTTT
This sequence comes from uncultured Oscillospiraceae bacterium, assembly GCA_910587465.1. GTDB lineage: Bacteria > Bacillota > Clostridia > Oscillospirales > Ruminococcaceae > CAG-115. The sequence continues at coordinate 8,053 of CAJUMS010000014.1, forward strand.
TTCAGGGATATTACTGCCAAGCGTATCCTTAACCGCCGCGACAATAAGATACTTTTCCCTAAGTGCCAAAAGACATTCAAGATAAACGGTTATATCCCTTGTATTTAAGAGATTGTTCAGGCGTTCTTCAAAATTTATTTTTATATTTTCGGATACTTCCATACTGCCCTCCGATTATTTAAGATTTGTCAGGTAACCCGATAACTTTTTTGGTGTTCCGCAGATTTTAACACACGAGTATTCTTCGGTGTCAGATTCCGTTTTAAATCCGAAACCATATGTGACCGCGACAAAATCGACTGGTGCCTTTTGAGCCGCAGAAGCATCGTGTACCGTATCGCCAATCATTATTGTTTCACTTTCGGCGCAATTCATATCATTCATGCAAAGTCTGATTATGTCGGTTTTGGTAAGCTCACCAAGCTCATCGGAGCCGTGTATCACATCAAGCTTTCCGATCAGCCCGAAATGATCAAGCAGCTTTAACGTGTAAGATTCACGTTTAAAGGTCGCAATACCGCACTTTATGTTATGGCAATGCAGCATACAAAGCAAATCCTCTATTCCTGGATATATTTCCGCCTCATACAGGAATATTTCGGTGTATACCCTTCGAAAGATTGCGGCGGCCTTTTTTGCATTTTCGTCATCAAGACCCGCATACGTCTTAAATGAATACTCTACCGGCGGTCCGATATATTTCCGCAGATCACTGCTGTTATCCAGCCGCATTTCATTCAGTACATATTCAATGCTTTTTATTATACCGCGCGAGGTATCCATAAGCGTTCCGTCAAGGTCGAATAACACAAGTTTTTTCATTTCGTTCACACTCATTCATAATAAGAGCTTGTAACAAACTCAATGGGATATATCTTTCTGAATTCCGATATCCTTTCTCGTATCAGATCTGTTACCTGCTCCAGTCTTTCTGGCTCTCCATCGAAACTCATAAAGTCATTATAGTAGTTTGCCATTGTTTTGCTGAATCCGTCAAATCCCGCCAGAAACAAACGGCTGATCTTTGCCTCCTTTAATACCTTAAGCATCATAACCAATGCGTTGTCAAACAACAATTTATTGTCGTCCGCCAGTCTGTCAAAGTTCAATAGATAGTCAAATTCACCGTCGAGGCTGCTTACATTAGATGACGCTATGATTTTCAACTGCTTTTTTACGCTGCATAACGAAGAGAGCAGTGAGTATCTTTTTGAATTTCCGACAAAAAAGTAATCGAGCGGAAATTCGGGAACACAGTTTACTGAAATGACAATTGCAATTTTCTTCGCAATAAAATCGTCAATTTTTTCTTTTTCTTTTAAAAGCGAAAATCCCGGACCTATCAGCAAAATATTCTTGTTATTCAGCGCCGAATACAGCTCATCCTTGTTTTTGTCACAAAGCTTGGTTTTCTGATAATTTCGATACAGCTCCTGTATAAGCTCGGCATTATAGTTAAGCTTTTCATCACCGCTCAGACCCTTTAAAATTTCATTGATAGACCCGATCGACAGCGTTCCCTTATCCATAAGCGCGGTAACATAGTTCGGGTGACAGTCGTTTGAAGATGCCACAAACAGAGGCAGCGAATATCCCCATGGGTGTTCCTTGAGAATTCTGAGTGCGGTCAGATCTATTATTTCAAGTATGTGGTTGACATTGTAGTTTTTGCCCTCGTTTTCATTAAGGTACATACACAAAAGTTCAAGCGGTGCGTTTCCCGCATTTTTTCCCATTCCGAATACCGTACCGTCCGCAAGAAGGTTATGTGAGGTGTTCAGCTTCAGCAGCTCAATCGTATTTGAGTACGCAAGCTGAAAGTTGTTGTGGGAGTGAAAGCCGATTATCGCACCATTGACAAGATTTGTGTCGAGCAGGTAAAAATAGTGCAACATTTTTTCACGGTGCATAAGTCCGTAAGTGTCGACAATAGATACACCGTACGGCTGAATTTCGTTTGCGCAGTCGATAAAATCCAGCAAATCTCTGTCGGAATAAGACGTTATCGAAACCAACTGGAGAAATACCAGATAACCCTTTTCTTTCACGCAACGCGCAAACTCAACCGCTTTTCGCATATTCGGCTTTTTGAATATGATACGTATGCCGTCAATAAACGACGAAGCACACTCACCTATATTGTCTATGGAACAGGTACCATAATCTATCATCGCAACGACACAAGACTTTTTATTTTCTATGTTTTCAAATATCTTGTCATAACATTCTGTAGTCGGCTGTATGGTTCTATCGGAATCGAATTCCCTTCTATCATCAAGAAATCCGACTTCTATAAATTCCACACCCGAATTATTAAGCCGATTAAACGTATCTATAATAGTGTGTTTTCCAAAATTCCAGTCGTTCAAATAGCCGCCGTCACGCAAACTGCAATCTAACACCTGAATATTTTTCATTGTAATAATTTAGCCTGCCTTTCATATAAATTAAAACATTTTACCACAAAAGCTTCGTCCTCAAGCACACTCCAAACGCTTCAAATGGCAATTTAACTTCCTTCGCGTATTATTTGAATCTCTTTTTTAAAGACTCCGGTTGTTGCATCGTCTTTTTTACAGACAACTTTTACTGTTTTAGGCTCTGGATAATAATCTATTTTTGCGGTTAATTGATAACCGGAACGTGAATCAGCATAATCCGGAAAACCATTTCTGACATCTGCTCTCAGACGATAAATGTTTCCATCGGAAATATAGGCGTCATCAACATATACTTCGACTTTGTTATAGGCATAAGATGGCAGCGCCCATCCCGCAACATTTAATTCATGAGTTTTGCAATTATAGATTGGATTTCCGCTTATTGTCCCTTTTTCTATCATATGTGCTTTGTTATCCCAAAGCAAAACAGATTTATTATTTTCTATTCGTAAGACTGTTTGAGCAATCTGATCAAATTCAAATCTAATATTAGGCTCTTTTTGATCGGACAACGAAATCTGCTCGCTTATTCTCTTTTCCAATTCATCAAGCAATTCGTGATTAACATTTGTGAAATCTAATCCACTGATTATTGAGGGTGATTGATCCCACCACCGAATTTTCATCAATCGTTCAATTATATCATCGGAAAATCGCTTCTTTATTGGACGCGCAGGTACTCCGGCAACAATTGTGTATGGTTCTACATCGTGTGTGACCACCGCGCCTGTCCCAATGATCGCACCATCGCCAATTGTGATGTTATTCATAACATACGCACCTTGACCTATCCATACATCGTTACCAATTGTGATCATTCCGGCAAAAGATGCTTGTGCGTGTCTTTGCTGATATTCATCCAAATAATGCCAGCTCTGGGCACGGTCATATTCATCGGAGCTTGAGATATTGCTCCATGCATTCCAATAAAAATAGTTGCTGCTCGTTAATGCATATGCCAGATGACTTGATACGCCGATTACCACATTCCGATAGAATCAACATTTCTTATTGTGGCATTATGATTGATAAAAGTATAGCCTCCCACAAATCGACAATCTAAAAAACATTCGTTTATTATAGCCGGCGCCTCAACCACAGTTTTTTGTCTTGACGCAAAACAAAAATCAACGTTCTTGTCGTGAGCAATTACCCGATGTCCCATACTGTCAAACATTATCAAATGTTCAATTTTCATGAGATGCCACCGAAAAACTTGTCTTCAAGCATAAGACACCAGCAGTGATATACGGGAAGGCAATATTCCTGTATCATATAGGTTTCGTTTTCCGGCAGCTTTACGGAAAGCTCGCACAGCTCCGCCAACTTTCCTCCGCTCTTTCCTGTGAAGGCGATAGTCGTTGCCCCCTTTGCTTTTGCGGCAGCGGCAGCATAAAGTATATTCTTGGAATTCCCCGATGTTGATATTCCAAGGAATACGTCGCCTTTCCTTGTATAACCGTAAACCTGCTGAGCGAAACAAAACAACCCGTCAACGTCATTTAAAAAAGCCGTGTTAAGCGCCGGGTGATTGACCAACGATATACATGGCAGCGCTCCCTGAAGCTTTTCCGAGAGCAGTGCTCCCAACTCGGGGTCAACGCTGCAAAGCGCGTCCTTTTCTTTCGGTGACAGCTCGCGTCTTAACTTAAAACCTTTCATAAGCTCGCCCGCTATATGCTCGCAGTCTGCCGCGCTGCCACCGTTTCCGGCAATCAAGAGCTTGCCGCCGCCCATAAACGATCTTTCCATACATTCATAAGCTGCCTCAATGCTTCTTCTTATATCCTCCAGTGCCGGATAACGCTTTACCAGCAAATCAATATGCTTTTCAAGATTAACGTTCATCATTTGTTCTCCTCCAGATCGACAGCAAAATCGTACAGCGACGTGTAAATATTCTCACCGTTTTCTTCGGAAGACAGCAGCGCTGTTCTGCAACCCGCGTTTTCTCCCGTAAGCACATCAACCTGAGAATCTCCGACAAACCACGATCCCGCCAGATCAATATTAAGATCCGATTTTGCTTTTTCAACCAGTCCAATATTCGGCTTTCTGCAACTGCATTGCATTTTCAGCTCGGGGACTTCTCCCTCAAAGCCTTTGTCGGGATGATGAGGACAATAATATATGCCGTCGATATACGCGCCCTCCCGTCCCAGAAGCGTTTCCATTTTATTGTGGATCATTTCAAGCTGTTTAAACGTCACCTCTCCTCTGGCAACTACGGGTTGATTCGTAATCACCACAGTAAGATATCCTTTTGAGTGGATTAGATTTATTGCCTTGGCAGTATTTTCGATCAGCTCAAAATCATCTATGTTTTTCAGAAATCCCACATATTTGTTTATGGTTCCGTCCCTGTCAAGAAAAACCGCTTTCTGAGAATTTTTCAGATTTCTCTTTTGCGGTCTGCCGGCGGCGATGTCCTCGGAAACAGTGTTATATCTTTCAGGAATCCCCATATCCATTACATACTCCGGGGAATGGTATGAAAACAATTTTCCCGTGTTGACAAGCGGTCTGAGTATATCCCTGTCAAGGTCAAGGAAGCGGGCTTCCGAAAAAAGCGGTGACAGTGCGTCATCCGAAAACACCCTTTCCGAAAGCAGATGTATCCCCGCATTTACAGAGTTTTTCAGCCAGCCGCGGTTGTCCTCCTTTGTATGCCAGCATACTACCATTCCGCTTTTATCGGCTTCGATAAGCGAACTGTCATATGGGTGACTGTTCGGATGAGTGAGTATGGTTATCAAAGCGTTATGCGATCGATGAAACGCGATCATACCGGAGAAGTCAACATCAAAAATAATGTCGCCGTTAATAAGGAAAAAATCTTCATCAAGCTTGTCTTTAAGCATTGACAAAGCCCCTGCGGTTCCAAGCGGCTCATTCTCAAACACATATTCGATATTCAAGCCGAAATTTTTTCCGTCGCCGAAATATTCTACGATCTTCTCCTTTAGGTGTCCACAGACCATTATAATATCAGTGATACCCTGTTGCTTCAAATTTTCTGTCTGATATTCCAATACCGGTTTACCGAGCACGGGAATCATTGGTTTGGGGATAGCCGAATTTATCGAAGCAATACGCGTTCCCCTGCCGCCTGCCATAATAACCGCTTTCATAAGCTTGTCCTCATTTCAGATCATAATCCTCTGCGGAATAGTATATCGTAGATACCCCATCGTTTTCAAATTTGAACGGAATATACAGCAGATCCTTCAAACCCGCCAAAACCTCATCCTGCTTATCAGGCTGAACGTAAAACACAAAAAATCCTCCGCCGCCCGCGCCCAAAAGCTTACCGCCAAGCGCGCCGCACGATATCGCCCGTTCATATATTCCGTCCAGTGTATTAGTCGATATTCTTCCCGATATTCCGCGCTTCAGCCGCCATGTATGGTCAAGCAGTCTGCCGAAATCATCCAGATCGGCGTCTTTATCGACAAGTATTTTTTGCGCCTCGTCAACGAGCGAATACATTTCCAACAACTGTTTTACCTTGTCATTCTCCTTTATTGCGCTCTGCGTCGAGGTTTGTATCTCCGAAGAAAATCTGGAGAACCCCGTAAAGAACATCATGAGGTTGGAATTAAGGCGATTCTTTCTTTCGTTGGAAATAGTTATTGGATTTACCTGAAATCCCGCAGCGGAAAAGTCGATCCTGTTAAGACCGCCAAACGCCACGGCAATCTGATCCTGTACGCCGCCCGCTTCATTGCAAAGCACGCGTTCGAGATGTATCGCTTCTTCCGCAAGGCTTTTTTTGTCCTTCAGCTTACCTTTCAATGCATGAAAAGCGCTGAGCATACCGACGGCAAACGAGCTGCTCGTCCCCAATCCCGTGCGTGCGGGCAGGTCTGCCTCGTACGTAAGACGTATGTCGCGCATATCGTAATATTTCATACATTCGCGCACGGACGGGTGTTTTATCTCATCGGTCGACTTAACTCTCTCAATCTCCGAATACGATATTTCCGACGAGTAATCAAAAAACGGCGGAAGATGACGGACATTTACATAGCAGTATTTGTCAAAGGTAGTAGACAATACCGCTCCGCCGTGCTCATTATAAAAGTCGGGGAAATCGGTGCCCCCACCAAAAAAAGACATTCTGAAAGGTGTTTTGGTTATAACCATATTATCCTCCGAATAGATTTTATTTGATATCTGTCGTTCTTGCCATAGGATCTCTCCAATCTTCGGCAAGATGCTCTCTCAGCAGCTTGTCCAGTTTCGGAGCACACCTGTCAAAACGCGCGTACTCCTCAACGGATTCCCTCATGCCGGAATAAGTGATGTTATTTTCTATATGCTCGATGATCTTATTCTTCATATCATCGGGGTTACCGTATTCGCAGAACACGATGCCGCTGCCAGCGGTTTCGCGCAAAACGGGAAGATCATATGCGAAGCAAACGGTATTACAGTATTGAGCCTCGATCGGCGGAGTTCCGTATCCTTCAAAATAAGACGGAAACAGCAAATATTTCGCTCTCTTTATTTCGGCAAATTTTTCCGCGTCGGTCGGCTGTATTTTTATCTCATAATCAACACTGCATTCTTTTCTGAGCCTGTCAAGCTCAGCGGCATATTTTTTGAAATTATCGTCCATTATTCCCGAACCGTATATCAGCACCAGCTTATAGCCCGCCCATCTTTTATCGACCATTTTAAGAATATCGTAGCTGCCTTTATACTTGTCATTGAGTCTTATCAGCGCAACAATACGTTTCTCCTTTTCGCAGTCGGGAACACTGTCCGCGGCAACGGTATTAACGGTAGGATACCAATAATCGAATACCGTGTTCCGGGGATTGGTCAGGTAGTATTCCTTGGCATACTTCATAGATTCCAGATCGCTCGACAAAACAAGACAGCCGTCTTTGCATACGTTTTTCCACGGCGTCCACAACTCATCGGGAAGCTCGTTGTCAAGGTACTTGTTTACCCAGTTCCCCGATTCATAATTTATCAATACGAGACGCGCGTTCATCTTCACAGCAAAATTCCGCGCCTTCAGATAGAACAGTTCATTTTTGTCGCGGTGCGGAGCGATAATAACATAGTCCAACGACCGCACATTGGGAATATCTACTATAAAATCGTTTGTTTTTACAAAACTGATCTTTTTTTCGGAGCCATTGTTTTTCATGGCATTTTTAAACACAGGCTCATTCTGAGAAATAAAGTACACTTCGTTTCCCATATACGCCAGGCTTTCTGCGACGTTCCATGCATGCGATCTGCCGCCCGAATAGTAATTCGCGGGCATTGATGCTATAACCGCGATCTTCATTACGGCAGAAGGCTTATTCTCCGTCCGCTTGTCAACAGCGGCTGCGGTATTTTTAATAAGCTCGCTGAATTTGGTAATATCCTGTCCCCATACGCCGCCGTTAGAACGCAGATCGTAATAAAGATAGTATTTGTTAAGCTGAGCAGTATGTCGGATAAACGCCGCTTTCATCGTTTCGGTATACCCTTCCTTGACTGCCTTTGAAAGCGTCGGTTCAATATTGGGTCCGACTAAGCATTCATACGCGCAGCCCTTTCCTATAAGCTGGTTTCTGCCAAGCATAACAGCGGGTTTGCCGCGGACAAGCGAAATATACGCCGCCTGAGAAAGGATCGTTACAGTAACGGTACTCAGGTCAATAAGCGCGTTGATATCAACATTGTCGGCAATTATTGTGCTGTCCGACAGCCCCGCATCACATCCGTACATTGCCATGATCGTGGGGTGCGGCTTATAGATATAATTCCAGCCTTTTCTGCGGCATATCTTTTCAAGTATTTTCGCCGCTTCATTGCTCGTCTTAAAGATCGGAGAATGATACTTTTTGGCATTTTTACCATAAGGATACATTCCGCTCTCGAAATCGTTCTGCCCGAAATAAAGAACTGTTGGACGCTCCGGAACGAGCCTTGCCCTGATATCGTCGAGTTGGCTGTTAAGCGGCTGTGGATTTCGGTTTAATCCGCTCTCCTTCAAAAATGTCAGCAACTTATCCGCGTCTGCAAGCTCCTCTTCGGAAACGGGCAGTTCGCAAAATTCCTCCGATTTGTTCGCAACAAGACTTTCCCCCATCTGTCCCGTGCTTTCAAGGCACAGCGTACCGGGAATTACTCCGAATTCCATAAAAAGTATGGGGATATTCCGCTCGCGGCAAATTCCGTGCAGAATAGAATGCATGGTGGTAAATTCATTCCAAACTACAAACACAACCCCCGCGTTTTCGGTGCCGTATGCGTTGATAAGTGCGCTGTAATAGTCGAAAAGATACTTCGCCAGATAGCGCGGATAGTTTTTCCCCATATCCGGAAATCGAGCTTTAATGCTTTCGACAGCCTCGGCGAGATATTTTTTGGATCCGATAAACGCGTTAAGTTCAGCACTTGACGGCATATCTATACCGATATGATAATCTCCCGACATAGGAACATAGTGCAGTACCTTGCTGTCAAATTTTATCTTTGAATTCAGCTGCTCCTGCTTTACATGCGGCGCCTCGGAAATAAACAGATAATGATTTCCGCTGTCCGTTCCGACCGCTTTGTTGATGTAATCGCAGGTGCCTTTGTCAAATGCGGCGTTATGTCCGCAGAAAATAACGGTAGGCGCCGTCCTGTAAAACATATTATTCCGAATAGTCTTTATTGAATTCTCAAAATCGGAAATTACCTGAGCGGCTTCGGGGAATTTATTCCCTCTGCTGTCCGCAGGGGCAACGATAAAATTCTTTACACGTCTGCCAAACCGCCATACCGCTCTGAACGGTGTTAGGATATGGTGTTCTTTCAGCCAATTATACGTATTTATTCTGAAAGCCGAATAATTATTTTCCTCGCCGACGTCCGCCTCATTCGGCTGATCCTGCAATTCCTCGCCACTGTTAGCTTGATAGACCCTATTACGAAGATCAAGATATGCGTTACGCGCTTCCGGGTTCATAAAAGTGCTGTCAACAAAGCGAATACCCGAGAAAAGACCGCAGTCTTTTTCCGACATTCTCTCAAGAAAGCGCCGATAAAACTCATAAAAAGCCAGAACATCAAACCTCATGAGCTTGAAATCCTCGCCAAAAAGCGACACGACCCCACGAGCATATTCAACACAGCTTGTTTGAATAGCGTCAACAGCTTCGGAAAAGTTTATGTGCTCGTCGCGAAGCAGTACGAATTCACTGTCCTCCCGCTTAACCCCGATAACCGACGGTTCTTGAGAATTGAGGAGGTCCTCCGTAAGCACCTGAATGACCGTGGTTTTCTGTTCATCGGACAATCCCATAATAATGGGAGAGCGGACGTCAAGCCCTTCGACGTTAATGTTTTTCACCATTTCCTTGGCAAAAAAGTGATATCCTACGGTGTCTATGTTGAAATTGTTTTTAAGGATTCCACACGCACTTCCCCGATATCCGACATCAAAAACCGCAGTCTTGCCGCGCCCCGAAAAGATTGAATCTATATAAGCTCTTGTTTCATCCATGCGATTTTGCGCACCGCGTTTAAATATGCCCTCAAATTCCTGCGCATATTTAAAATATTCATCTCTGCGTATAATATCGTCCGCGTTAAAAACTCCGTGTTGACGGAATATTCTTACCGCCTCGGAATAGTCCTCCGAGCCTTCCTCCGCAAACAGACGGTTTTTAATAAAAACGTCTCTTTTCATATTTATGCCTGTCAGATATTTGTTCAGACTTTCGTTAAGACCGTTGTTCTCTTCGGAATAGAAGACGTTTGCCAGCGCGCGGGTCAAATACATTCTGCAAGTTTTGACAGATCCGTAGTATTTTGCCATAACATTGTGTATTTTTTCCGGAAGATACCCGTCTCTGTATACATAGCACAAATCGGTAACACCCGATCTTTCGCAGTCATCGAGCATCCACTTTTCAAACGCCAGCACAAGCGGTGAAAAAACATACTCTCCAAAGTTATCTATACTGCCGTTAAGATATCCGTCATCGGAATATTCAACAAATGGATCATCAAAAATAAGGTTTGCCGAATATGCGATCAAATATCGATTGTCACTGTCGGCGGGTAAATTATTATACAATTCACCCAATTTTCTGCATTTCCTCAGCGCGGCAATAGGGGACGGAATATAACGCGCACTCATTCCTACGCTTTCCGCGGATTTCATATCATTGTCGTAGACAGTCGTAAGATAAAATATCCCCGAAGCCGAATCCGCCACGTCGCTGAACTCTTTGGCAATCAAACCAAATAACGTTCCATCTTTTTTTGCCGCACCTGTCTCGTGCGCAATATAGATATCTCTGTAATTCGTGTATCCGTTCTTTTCGAGTATTTTTTCCAAAAGCCTACGGGAAACGGGGTAATCGGTAACCACCGCTATCTCTTTGCCATTGCGGCGCGCCGCGTCATAGAGCTTTTTGACATAGCGGCGTTCGGTGCATATATTGAGATACAGCTCTTCCTCTGCCGCAAGCGCTTTTTCCGCCGAAAACTTTTTCGGAAACAGCTTTTCAATCTCTCTGTACAACATTTCGGAGCTAAATCCGGCTCTTCCCGTTTCATCATCTGAAAGCAAACGCTTTTCTGCTATGGACACAGCATCATACAGATTTTCATATCCGATCTTCTTTCCCAACAACTTATAAATATCACCGCTTACAAATAGAGGGCGCACCAGAAGTGTGTTGAATATATCAAAGCATATTACTTGATATTTATCCGATTTGACAACCTCATTTAAATTCATTTTTTCTCTCCCTCTTCGGTTAATTCTTTTGTCGGGAAATCCGGATATTCCAACATCGCGATCTTCAGAAATTCAAAATATTGATAAGCATTCAGATGCATAAGATTTATACGTTCTCCAAACGTTTTTAGGAAGTCCCCCGCATAGCTAATAACATCCGCACACACCGAACATAATGGTTCTTCGTTGGTTTCTGTGTTGAAATCACATATTTTTTCGATTATTACTGGAAACAACGGCAGAGTCCGGCGCACGTTTAAACCCATTTGACCTAAAGATTTACAGTTATGCTGAGGCGCATCGGTGCCGGAAACAATCGAATATATATTCATATCGGTACTTGTGTCCGCAGCCGCAAGATCGTTACGCAGCTTGTTGGTGTAAAATGCCGCATTTCCATACTTTCTTATGTTGTTCCAAAACGCGTTTATCTCCTGTTCACGTTTTTTATTAAACAGCGTATTGAGCTCGTCCGCCATATCATATAAAACAGAAAGCGTTCCAACAGCGTCATTCATAGAGTTGTATCCATATTTCCCGAAAAGCTTCATCACCTGTTCGTCCGCATCCGAAAGCAGCAACACTCGCGAAACGGTTTTTATCTTATCATCCTCGGTAAGCTCCTGTTTCGCAAACAACGTAACAAAATCGGTGTTAAGGTATCTGCGCAGTCTGTTACCGAATGACACTCTTGACGTTTCAAGCTCCGGAAAGATATACGGCTTAACCATTTCGACCATTTTTTGAACAAATTCACCTTCGGAATTAAAGAATATCAAATGCTTTTTATCATTGGTTTTACAGTCGGACACTATCCATTTTACAAAGCTTACCAGCATTGGAGCTATTACGGTGATGCTTACATTTTGAATATTGTCAAGAAATGATGTTTCACCGACCGGAACATACGGGTCGTCAAATATACGGTTGATCGAACACCCCATAAGGAATGTATTGTCACAGCTCCGCTCCGAAAACATCTCAAGCCTTTTGAACCTGTTATCCTTATGCGCCAGCGCTTCAACACGCGGAACATGTATGGTCGAAAGTCCTGCCTTTTCGGCAGCGGCAATATCAGAGCGTTCGTTGTCTCCGAGATGAAGTATCTCAGACGCAGAAATACCCTTTGACTTGTAGTCCATAATCACACGCGCGAACAGTCTTCCGCTGCTTTTGGTCATACCGTATTCCGAGGAAACGTACAGTTTTTCAAAACCCGTGTATCCGCAGTTGTCAAGCACTTTTCCGATAAATTGCTCCGACAGATAGATATCCGAGGTGATAATAACGGTTTTTCCTATGCCCTTTGCGTAGTCGAATATTTCCTTTATTGCTTTACGAGGTTTAAGTAAATCGAATTCGCAGTCCAGCTCGTTGTGCATCAGCGACTCAATCTCTTGCTTAGAGAACGTATATTTATCCGACATTTCACTGAAAATATTCTCAAAGCGGATCTCCTCCGACATAACATTATTGTTTGTTCGGGCAAGGCGCTCGCAATTCCGCCGCAGATTAAGATAGAATTCGGAACTTCCCGCCTTTCTGCCCGCAAGAGCTAATATGTCGGTCGGATAAACGCTCGGTCGCAGAAGCAATGTATCAAAAATATCAAAGCTGATGACTTTATATTTTTTATTGGCTATCAACTCTTTAAGCTCCCGTAAACTTTCCATTTTTATTCTCCCGTATTATTTCAGTTCCATATATTTTGCTTCTGTACTACCACGCTTTTCTCTTGCGACAAGCATTCCCTCAGCGATATTCCAATCCTCCTGCGTGTCAAGATCGCAGGATTCGTCCTTAGGTATGGAAAACAAACCAATCTTTCCGCCAAATATCGGATTTGTTCCATTTTCCTGCATCTCAATAAATCTGTCCCTCTTCCACGCCGTGACTGCCCACGCCACCTTGTCGACGGGTGTCAGAAACTGACTGTTGATTTTTTCCTTTTTCTCGAAGTTTATCGGCTCCCCTATATAAAAGCATTCCGTCTTTTCGGAAACGACGGAAAGAACAGTATCAAAATCGTTGTTGTCAACAAATTCAACAAACGCTTTAAGCGTTTCCATACGCAGTAAAGGGGAGGTCGGATTGACCATTATTACATAGTCGCAGATATGAACCTTTAAAAACTGATATGTAAAATCCCTGTTTGTAGCGGTATTTGATGCTAACTCTACAGGGCGCTCGTGGAAGAGCACCTTGTCACTTTCCAGCGCCTTTCCAAGCTCTCTGCTTTCTGTATTTATCCAAATGCTTTCAAAACAACCGCAGTTTATACAGTTGTCGATCGGATACATTATAAGCGGCTTGCCATTCAGGTATCTAATATTCTTCTTAGGTATACGCTGTGATCCGAGCCGGGCAGGGATCATTGCAATATAACATTTTTTCATATTGGTCTCCTTAATATCTTAAAACATTTGAATTCACGCGTTTTGCTACGTATAGCAAAATCCTTATCCAATATATTATAACACCATCGAATTGGATTGTCAATAGGTATTTTAAAATTGCCTTAAATTAGCGAACGGCGAGTTGACAATATATATGTTTATACTGTCGGCTCGCACGTCCGAAAGGCTATTATTCTACCGGTTTTCGATCTACATTTTTTATTTGTATATAGTTATGATATGTCAAAAATCTTGTGGTGGTATTTTTAATTTGTATTGCACGGGCAATAAATCTTTTGTCGGTAAGTCAAATGATTTAAGATAATATGTTGCAATTAAAATTGTTCGCCCATAACATACAACCGTATTATTTTATGGGATAATATACCAAACGTGCACCGACTGCTCTCACATTATTGGCAGGTGCATAGTTAAACAACCAATAAAATGCTCCAGATCGGTTGTCTTCGCACCAATACCCACCTAAAACAGCAACCATGCCGTTTTTATTTATATTCCAACAAAAATCTCCCACTGGTAGAGTCGTATTGCCTTTAAGTTCTGTTGGCAAGAACAGCCAATCAAATTTTTCCGAATATCCAAAAGCCGATACTGCACCGTTTCCGTAAAGAGAAGGAATATTGGTGTCAGTAAAAATCTCGTTGTCGCAGACCGGATTTCCCACAAAAAACCGCCCCGACTTCTCAACGGAGAAATCTGTCGGATTATTCACATTGATACCATCAACCCATGTCCATATATTACCCCAAACATTTTCTTCTCCGCGGAATGATACCGATCCCGACAAAACGCTGCCGCTGCGGTTTTCGACAGAGAGCGTCATTCCTGTTTTTTCGGCGAGATTGCTTTTTCCGTCGTCGGTTTTACTTGTTATTCCCATTCCTATCTCACGTTGAGCATCAAAAGCAGCATATTCAATTATGAATAACAACTGTGTAACCGAAGAAGCCTGAGCGGTCCACTGTGTCCAACCGCTGCCGCGGTTGCGAGCGAGCTTCCTGGCATTTGCCCTTGTAAGCCGCTGGGACGTTCCCGAACACGGTTTAGCGTCTGCAATACTCGAAAGCTTATCGTTATCAAAGTCCGCAATTTGTTCATCTTCCAACAAATATATTTCCGCCGAGGTATCGTAAATGCAGCCTTCAAATGCCGACAAATAAATTTTGTCAACCTCAACGTTATTTCGGACAAACGCAGGATGAACCTTGAACCCCGCTTTGGGCGTATCGGAAATGTAATATCGAGCTTTTCTAAGATGATACCCGTCCGCCTTGTCGATCTTTTCAGTTTTCAGCGGTACGACACGGTAGTAAAACTTCGGCTGCTCAACCATTACCTGACCGTTAGAACCGTCAGCTTTAAAATTTTCATCGCCGTAATAAGCCAGCACTTCACCATCGTCGGATAAGTTGCACCGCCGTCTGCCGCCATAAGCATTTACGCTGTCAAAGTCCGCACCTGCATTCCTGCCAACCGCTCCTGCCAACCGTGTAAAAACACAATTTTCAAAATCTGCCTCAAGCCCATAGATATCGCTATCAGTATAGCCAATAAATCCCGCGAGCTCCGCATTAAGGGAGTCTGCGTATTTTTTGACACTATCAAGCGTTTGCGCGTTCTTTTCATCGGTGTATTCTTTAACGCTAACGACAACATCCGAATTCTTAATATCTGTATAAGCGTTTGCGTTTTTAAGAATTTCACTGCACTTCTCATCAACATAGCTTGCGGAAACTCCTGTTCCGCTTATGTCCGTAGCCGCCTGTCCGCGAGCCTTAGCGATGTGATGGTCTACTCCGCGAAGCTCTACGCTGCCGGAACCGAGGATATAAACTGTTCCATGAGTACCATAAAGCCCGTCGATCGAGCCTGCGGGAATAGCGATGACATCATCACCGCCAACCGTAATATTCGGCATCTTAGATGCATAAACGATACCGCTGCTGTTGTTGATTATTTCGGTGTTATCACCGCCAAGCTCCGTGATTTTCGTTTCGGTGTTGGTTAAGTTTATCGTTTTTATCATGAAAAAACCTCCATTATAACTAAGTGTATCTTTTGGGATTTTTGCTCCCAGAATAGATATTATCACGGGTTTGACTGCAAAAAACTGCAACATTTCATTGGAGAGACAGCTGTAAAAGTGTTTGATTTTTACAATTACATTATTTCAATTATATATTAGGATTGGTTAATAAAAAAATATTAAACAAGGTAAGGTACAATCAAAAGTCAAAATCACCGGCAAAGCCGGCGGCTTGCACCTGCCATATAAGGGCGCTATACAGGCAGCGGCTGTTTTGTCCCTTTCGGGCGCGAATTCCGCCAGCGCGCCGCCGTTTTCCAAAAGCTGTTCAAGAGTGTCACGCAGAGCCTTTGCTCCGTCGTCAAGCTCATTTACGCCGCTTTGAAGATCGTCCCTCTTGTCGGTAATTTCCGAGATCATCTTGCGGAAATATTTGTCCTGAACGTCGCTGTAATCGAAGTCGAGAGCCCTGACCGCAGCACGTACGTCATTGTCCGTTACACCGTCGCAAAGTCTATAAGCGTAGGTATGACCCTCGGCTTTTTGAGCGCTATCTGTAATGATTGTCGCGTACCATAGCCAACGCACTCCACGACGCCGGTATATTTGTTTTCATAGTCAATCCTTTGATGATCGATGACCGCGGTACAAACCGAGTTAGAAAAGTCAAGACCGATAAAAAGGACGCGTTTAAATTCGCTAATTACGCTCCTAATAAATAGTCTAAGCTCCGCGAGTACACCCGTAAAACGCTTAAAGTCCTTAATCGGCAGTATACCCAGTTCAACAAATTGTTTATCATGCAGAAGAATAGTTTAATTGTTCTGCTTGATTCTTGTTTTCCAAACGCAAATACATTGTTTTCATCTTCTCGCCGGGAATCCGACGGTCACGAAAAATGGGTAGACTTTGTAATTCAATTTCCCCATACGGATTCTGTTTCTAAGCTTTGCCCGTCAGCTTTTAAAGCTAAATACCAAAGCTGGTGTAAAGCTCACCGTTACAATTACAGGGTATACTTCTGACAATGTATTCGGGGCTTCGTATCGGAGAACTCTGCGCGCTGACATGGAATGATATTGATTTTAAAAACGGCATTATCCGCGTATCTAAAGCGCTCCAGCGTGTTCCCGATAAATCTGGCAAGGGAAAAACTGCGCTCATCGTTACCTCTCCCAAGAGCAAAACCTCGGTGAGAGATATTCCTCTTCCTGCATTTGTCCTGGATATTCTGAAACAAAACGAACGCTCCGGCTATATTCTTTCGGGAACTAACAAGCCCGTAGAACCTCGTACCATGCAGAATCGCTTTAAGGCGGTTCTGAAAGATTGCGGCGTTCGCCGTGCCAACTTTCATCTGCTCCGCCACACATTCGCGACCATGGCACTTGAAAACGGAATGGACGTGAAAACTCTCTCGACAACAATAGGTCACGTTTCTTCCGAAACGACAATTGATATATACAGCCATATAACCGACACGATGCAACAGCAAGCAGCCGCGAAGATAGACCGCCAAATTGGCGGCACAGAAGCCGAAATTCCGAGGGGTGAGGAACGGTCAAGGGTAGATACCACCCCGCCTGATTTCAAGCCGTATAAGCCAAAGGTGCGCAAATTCGGCACAGGATGTGTGACGATGATAAACGACCACCTGTTTGAGGGCAGATACAGTCCGAGAAATGCTTATGGAAGGCGAGAAGCGCATAACATATACGCCAAAACCCGCGAGGAATGCGAGGAAAAGCTGGCAGCGATGATAGCGCAGGTCAAGGCTGACATCAAGGCGGAGAAAGAGCGATTGAAAACGGTGAACGAATCGTTCAGCCTTGAAATTCGATAACGAAACATTATTGAGTGCGTTCAAAAATTGAGCCGCTGTAAACAAAGAATAGGCGTGGATCATTTCCCCTCTATCTTACAGCAAATCTCCGCCATGCTTTCCGGAGGCAGTAACATATCGTCGGCAACCCATTGTCTTATAACGGAGCAGACCGCTCCGCACCAGAAGCACTCAACATACTTGTCTTTCTCGGTAAGCTCGTCATATTCGGCAAGCATAAGCGTCAGCATTCCGTTCTCGATCTTTTCTCCGAATCCTCCGCGAAACAGCAGTCTTAGAGTATCGGCATACGGCAGGATATTTTTAAACATTGTAAGCCAGAAGCCATACTCATCGGTATCGTAGTTAAATTCTTTCATGGCATCATAAATTACCGATATGGCCTCGTTCAGAAAATGCTCAAGAACGTCGTCCTTTGAACTGTAATTCCTGTAATATGCGGTACGTGAAACTCCCGCTTTTTGAACGATTTCAGTCACGCTTATTTCGGAGTACTCCTTTTTACCCATAAGAATTATCAGTGCGTCTTGAATGCTTTCTCTTGTAAGCCGCTTTAATTCCTCGTTTGATAAACGCAGCGCTTCCGTTTTGCGGCTGCTTCCTTTTTCCGACATAACAAATCGCCCCCATATGTTCAGTCCGTACGGAAATCTATTGACAAAACCGTAAAAATAAATTATACTTATATTGACGTTACAGATGTAAACACTAATATTATAACCCATAAACCGGAATTTGTCAATGCGGGAGGAAATATGGAGATCAGTAAGTCAAGGCAGCGTAAGGTGGAGCAAACGTCCATGAAAGTATGCGCCGCAGTCAATCTTATAATGGCTGCCGCGGGAATTTGGGTGTATTCCGTGACAAAGATACAGGCTCTGTTTTTGGACGGCTTTTTTTCGCTGATAGGCTTTACCGCGAATATTTTCGCAGTGGTAATATCACGCGTCAGCAAGAGGAAAACGAAATCGTATCCCGATGGATCATACTTTTATGAACCGCTTTACGCGATATTGAAGTCGCTGATAACGCTCGGTCTGCTTGTATCCTCGGTGATCGGCACCGCGGAAGTCGCGTACCGTTATTTCAAGTTCGGCAAGGGAGAACGTATAAATATCGCGCCCGTTGTACCTTATGTTATCGCTATGCTGATTCTGTGCTTTGGGCTGGGATTCTTCAATATTTTCCAAAACAAGCGCATAAACAACGTGAGCACTATGCTAACCGCGGAATCGAGAGCGAATATGATAGACGGCGTTCTGTTGGGCGGCTGCGGATTGGGAGTTTTGCTGCTGTACTTTATTCCGATAGACGGAGCACTGGGTTTTCTGCATTATACGGGAGATTTTTTTATAACGGTTATACTCGTGATTTTTTCATTCGCACAGCCGATAAAGGTACTTATATACTCGTTCAAAGAGCTGTCGGGCGGGGAAACGAGCGACAAAACCATAACGCGGACAGTCGGGCAAACCGTTGACGCTATCATAAAGCCGTTCACCTCCGATTATATCTGCCGCGTTTTCAAAATAGGAATGCTTATTAAAATAAGGATAGAGTTGCCGGCGAAGTGTTTTAAAAATACCGCGGAGGAGCTGCGCTCGGCACGGAGCAGGATCATTGAAGAGATGAGGAAAATATACGACAATGTGGACGTGATTTATCAGCTTTAACGGAATACCGGGAAAAAGTACCGTTTCGCGTTTTAATTATAGCCCCCGTTCCCTGAACATTTCCGTTATCTCCTCGGCGGTCTCCCTCATTCCGCGCATGAACCAGACCTCTATCCAGCCGTACAAGGTATAGGCGACGTATGCGCTCGCGTAAGCCTCGACCTTCGTATGCTCGGGCTTCGGACCGCATATTCCGATTATCAAGTCCTTTAAAAGGTACACGAGATCTCTTTCATTCAACAGACTGTAAAGTTCCCGATGATTTTCAAAATGCGAAAACATCATACCCAGCAGATCGCTCAGCGGTCTGCTTTCTTTTTTTCCGTATTCCTCCGTCCACTCGCGGAACAGCGCGTTGATATATCCTCTCAGAATATCCTCCTTGCTGTCGAAATTACGGTAAAAGGAAGCCCTGCCGATACCCGCGGCTTCGCACAGCTCGCTTATTGATATATCGGATATCGGCTTATCGCGGAGCAGCTTTATAAGCGCGTTTGTGATATGCTCTATTACATAGGCGTTCCGTCCCTCGTTGCTCATCGGTGATACATTTTCGGGATTTTGTTTCATTTTTCTTCCCCCCTATTGACATCTGATTTTTATTGTGATACAATTATATCGGCAATACAAATGTATCGGACCTAATAGTATTATAACATAAAAAATCTATATTGTCAAGATGAAAGGGGTAAAAAATGTCACTTGCCGCAAAAAGAGCGATCATATTGTTGGTGATCATTATCATTGCAGTTGTTTTAGGCAGACTGGCTGTACGAGGGGTTTTAAATCTTTTGGTCGGCGGAACGATGTTCGGAGGTAACTTCCTATGAAAAATGAAAAGAAAAGAGGTACGGGAGTGTTTTTATTTGCCTGCGTATTGACGTTTATAGCCGCTTTCGGAGTCGGAGTCGCTTCAAAGGTCGCGGTCAAGCCCGAATGGGCAAAAAAATACTCGGTTGAATTGACCGACGAGATCGGAAAGGTTCGCAAGGATTTTTCCTACGGCGATGGAGAAGCAAACAAGTTCGATCTGTACGTTCCCGCGGATAACGGCAGAGAAAGCTACGGTCTGGTAGTCTATCTTCACGCGGGAGGATTTACGTCGGGTGATAAGTCGGGAGACGCGGAGATACTTTCGTGGCTGTGCTCTAAGGGCTATGTCGCGGCGGGGATAAACTACACTCTCCGCACCGGCGAAAACGGCAAGAGCGTATATTCGCAATCGATGGAGATAAAGTCCGCCATGCCCAAGGTCGTTGAAGAAGCGGAAAAGCTCGGATACCGCATTGACGAAATGGCGATCGCGGGCGGCTCTGCAGGCGGTACGCTTGCTATGCTCTACGCTTACAGAGACGCGGCGGATTCTCCCGTTCCCGTTAAAATGATGTTTGAAGCCGTTGGTCCGTCGAGCTTTTACAGAGCGGATTGGGACGTTTACGGACTTGATCTTGACACGGACGAAAGCAGACAGTCGGCGGCTGATCTGTTCGGCGTTATGCTGGGCTCGGAGATCGATGTGAATATCCTCGATACTCCCGAATACGACGAGGTGATAAAACCGATCTCCGCGTTTATGTGGATAGACGAAAACACCGTGCCGAGCGTTGTCGCCTACGGTGCGCACGACCGCGTGTGTCCGTTCAAGACCGCGTCTCATCTGGTAAACGCATTAAAGGAAAACAACGTGGACTATAAATACTTTGAAGCTCCTCATTCGGGACACGCTCTGCAGAACGACGACAAAATTTACGAGCAGTACATGAACGCGGTCGAGGAATATCTGGATAAATATATGTCGGTGAAATAAAAGGAGCGCATATGAAAAAAGCATTAAAGATTATCGGAATTATTTTTCTTTGTATAGTCGTCTTGGTTATCATTTTGCTTGTATATATGTCACTTAAACCGGTAGTTTCAAAGGATTATAATCAAAAAGTTAAAATCGGTGGTGACATTGAGGCAAAATATTTTGAAAAAGGAACGCATGAAGTTTCTTATTTGGAGCGCGCAGCTATGCACGACTTTAAAAAATATGAAATCTTTTATCCGTCTGATATAGCAAGCGGAAACAATCAGTATCCAGTTGTAATTTATTCAAACGGTACGGGAATCAAAGCCTCGAAATATAAAGCTGTTTTAGAGCGTTTGGCTTCATGGGGATTCATTGTTATAGGAACTGAGGCGGAAAACTCATGGAACGGATTTTCATCTGAAATGTGCTTACGTCTGATTGAAAAACTACATACAGCAAGAGATGTTGAGGGTTGGGACAGCAATCCGTTTTACGGACATGTGGATATGGAAAATATCGGCGTTTCAGGACACTCGCAGGGCGGAGTTGGTGTAATCAATGCTGCGACAGAAAATAAAAACGGCGCAAAAATCAAAGCTATTTTTTCTGCAAGTCCTACAAATAAAGAGTTGGCAGCTGCGCTTGAATGGGATTATGATGCAAGTCTTGTGAACGTTCCGATTTTCTTTGTTTCAAGTACAGGAAACGCTGACGAAAACCTTGTTGTGTCGGGCGAACAGCTAGAAGATATTTATAACGATGTTCCTGATTCTGTCACGAAAATCATGGCAAGGAGAACAGGTGCAGATCATGGCGATATGCTTTCATTTGCCGATGGTTACATGACAGCATGGTTCATGTGGCAGCTTCAAGGTGATACCGAAGCGGCAAACGCCTTTATTGGAGAAAATCCGGAAATTATGAACAACAAACTGTATCAGGATCAGCAGATCAATATGAAATAAGGAGTACATGGAGATGAAAGAGAAAAAGAAGATGGGCGCAGGAAAAATCATTTTGATTGTTTTTGTCGTATTGGCGGTTTTTGGTGCGGGAGCGGTCGTCGCTGTAAAAATGTTCTTTAATAATTTCAAGGTTGAAGAACTGTCCGCAGCTTGAACCATCACCGATATGCTAAGCTGCATGGTATAATTGAATATGGCTTATGTCAAATAAGTGATTTTTACGTCAAACAAGTGATTCCTGTTGAAAACTTGACATAGATTTGCTAAAATATTAAAGTAAGCACAAAGGGGCGGATATGCCAAAATACGCTAATATATCGGAATAGGATTCGTCTGTTTCACGCAAGACATCTTGATTTTTTGCCGATAAAAAGCTATTATGTGAGAAACCGCTTTGTTTATGCTAAAATTTACATAAAGGAGAGAACTATATGAAAAGGATTTTCAAAAGGGTCTCCGCGGCGGTAATGGCCCTCGCGGTGGCGGCGACGGCGGTCGTGTTTGACGTGCCGGGGAAGATAATCGCAGCGGCGACAGCAGACCATACAAACCACGCGGTGTGCGGCGATACAAGCTGCACCGAACACACGACTATATCTGATTGGACGGGGATAAGCGACTTTAACAGTGTATCATCGGGCAATTATTATCTTACCGCTGATGTTGCCCTCACCGATCAGGTAACGATCAATGCGAAAACCGATATTACCCTTTGCCTGAACGGGCATACTATCACGGCGGCAAGCAATAATCGTATTTTAAATGTTACCGGCGGCTCTATTACTCTTTGCGACTGTAAGGGAACGGGCAAGCTTACGGGCGGCAATTCCGAGGACTACGGCGGCGGTGTAAATGTTTCTAACGGAACATTTACAATGTATGGCGGAACAATTTCCGACAATACTTCCACCCGCGGCGGCGGTGGTGGTGTATATGTTTCTAACGGAACATTCACAATGTACGACGGAACAATTTCCGGCAATACTTCCCGCACAGTCGGCGGCGGTGTATATGCTATCGGTTCAAGTTCATTCACAATGTACGGCGGAACAATTTCCGGTAATACTGCCCGCACAGTCGGCGGTGGTGTATATCAAGGAGATCGCGTAATATTCACAATGTACGGCGGCGCAATTTCCGACAATACTCTCACCGCCGGCTACGGCGGCGGTGTATGTGTTATCGGTTCAAGTTCATTCACAATGAATGGCGGCATAATTTCCGGCAATACTGCCGTCACCTACGCCGGCGGTGTATGTATTGATGCCCAAACCGGAACATTCACAATGAATGACGGCACAATTTCCGGAAATACTGCCAACAACAGCGGCGGCGGTGTATATCTAAACGGAACATTCACAATGAACAACGGCACAATTTCCGACAATACTGCCAATACCGGCGGCGGAATGGTTGTGTATGGCACAGTAACGCTTAACGGGAAAGTTGACATCACGGGAAATAAAAAAAAATCCAACGGCTCCGCATACAATGTATATCTCTATACCAATAAGACCCTCACCATAGGAGATGACTTTTCAACAGATTCCAAGATAGGCGTTATCACCTCACGAGCACCCACCGACTGCTTGTCGGGTACCGTTGCCGTAACGGGTGCAGTCGCTTCCGATATAAGCGGAAGCTTTACAGCGGATAAAGCGGAGCAAGCTGTCGTTTATAAGGATAACACGGTGCGGTTGGCGCTGCATACTTATAGTGATGATTGGTCGTCGGACGACACAAACCATTGGCATGAGTGTACCTCTTGCGATGACCAAACGGACATAGCCAAGCATACTTTTACAGATAAAAGCGACGAGACAAACCATTGGCAGGAGTGCTCCGAGTGCGGCTATCAAAAAGAAATAAACGCACATTCGTGGGGCGATTGGTCGCTGGCAACAGAACCCACCCTTACAACAACTGGCACGGCAGAGCGCACTTGCTCCTGCGGCGAAAAGCAGACTAAAACGGACATTCCCAAGCTGACCGATACAACAGTATGGACAAAGGGCATACGTACAGAACCGACCTTGAACGGCACGGGAAGCCAAAAATACACAAGCACGGACTACGGCACGG
>CAJUMS010000014.1:32134-48128 GCA_910587465.1 uncultured Oscillospiraceae bacterium
CCGACCTTGAACGGCACGGGAAGCCAAAAATACACAAGCACGGACTACGGCACGGTCACCATAACCATTCCCAAGCTAACTGATACAACGGTATGGACAAAGGGCACACGCACAGAGCCGACCTTGAACGGCACAGGCAGCGAGGATTACACAAGCGACGACTACGGCACGGTCACCATGACCATTCCCGCACTGACCGATTCCGCTTGGACAAAGGACGAAAGTCAGCACGTTGACCCGACCGAGGAAGCAGATGGCAAGGACGTTTACATAAGCACCGATTATGGCACGGTCACGGTCGTTTTGCCTCAGCTCGAGCATACCCACGAATGGGATGAGTGGACAATAACCACAGATCCTACCCTTACAGCAACGGGCACGGCACAGCGCGTTTGTACTAAAAACGACACGCATATAGATACAACAACGCTGCCCGCTCTGACAGATACTTCCGTGTGGTCAAAGGTTGATGATAAGCACGTTGACCCGACAGAGGAAGCAGATGGCAAGGACGTATATACAAGCGAGTACGGCGAAGTCACGGTTGTTCTGCCATCACTCGGACATACCCACGAATGGGGCGGGTGGACAATAACCATAGAGCCTAGCCTTACGGCAACGGGCGCGGCACAGCGCGTTTGTACTAAAAACGATACGCATATAGATACAACAACGCTGCCCGCTCTTACAGATACTTCCGTGTGGACAAAGGTTGATGATAAGCACGTTGAACCCACAGAGGAAACAGACGGCAGGGACGTATATACAAGCGAGTACGGAGAGGTCACCAATCTGCTTGAAAAATTGCCGCACACGCATAAGTTCCCTCTTACCTATGTTCCCGAGGTAAAGCCAACGGAGGAGGAAGAGGGCGTAAAGGAGCATTGGCACTGCGACGGCTGCGGTAAGGATTTCGAGGACGAGAACGGCACAAAAGAAGTAACCGCCGACGATCTGAAAATAGGTAATATCGAAACGGAGGTTCAAGCCCCCGCAAATATTCCCAAGCCTGAAATTGCCACATCCAAAGATGAGCTTATCGCGGCGGCATTGACCGAGGACGAACAGCAAAAAATCAAGGACGGTACGGGTGTCAAGATAATTCTGAAGGTCGAGAATGCAACGGAAAATGTTTCTGCCGAGGATAAGGAAAAGGTCGAAGCGGAGATAAACGGACTTTCCGATTATAATCTCGGACAATACCTTGACATTACTCTGCTGAAAAAAATCGGCGAGGATCAGGAACAGAAAATCACCGAAACAAATGCTCCGATCATGATCACATTTGAGTTATCCGAAGGTCTTCGCGGAAAGGCGGAATATTCTGTAATTCGCGTTCACAACGGTACAGCAACGGTTCTTCGCGATTTGGACAGCGCTCCAGACACCGTAACGATCGAGACCGACAAATTCTCGACCTACGCGCTGACCTATAAAGAGAAAACTACAACATCTAATCCGAGCGGAGACAATTCAAGCGGAGGAAACCCGGGCGGCAGTTCTAATCCCTCAACCTCCACGCCGAACGAGAGCGATAATTCCGACGTAGCATCAAGCGGAGATAACGGTTCCGATAGCAGCTCAGATACCACTTCAAGTGGAAACGGCGCATCAACTGACGAGAGTAATACGAATTCGAGCGGCGGCACTTCTTCAAGTGATGAGAGCAATCACGCTCCAAGCGAGAGCAGTCCGTCCGAGGATAACGGAAATCCCTCAACGGGAATAGCAGTATCGCTTATCCCATTAGTAACAGCAGCTGCCATCTTAACGGTTGCGGTAAAGCTCAAAAAGAAATAAATGGCACTCCCTGTTTTAAGGAATGCCATGCTGATGGGAATACAGATGAGTACCTAATAACAACCGCGGCGCTGACGGGATAATTTGTCCCGTCAGCGCTTTATGCTTCAAAACTTGAGCTGTATAAAACAAAGAAAGGCACGCATAAATAGCTGAGTCTTTATATTACTGACTCAGCTATTTTATTTGCGAATATCCACATAATACTGCTTGATTTGATGAGAACCGCGGCACATTAAAAGTAAAGCGCAGCATTGAAAAAAACATAAACGGCGTTATGCTTCTCGGCGAAACCAAAACCGAAACAGGTTCGCGAGAAATCCTGCTGCCGCCAAGCACTGCGGAACTTCTCCGACAACGAAAGGCATATTCACGCAGCGAATGGATATTTCCCAATCTACTCAACACCGAAAAACCAATGAATCCGCAATGCGCATATGGGAGATTAAAAACAATATTAAAACAAGCTAATCTCCCACCAATACGTTTCCATGATCTGCGTCATACATTTGCAACTCACGCAATAGCGGGCGGTGTTGACGTAAAAATACTGTCCGAAATTCTCGGTCATGCGAACGCAAATTTTACGATAAACACAAATGGTTTGCGTTAATTCGCAAACAAATGTTTACTTTAACAATTTACGCTATGCGAACAGTAGCGAACCACCGAACTGTTTTATATTCCGTTCGGAATAATTACATTACCTGTCAGAAGTGGGTTCAGCAGGAAATAGTCCATAAACTCAAAACCCACTGCCGACAGTAACGGAGGCATAGCAAAGAATACCGCCGAACATATTACCACCACGGGATATTTTTTTATTTTGACGGAAATCCCGAAGATAAGTACCGCAGCGAACATCATTCCGACAAAGCGTCCAAGCTCGGTCAAAACAAGATAGGCGGCAATCGGAATTGAGATGCCCGCAAGCTGTTCCATACTCTCGGCGGGAGCGCCGAACTGTGTCATTCCCCAGGCGTTCAGGACGTTGAATATCCTGCTGCCGTCAAAAATCAGCAGAACGAATAACGCGCAAACGGCGGCAGGGAGCGTTTTGCAGACAAACGTTCGCGCTCTACCATTTGGCGAGGATAGCAAAAGCATATACGCGTCGTTTTTGTATTCCAAACAGTAGGAGCAACTCATAATCAAAACGAAAATCAAAGCTTTTACGGATGTCATAATTCGGTCGTAAACATATACAGTATCGCCGCCTGTAAGCATTCTATACCCCTTGTCCGCTACATAATACCCATCGTTTTGTTTGAGATATTCTGTGTGTTCCAACAGCCTTGTAAGAGCTGTAATTTTATCTTGCCCCTGTTCGGAAAAATCAGTCATTGCGCTTGCCAGTTCGTTTTGGATAAACGTTTCTTTTTCGCTTGTGACCTCCCCCTCTAATTCTTTTATGTAAGAAAAATAGTAGTATTCCGAAACGCTGGCGTATTGCGGCTTTTCGGGCTGATATAAAATTATAGCTGTCGCTGCGCACAGCACAATAATAGCAAGACCTCTGCTGCCTATAAAGCATTTGTGCATTTCGTGAGCGGCAATGCTCGTATGTCTGCCATTTAATATACTCTTTCGGGTAGACATTCTGCGTTCCGGTGCAAACAAGCAATTAAGTATAATGCCCGCAGCCGAGCATACAAACGCAAATATAATATTAGCTGTAATTGTAACAAAAAGCGAATTGAGCGGGTTCTCAAAAAAGTTAATATTGAGATATTCGCCGACAAGCTTTTCGGTATCGGCTAACGCAACTATGTTTATCTGCCGCAGAAAAGACAAGTAACTTGTCGGCTTTATAAGAAAATACGCCAATGTGGAAATAGCGGTAAAGCTGCCTAACGCGGCAAAATTCGCAATACTCCCTATGGGAATTGACATAAATAAATACACTGTCGCTGCTGTAACAGTGCAAAAGAGCAATTTTATTTCTACGAAAACACCTAAAAATTCTCCAACCGAAATATGAAATCCACACGAAAACAATTTGGAAACGGACTGGATTGCCCTACTGATATCGCCGAACCCATACAAGCTCGCCCCCGTAATAAAGCTGCTTCCATACAGTGCCAAACCTGCGGTGCAAGACAAAGTAATCATTGCAAATAGTTTTGCGATGGCAAGGTGAAAGCGACCTTTGTCCGTTGGTCGGGATAAAATCATAAGTCCGCTCTCCCGTTCCTCGGAAATCACTTTTGCGCCTAACAAAAGAACAATCACAAGTATCAGAATATCCGTTGTTCCAAACCTTGCTGCAAGCAAAACACCTTTGGATTTTCCGTGCTTGAGTTCGGCAGCGGAAAGCTCCGAAAAGCATTTCTGCGTTTTCAGTATATTACGATAATCGTAGCTGTTTTCGTCGGAAAAGAACGACAGCGTTTTCAGATTTTCCGACGCTTCTTCTACCGAGTTCAGATATTTTTCATAATTATCGACTTGCTCGATTTCATCATAAACGTCTTTATAAAGCGATTGGTTTGCAAGAGAGTTTACCGATAAAACGTTTTCTCCGAAAAACTCATTAGGCGGGAGAATTTTTTCCGAAAGATAATCGCCCCGTTCGTTCGGCGGCAGTTCCGTTATCTCATTCCACAGTGCATTATACTCTGAGGGTGAATAATCACTGTATTCGGGCACAATTAAGAACATCACATTAATGATAACAGCGACTGCAATAGCAATCCACATTAGTGCGTTTGAGAATATCTTTCTAATTTCCCATAAGAATAAACTCATAATTTCACTCTCCAAAATGGTACAAATACAAGTCCTCAAGAGTTGGCGCAACAGTATGATAATTACCGTTCGGAACAGCTTCGCTTATAACGCGCGCAACTATTTCATCGCCGTCACGGGTTAGGCTAGCGATCTTCATATTTTTCCTGATCTCCTTTAATTGCCGATGATCTATCCGCAGCTCCGCGACCTTATTATCGATCGCTCCGCAAATATCAGACGGCGCGCCGCTGTCAATTATTTCCCCATCCTTTAACAGCAAAACCTCTTTGGATATAAATTCCACATCCGGCACAACGTGTGTGGCTATAATAACGATCCTGTCAAAGGCGAGCTCGGCGATAAGATTTCGCAGACTTATACGCTCTTTCGGGTCAAGACCCGCCGTGGGCTCGTCAAGTATGATAATTTTCGGTTCGCCTAAAAGTGCTTGTGCAAGCAATGCGCGTTGCTTCATTCCTCCCGAAAAACCGCCGAGCTTCATTTTAGCGCAATCCTCAAGATTTACGCGCTTTATAAGCTCGACAATTTGCGGCGCGGCTTGTTTTTTCGTCAAACCTTTAAGCGCCGCCATATAAAACAGAAATCTCGTCAGCGTAAAATTGGGATAAATCGCCTGCTGCTGCGGCATAAAACCTAACAGCTTTCTGTATTCGCGGTCGTGCTTTTCGACTTTTCTGCCCTCTGCGATTATTTCCCCGCTTGTCGGTTCAATGATCTGTGTGATTATTTTCATAAGCGTGGACTTTCCCGCGCCGTTTGGTCCAAGTAAGCCGTATATTCCGTCCGTAAATTCAAAGGAAAAGTTGTCAAGAGCCGTTTTTTGTCCGTAACATTTTGTCAGATTATTGATTTGCAAGCGCATTGTATTCCTCCAGAAGACTGTTTACGAGCGCAATATAATCGTCAATTCCCGACGCTTTGAGTTCGCCGTTTATGGTGGAAAGCTCCTTGTCGAAATCGTCCGCCTTGCACAGCCTGTCATAGTTCTGTCGCAGAGCACTTGCTATGTCCGTGTAGTCGGTTATCTTGTCATACGTTAATTCAAAACCCGCAAAACGTGAGGGAATAATCTCGTCGTTTTTGGGAAATCGCCCTGACGGTAAACCCGTAACAAACGACGAATTTAAGTCATTCTCAATACCAAGAACATCGGAATATGATTTATCACACCGAAGCAGCTCCAAAAACTCCATAGCAGCTTCGGGATTATCGCATTTCGTTGAAATCCCTGTTGACGCGGCTACACGATTTTCAACGTAACAGGGAAGCGTAACGGCAGTTATTTCCGAACCTTCGGGGAAATAAGGCGATAAATCGTTCAGAGCGCCGGGAGATACCATAATCGCCATCTCTGTTTTAATCTCTGTTTTATTATCAATGGCTTCACCAAATGGGTCATAATCCGAAAAATTCACTTCATAATTCAAATATCCGCTTTTATAGAACGAATTAAGCGCTCTTGCATATTCAATTACAGTGGCATTTTCAAAAGGATTTTCGGCTTTGCCCGTTTCGCTGTTGAGTATGATATTACCTTTGGCGCTGTCGGGAATTGACACTGAGTAATCAAGATAATCAATATCGTATTTAAGCGCAATCAGATTTTCGCGCGGAGCGACTGATTTCAATATGTTTTCAAGCTTATTCGGCTCACCGGTGAAGTCGGAAATAAGGCTTTCGTCGACAAATTTTTTATTGAAATAGTAAGTCACACCCGTATCATTAAAACACTGCCCGGGTATGGTATACAGATGTCCGTTTACCTTAGCTGCGCTCCACAACGCTTCGGGAACTATTTCAAGCAGCTTGTCCGATGGGTTAAGCTCCCGAAAATATCCATCTTTAATAAGATTGTATGCCGCACCCACTTTGTTTGACCAATCGCCACCCATGGTTAAAATATCAAGTGCGCCGTTTGCTGTTTCGTATTCCGCAACAAGTTCGGAGAAATTTCTTGTATCCATTATATCCTCGTGTGCAAGCTGAATAATATCCACGCTGAAATTATAACCGTTTTCATTAAGCTTTTTATTCAAAAGTTCCGTTTCATAATCCGTTATAGAGCATCCTCCTATGCCCCATTTCAGCGTTATGGAGTCGCTTAACCGGTTATCGTCGTTTGCTGTGCTTTGTAAGTTTTCATTCCCGGAATTACTTTCCGATGAATAAATAACGTTATTGGCGCAGCCGCTTAAAAAGCAAAGTGCCGCTAACACTGCGAATATTTTTTTCAAAATTATTACCCCCTGAAATTATTTAAGTCAAAAGCAAATACGGCACTATCAAAATTACCGTCAAAAAAATCATTACGGTCAACATATCCCATACAAAAGCTGCCGTCGTCAGCCGAATAAGCGAACCACGCGGTGTCGCCGATTATAAAAACGCCGTTAAGATATATTTCCCCGAGCGGACAATTGCGGCGCGGGATATCGGAAAATGTTCCCGTTTCAAAATTATAACGCGTGTAATTTTCCGCGTCGGGAGTTTTCAGGAAAAGCGCGTCACGCTCGTCGCAGACATAATTGGAGCTTGCGTTGTAACAATCCGCAAAATATTCAAACTCGCCCGAATCCGAAATAAATTTGTAGAGCTTATCGTCGGTCATGGAATAGCATACGATATCTTTTGAAAAATGGTCAAAGCAAGGAGCGATCGGCGCCAAACGCTCATAACCCTCACTCAGCTTGCGCTCCGAACCGTCTTTTGTATCAAGCGCGTAATAACCGTATCTGTACACATCCTCGCGCTTTAACCCCCCTATATATTCACCCGTTTCTTGGTCGATCTCAAGTTTATCGGTGTTTTCGGAGAAAGCATAATACAGAATATCATCTTCGATAATGCCGCCCCATATTGAGGCGTCGTACCCCTCTTTTTCGACAAGCGTTGTTATATCTCCGGAACTCAGGTATATCTTTTGGTCAAACACCTTTGTTTTGTCAAGCTCCAGCGAGACACTGCCGCCTATCCCCGATTCCAATTTTTCCTCATCTATTTCATACATAATTTTGTAAGAAAGTAAAACATAATCGTCTACATACTCAACGCTTTTTATAAACGGAGCAAACGTATCTTCCACAGTAGAAACCGTGCGTTTGTTCAAGCCGTTTAACGAGCATGTCATAAGGTCTATGGAGTTGTTATCCATGCTGTAGGCGAAATAGTACAAATTATCCCCCCGCGGATAAAAACCGAAAACACTATCCATGAGAGCAGCGCAATCGGGAGAACGCTTTGACGTATGTGTGCAGCTCGGCGAGCCGCAAACGGGAATGGTACGCCCATTCTCTTTTGAATAATAGCACAAAATACTATCACCGTCATCGTTTGAACAGGTGTAATATATACCGTTTTCCATAATGGTCTTATCTCCGCCCCAAGAGATAATGCAGTCTGTTTCTGGAATGTCTCTTTTGGAGCAGCCGGCGGCGAACAGGGAAAGTGCTGCTATAATTGTTGCGGCTGTTTTTTTCGGAAATTTCATATTGTTCCTCCGTATCAAACAATCATCCCCTCGACAAGTTCCGCTTCGATCATCGAGGGGATAATCGTCCGTAAAATATTGATTGCGCAGTGATGCTTTACAAAATGAACTATTCGGTTTAATATTCTGCTTTAGAATTAAATACAGTACCAATCCCATCGTTTACCCAAAAGGTATGTTTTGTACTAGCCCAAACCATTGTGCAGTTAGTAGGGGCGTTGATTTGGTGACCAATTCCTCCACCGCTTGCTTCAATCGGCTCAGCGAGGGTAGTAGTTACATAACCGGTTTGTTGATTTCTATGTTGGTAGGCTATTCCAAGCTCCAATTTAAAGTTGTATCTTGTCGGGTCTTCCTGAAAGCTTGAAGTGGAAAGGGACCGGGTTTCCGTTATAGATGTCGAATATTTAACAGGAATACCGTCAACATAACCTGTTCCGCTTGCCGCTCCGGCTGTCATAGCCATGTTGCCGAATGCCAGAATCATTGCAGATGCCCCTGCAACTATCCTTTTTGTGATTTTGTTCATAGTTAAATCCTCCTGTAATTTCTTAATTTACCGATTTCTCATCACTGTAAACCGTGATAGTCTCGGTCTTGCCATCTTTGTTAGTCAAGGTGAATACCGATTCCACTCGGTATGTGCCGCTGCTAAGACCGATTTTTGTTGTTGACAAATACAGCGAACTATCATTGACGGTTTTACTCGTCTTTGCGTCGTTCACATCTGTCCAAATCCACAAGCCCCAATACTTTTGAAGCGTTTGTGTAACCGTAATGCTTACAATATTTGCGCCGTATACTTGACTAGAACAATTCGCGGTTGACCCATCAATAACTAAAATTGATGTCGCATTGTTGGCGATTTCATACGCAGGTGAGATGTTTCTCGTAACAGCAAATGTAGTGTCGGTTTCCGCGAAAGCGGTCACGCTGAAAACCGAGCACAAACAAATCGCAGTTAGAAATAAAGCGGCAAAACTTTTTAGTTTCATTGGAATGCCTCCTTTCATAATATTCGAGAATTTTTAATCCTCTCATAATATACTTCTGTTTTCAAAAGCAAAATACCATCCCAATATTTTAAAAAAATTACATGTTTTCTATTTTTTGGCACTTTTTGCCAAATTTACAAGCGTATCTTTGGGCAAATCGCCACCTATTTCAATGATATAATCACCATTATCCCACACAAGTAGAGAAGAATTAAATTCATTTTCACTAAAATCTATGTACTGTCCAATGTGACCGTTAATATCCACCTGATTTATGTTTTTATGTTCAGTATTGAAATTCGACGAATAGCTCTTTTTAACGTGCTGTGTTATGGCAAATGTTTCGTTGGTTGATAAATTAGTAAATTTATTGTATTCTGCCATAGACGAGGAAATTGTTTCGACCAATTCAAAGCCCTCGGGAACTTCGGGCAGAAAATACTTATGCTCTATGGTTTGCGGGCAGTCATCTGTATTAACGACCGTAAGTTGAGTATAATCGTGATAAACTGTTCCGTGAAAATCTTTTGAAATGTAAACCGCTACCCAGCCTACAAGCAAGGTCATAAGAACAATGATTAATACAGCAACAAACAGTTTTTGCCTTAGTGACAAGCTATGACTGTAAGCAGTTTCCTCAAAATGCCTTTTAGACTCTATTTGTTTGATTTTATTAACATTCCTTGTATAACGCACAAATATCCGCTTCATATTAAGTTTGTGCTTTATTGAAAAATTGTGTTCGGGAGCGTTGTCATACTGTTCGTATTCACGTCTGTAAGACTCTGCAACAATCTCTTCTAAGATATTTTCATTCATAAGTTATTTATCCTTTTAGAAACAAATTCCTTTATTGATTTTCTCGCAAGGTATAGCCGCCAATTTGCAGCTTTTTTGGAAATATTTAATTTTGAAGCCGTCTCATCTATTGAGATTTTGACAAAGCAAGTGAGTATCAGAACATTTCGCTGCAAAGGCGGCAATTTGTCCACAAACTCCACCAATTCATCTCGAGAAATATCTTCCAACAGTCTGTCATCAAGCGAGATATCTGAGCTGTCGGTTATTTCTTCTTCATCTATATCTGTCATAACATATTTGTTTTTAGAGTTAAATATGTCAATAGCAATATTTCTGACCATTACATTAACATATGCAATTCTTCTTTTTTCAAGCTGAATGTTAAAAAATCTGTCGGGCTTATCAGAAATCCTCGAAAACGCTTCTTGTACTGCGTCCTCTGCATCCTCCTTGTTATGTAATCTGGAAAACGCAATGGAATAAAGCTTATTTTTGTGATTTATATAAAACTCTGCTAACTCGTTGCGTTGATTTTCGTCCTCGATTACAGAGAAAGTGAAGTCGAGCATAAGATAATACCTCCAAAACCATCATAATAAATACCATTTTGTTATATTATAACACAAAATGTCAGATTTTGCAAGTATAAACGTGGAGATACCTTTACCATTAGAAAGACTAGAGATAATTTAGTAATTTTATATACGCTTGGTTAAGTAGCCCAATATCATTATGAAATAAAAAAGTCAAAATAATCCATAAATATTTAAGTTCTTTCCGTAAATTCTTCGGTTAATAAAGGAACAAGTAAGGATTTGTACGAAAGAGGATGTATGAATGACAGAGCGAACATATATCGCCATAGACCTTAAATCGTTCTATGCTTCAGTTGAGTGCGTAGAACGCCAGCTCGACCTGCTGAACACTAACCTTATTGTCGCGGACGAGAGCCGTACCGAGAAAACAATTGTTCTCGCCGTTTCCCCCTCACTCAAGGCTTACGGACTGCCAGGCAGACCTCGGCTATTCGAGGTTATCCAACAAGTCGAAAAAGTAAACAATCAGCGATTATATCAGTTGAGAAAGATAAACCGCAACTATTCGCTTCAATTAGGAGAACCGTCACATTTCGCAAGCGAACTGTATAGCAATCCTAGCCTAAAGGTGGACTACATTATCGCGCCGCCGCGAATGAAGTATTACATCGAATATAGCACGAAAATCTATGAAGTCTACTTAAAGTGTATCTCCGAGGAAGATATTGTCGTATACTCGATTGACAAGGTTTTTATGGACGTGACGAATTACCTTGTGATGTACAAGCAGACCGCTCACGAACTAGCAATGACGATTATCCGCGACGTTCTCAAAACAACGAGCATAACCGCAATGGCGGGTATCAACACAAAACTGTATCTTGCGAAAAATGCAATGGATATTGTAGCAAAGAAAATGCCGCCTGATAAAGACGGTGTTCGCATAGCGGAACTTGATGAGGATTTTTCAATCGAGGAAGGCGATGTAGAGTGCTTTTTGGCGCACTTTTTCTACAAGCATTTTGATAATGAATTGATTTATAACAAGAGAAGATTTAAGGACGGGCTTGGATTTATCAACGGCTTTGAATGGTATCTCACTTACAATTTCTTTACTTATGAAAGCGTAAGGGCTTTAGCCGAGGACATAGATAGTGTAGCAGAACTTTTGAAAGCGGATTTTGACAATCCCGCTCTTACAGATGCGAAGAAGTCCTTTTCAATTTTCTATATGTGTCCGAGTGACGATAAGGGCTACATAGAGGTAAATTCGGCAAGTATCAGGAAACATATTGACGTGGTGATAGATTTCTATAAACGCTTTGCAAATCGTATTTTGAAAATGCTTGACAATAACCCCGATACTGATTTGATTTCGATCATGGATCCCTAACATCGGATAAATAAGGAACGATTTTATGAACAAGTACGAAAGCATAATCAACCACTCCCGTACCAAAAGCAACCGCTCTAAAATGTCAATGCACGACCGCGCGGCGCAATTTTCACCGTTTGCCGCGCTGACGGGTCACGAGGACGCTATTAGCGAAACGGTGCGGAGGGTAGACCGAAAGATTAAACTTTCGGAAGAAGAAAAAGAGGGCGGTTCTTATGTCACCGTTCGGGGAGTGGTCAAGAATATTAACACGATTGAAAGAAACATCACTTTGACGGACGGTACTGCTATTCTGTTTGATGATGTTCTTGAAATTAGTGGAGATTTGTTTAACGGTATCTACGAATAGAGAGTGAAATAGTGAACGTAAAGACAATAACGGAAATCTCATACGTGGCTTTTGAACATTTTAACCGCATGACCAAAACCAACTATACATCCGACAACGTTAAACTTGCTTTCTATGATAATTTGGACATGGATAAACAGTATGAAAGGTTTTGTGAGGAATATTTTCCCGATAGGCTTATGGACAACAACGAGTTATGGAACGCTCTTGCTTCTGCTTTTACGGGGAAAGATTTTGACGGCATTATGATAAGAAGAGATTTTTCGGGCGGTCAAAGTGACCTCTTTACAGTCGTTCCTCACGAATTATCGCATATTTGGTGTACTCTTAACGAGATACACACGGGTGATTTTTACGATAGATACCGTGCGTTAAGTATCTTCTGATACGTTTCCAGCTGTGCATCCAAGCAGTTGTTTTCCTGCGCCGTAAGTATCGTGCGGAACGTCTGCCTCAGCTCACCCAGCGCGCGTATTCTGTCAAGCGATTTTCCCGTAAGCGCATTTCCGTTCTTGTCGGCGGTTTCGGTCATAATGTTGTTTTCGCGGAAGTACATCTTGCCGTCCACCTCCGCAAACGTGAAATTTCGCACGTCCTCTGTCGCGGCGATAACTCCCGCCTCGGCATTTCGCTGTTCGCTGTGCTTGCGAATAGCGTTGTTTGTTTTCAGATTTGCGACCGCCGCTTCAAGCTGCTGTTTCAAGTCCGCGCCCTCAATAGGCACACAGGCGGTTTCGTTCGGGTTTCCGTACAGCGAGAACTCCAACCCCTGTTTCATCGTACCGAGTACCATTTCGGGGTGGTCAATAAAATACTGATTAACGGGAACGCCGTTGTTATCCTTTGCGATATAGCACCAATCGGGCATTTCCACAGCCACTTTTTCGCGTTTCTGCAGGAACAGAATATCCGTTGTGACCTCCGTTCCAGCGTTAGCCTTAAACGCGTTATTCGGCAGACGGATTGCGCCTATTAAATCGGCGCGTCTTGCCAGATACTCCCGCACCTTTGGATTTTTCTTGTCAAGAGTGCCTTTTGTGGTTATAAGCGCGGCAACACCGCCGGGTGCAAGTCTGTCGAGCGTTTTTGCGAGAAAATAGTCGTGAATAAAGAATTTTTCTCGGTTATAGCGTTTATCCGACACGGGGTAAGAGTCGAACGGCACGTTTCCGACCGCCGCGTCGAAGAAGTTGTCGGAAAAGTCGGTTTTCTCAAAGCCCTTGACCTGTACGTCCGCATTTTGATAAAGCTGCTATGCAATGCGTCCCGTTATGCTGTCGAGTTCCACACCGCTCAAATGACTGTTCTTTCGGATTTCTTCGTGCATTGCGCCGAAAAAGTTGCCAACGCCCATAGCAGGCTCCAGAATATTGCCGCCCTCAAATCCGAGGTTCTGTAAGCCCTTGTAAATCGCGTTAATTACCGTAGGCGTGGTGTAGTGCGCGTTCAGCGTAGAGCCTTTCGCCGCCGCGTATTCCTCATCGGTGAGCAGCTCCTTTAACCGTTGATATTCCTTCGTCCAAGCCTTGTTATTCGGGTCGAACGCCTGTGACAAGCCGCCCCAACCGACATAGCCCGCGAGAATTTTCTGCTCATCGGGTTCGGCATTGTGCGCTCTGAACATATCCGCGGCAAGGTGAAGATTACGGCTTTCAATACGCTTCAGCATTTCAATCGCCGCGATATTTGCCGCAAATTTCTCTTTTGCGCCGCCGACACCGAGGTTCTCATCGGTTATCGTGTAGTCAATTTTGGTGATTGCCGTTTTCGCAATCTTATTTATTTTTTCGGACATATCCCCGTCCCGCGCCTGTTCGGGAATTTCCTCGCGCTCATAGCTGTCGGTTCTCGGCGAGAGGTCGATAACGATGTCTTTCAGCTTCGGCATTTCTCCCGACGATAAAACGGAAAACGCGCTCTCCGTTTGTTCCTCGTTTCTGAGAATGTCATAGAGAGCGCGTTTAACGCGGTTTATTTTCGCTTGATTGCTTTGCCAATCAGCCATTTTCGCGCCCTCAAAGGCGTTGTAAAGCCGTTCGTCGGTATCCGCGGGAAAGGTTTTCGCCAATTCCTTGATAAGCGGATTTGTAATCTCGGCGGTCTGCTGTTTTTCTTCGCCGCGCTCCTGCTTGTGAACAGGCGGTCTTACCTTGATTGAAAACAGCCTGTTTTCCTCGGTATGCTCCGTTCCTTTGCGATAGGCGGTACAAACTCCGTTTGCAAATCCCCAATCGGACGCTTTCTCCCAAGGCAGATACGAACCGCGCCCGTGATTTGCCAACGTGGTTTTTTCATCATCGGGCGCGTCGGGACGAATACTGTAAATCGCCACCGTATCCGCTTCTTTTACCCGCCGCCATTGATTAACAACATCGCCGCGAATATATGATGTAATTTCAAATTCCGCGCCGACCGTAAGTGCGCGTTTAAGCTGTGCGAGATTTTTTATATCAACAGGTGGTTCTTCTGTTTGTTTGGGCGCGGTGAGTGTTTCTGTGTGCTCCTGTTTAACGGTTTGTTCCTCCGTCGGTTCAAGCTCGTTTTCTTCGGACGTGATACGTTTTGCCTCACGAGTAATGACATATCATCGGGGTAGATACCCTTTCGTTTACTCGATGTGACCCAGCACTACCGTTTCCATTATCTCTCTGTCCGCTGTCATACCGAATGTGTTCTCCCACGCTATCAACCCCGTGAACTCTGTCGAACAAGGTTTTTTTCGCGTACTGCGTCTTGAGCGTTTGCCGCAGCTCCCACGCTTTGCTATCTATCTGTCGGGGTATCAGTTTCCACAGTAGTCGCCCTTGAAGCGACGGTATCCGTTCGGGGTGCATTTCCTCCATTAGCTTGCGCCACTTCTCGCCCCACTGTCCTATCGGCTCGTTCATAAGTTCCTGTTCCTTCTCTGTCAGACCGAGTTTCATCTGCTCCATATACACGAACGTTGTCGAGTCGAGCTTGTACGTTCTGCCGTTTTTCGTCTTGGTTTCGGGATAGAACTTCTTGTCCTCCTCGCACCAGAAGCTCTGATCGCACCATATCTGCTTTACTTCTGCCATAATCTACCGTCATTTCCAAAGGCTTTAGCTGCTTGCCCAAATCCTTGATATCGTAGACCACCACGCGATTGTTTGCGTCTGCGTTTGACGGATAGGAGAATATCTTCATAGAGCCGTTGACATACAGCTCAAGCGACATATACAGCGGCTTGGCTTCTTCCGACTGCTGTTTGCTCAGGATTTCATAGTAGTCCCTGGACGTAGGCATTGCGGTCGTATTGCCGAGCAGAAAGTCGCGGTACACTTCGTGCAAGCAGTTATCGATTATGTTTTTCTGTTCGGGAGAAATTCCGCTTTTACCCATAATGGTTTTAAAAAATGATAAGAACGCGTTTTTTATGAAGCGGCGGAGGGCTTGCTGACTGCGGTCATTCTGCTGATCGCGGAATTTTGTCCTCCCGAGAAACGACACATTATCAGCGTTTTCAAACTTATACAAGACTTGCTCGCTCCGTCCGGAACCAAAGGCGTATCGCGGTTTCAAATGCTGATTGATAAGCTGCCTGGCGAGCATAAGGCGAGATGGTTCGCAGGTGCGGCACTGAATTCCTCCGATCAGGCAATGGCGAGTGTTATGTCAACGGCGCTCTCGAGGTTGAATTCGTTTATCGATTCGGAGCTTGAACAAATTCTCTGTTTTGATACGAGTATTGATGTGGAAGAATTTTGTAGTCGCAAATCCGCAATCTATCTTGTACTCCCAGAGGAGGATAATAGTGCGACACGTTCCTAATTGAAAAGATTAGGCACTAAAAAGAGAACATAACAGTTATCTGCTTAGGAGAACTGATAATCCGAGAAGTGGAATGATAGGGTAACG
>CAJUMS010000015.1:0-1460 GCA_910587465.1 uncultured Oscillospiraceae bacterium
TTATTATATCATATTTTCTCTCGGTTGTCTATATCTTGGTTAGAGATTAGTATCACGCTTGATTTCCGATTAAGTGAAAAATATCCTTGAAAATCATTTTGTGTTATGATATAATATGAATAAAGAGCGTCTGCTTATTGAAAATATGGGGAGCGTACGACAATACAGCAATTTAAATATATGATAGCAAAGGTGGGAGTTTTATGAAGCTGTTTCATATGTCCGATCTTCATTTGGGAAAGCGTATCCACGAGCGTTCGCTTATCGAGGATCAACGGGATATTCTGAACTTTATTGTCGGACTGGTAAGCTCCGAAAAGCCCGACGCGGTGATGATCGCGGGAGATATTTACGACCGCTCTGTACCGTCGGAGGAGGCGGTTGCGCTTTTTGACGATTTTCTGTTTCGAATATCGGAGTTTGACGTATATATACTCGTTATAAGCGGAAATCATGATTCCGCTGAACGGCTCGGGTTTGGCAACAGAATAATGGAGCACAGCGGAATATTCATTTCGCCTGAGTTTAACCTTATTAATTACGAGCGCATTTTGCAGTCTGTTGTTCTCAAAGACGATTACGGCGAGGTGAATTTCTATATGCTGCCGTATGTAACTCCCGCCGCAGTTCGCGCGGCTCAGGGCGGCAGCGAAATATCCGGATGGAACGAAGCGGCGGAGAGTGTGTTCTCCGATATGAATATAGATACTTCAAAGCGCAATATTCTTATAGCTCATCAGTTTGTAACGGGAGCGTCTGCTTGTGATTCCGAACGACTGTCCATTGGCGGTACAGACAATATCGACGCATATGTGTTCGAGCCGTTTGATTATGTGGCGCTCGGTCATCTTCACGGCAAACAGCATGCTGGCAGAGAAACCGTGAGATACTGCGGCACTCCGCTGAAATATTCTTTTTCCGAGGTCTCTCACAACAAAAGTATAACCGTTGTGAATGTGGGTGAAAAGGGAGATATACGAATATCGGAGATCCCGTTGGACGCGCCGCTGCACGATTGGCGTGAGATAAAGGGAAACTTCAGGGATATTGTTTCCGGTCAAGGCTCGGAGGATTTCATAAAGGTCGTTTTGACGGACGAGGAGGAGATATATAATGCAATGAGCAAACTGCGCGAATATTTCCCGAATATAATGAGTTTAGATTATGACAATTCGCACACCCGCGCCGCCAAAGAATTTGTTCCGACAGAATATTTTGATAAATTGTCACCCGCTGATATATTTGCTGAATTCTATAAACAGCAGCGCGGCAGTGAGTTGAGCGACGCGCAGCTGAAAATTGTAAACGGTATATTTACCGAGATCACGGAGGAGATGAGATGAGACCGCTTAAGCTGACAATGAACGCGTTTGGCTCGTATGTGCAAAGGACGGAACTTGATTTTACAAGGCTCGGTACGGAAGGTCTGTATCTGATAACGGGTGATATGGGGGCAGGAA
>CAJUMS010000015.1:1470-44610 GCA_910587465.1 uncultured Oscillospiraceae bacterium
GTACGGTTCTCCCTCGGGCGAATTTCGCAGGAACGAGATGATGCGTTCGCGCAATGCCGCGGGGGACGAGCCTACCGAGGTGGAGCTTGTTTTTGAGTGCATGGGAAAGCGGTACATTGTAATGCGCTCGCTTGCGTATCAGAGAGAAAAGAAGCGTGGATCGGGTACGACGCCCGAGCCTGCCAGAAGTCTTTTGACCTTTCCAGACGACCGCAAGCCGCTTGAAAAAGAGGGTGAGGTCACGGCAAAGATCACCGAGATACTCGGTATAAACGAAAGGCAGTTCAAGCAGATAATCATGCTGGCGCAGGGCGATTTCCGCAAAATGCTGTTCGCGAAGTCAACAGAGAGGCAAGAGATATTTCGTAAGCTGCTCGATACCGAGATATATAAGCTGTTTCAGCTAAAGATTAAGGAAACCGCCGATAATTCGGTCAAAGACCTTGAAAGCGTTAAAGCCGACATAATTCGCAGTATTGAGCTGATCGAATGCGGTGAAAGTCAGCGGCTTATTGAAGCAAAGGAGGATATCATCATCGGCTCTTTGATTGATATGTCCATGTTGGATACGTTTTCGGAGCTGCTTAGGTCACTAATCTTGTCCGATGAAACTCAGAAAGAGAAATTAAGCGAAGAACTTGAAAAGGTCAAAAAAGTCATTGAGAATATCGTCGGAGACATCATCGCCGCACAGGACAGAAACGGACGATATGAAGAGATCAAAAGGCTGAAAGCGGGTATTCCCGAAACAGAAAAAAAAGCCGTAACCCTGAAGCGCGAATTCGAGAGTATTCATAACGAAAACACTCCGAAAATAAAGGCACTTGAAAAAGATATTACGATCATAGGTGAAAATTTGAGCGAGTATGAAAAGCTCGATGACATCCTTAAGGAGTTGAAAAAAGCCAATGATATCGCCGCAAACGGCAGCAAGAAGATAAAGTTCTTGGAGGAATGCCGTAAAAATGCGGAACAAGAGCTTGAGGAAATGAAGGGGAAGCTGAACACTCTAGGCAGCGCCGGAGAGAATGCCGCTAATTTAAAAGCCGAAAAGGAGCAGCGCGAGCGCGAAAAAGACGATATTGAAGCGCTGCTGCGCGATATCAATGCGTACAACGATATCTGCGGAAAATTATCTGCGGAACAGAGTAAATACCGTAATGCCGACGAAAGCGCGGCACAGCTCGAGAACCAAGCCAAAATTCTACGCAACCGCTATAACAATGAACGCGCAGGATTGTACGCCGATATCGCGAGTACGCTCTCGGATGGCATACCATGCCCCGTATGCGGTTCGGCACACCACCCGAACAAAGCGGTAAGACCGGATAATTCTCCCGATAAAACCGATGTGGAGCTCGCCGAGAAAAACGCTAAATCTGCCCGTAAGAGTGCGGATAATCTCTGCAATTCCTGCGAAAAGATCAAGGGTGGTCTTGAAAGCGTCTGCTATTCTGTCGATAGAAAGCTTACCGCTTTGAACATAGAGTGCGAACCGGAAAATGCCGCCATGGAAGCGAAAAAACGGTTATATTCCGTAAACGCCGAAATTATGAATATCTCCGAAAGGATTGCGGAGGAAACGTCAAAAAACGAGTGCCGCAAGGAACTTGAGAAATCTATTCCCGACAAGGAAAATGAAGTAAAAGCATTGGGGGAAAAATGTGTTGCGATAAACAGTGAAACAGACATGGCAAGCGTCCGTGCTGAGGAGCTGAAAAAGCAGTCGGATGGTTTAAAAAGCAAACTCAGATTTTCAGGGAAACTGGATGCGGAGAATGAGATAAAGTCGCTCCGAACGCAGTCCGCCACACTAAGCGAAGCGGTACAAAAGGCTAAAAATGCAATGGAGAGCGCTGAAAAGCTCCTTGACGATACTCGCACACGAATAAACGCAGTTTCCGAGCAGCTTCCCCCCAATTATGCTCCCGTCGACATTGACGAGCTGAATGATAAACAGGCACAGCTTAAGGGGCGTGAAAAAAAACTTTCCGAAATGTTTAACGCCATAAATCTTCGGCTGAAAGTCAACTCCGGCGTATTAAAAAAGTTAACCGAAAGGATCCCGCAGCTAAATGAGCTTGAGAAACGCGCAAATTTGCTGAACGGTCTTTCCGACGTCTCCAATGGAAAGGGAAAAGAACAAAGCAGGGCAACGTTGGAAGCCTTTGTGCAGGTAGAGTTTTTCAAGGATGTTTTAAGACGCGCAAACATACAGTTTGGGCAGATGACGAGCGGACGTTTTAAACTTCGCTGTAAAGAAACATTCACCGATAAACGTTGCGATCACACTCTCGATATAAATGTTTTTGACTGTTACAGCGGTAAAGAGAGCGATGTGCGTTCGCTTTCGGGCGGCGAGTCGTTTTTGGCGTCGCTTGCGCTGGCGCTCGGACTTTCCGAAACGGTTCGTCAAAGCGCGGGCGGTATCGAGCTTGAAACTATGTTCGTGGACGAGGGCTTCGGCTCGCTCGACGACGAGACCTTACAGCAAGCCATGACCGCTCTCAACGGGCTTACCGAATCGGGTATTCTTATCGGGATAATCTCCCATGTCAGCGAACTCAAACGCAGTATTACCAAGCAGATAGTTGTCAGAAAAGACGGTGAGAACGGAAGCCGTGCTGAGATCAAGATATAATATTATGGCTGTGTTGTCATGTTTTGCGGCGGTGATACCGCGGCTAAATCAGAGGGAAACGGAATTGAAAGCGGGGGAGCAATGACATTATTCGAGGAGTGTCTGGCGGCGCTTGGCAGCTACAAAATAGCGAAGATATACGAGGCGAAAATGGCGCTGGCAAATTTGAGTCTGACCGATTATGGGCGGCTGGATTTTCGCCGGTATAAACGTTCACGCGAAATATCGCTTTCGGAGCTTGGCAGGTTGGGTGATTTTTCCTGTTACATTATTTACAATAATGCTGAGCTGCCTGTGGTGAGGTGCAGATTTAAACAGATACTGATGTGTCTTGACGACGTTCTCGCGCCCGCGTTTGATACTTGGATACTGGACGAAAAGTTCTCGCGGATTATCGAGTTTTATCATGACGGGGGCGTTACATTAGCGGAAATTTAGGGAGAACTATGGTTTTGAAATTAATGTGGAAAGAGATGGAGTTCTCAATCAAGATAGGCGGTTATACAGCGCCGTGTGATAATTATCGCTGGGAGGACAACTGGTGCAAGGTCGACTTGCAAATTAAGGTTGGAGACTACATGGATTATTATGTTGAGAACGATGAAATGCTCGCGTCTTGCGAGGTGCTGTCGCTGGCTCGTCGGTTGGAAAATCTGCTGAACGGCGGTATAACAAAGCAAACTCAGATCGGCTTTACCGAACCCGATCTCACATTTGAGCTTTATCCGAAGTCGGCGCTCGGCAAGGACGAACTTGATGTGTGGGCGGAGATGCATATTGCTTTGCGGCTGAAAGACACAAACTACAACGGCGCGGTGCTGATTTTGCCGTTAGAACGCGGCGATA
The DNA here is from genome assembly GCA_910587465.1 of uncultured Oscillospiraceae bacterium. Classification (GTDB taxonomy): domain Bacteria; phylum Bacillota; class Clostridia; order Oscillospirales; family Ruminococcaceae; genus CAG-115. The sequence continues at coordinate 4,958 of CAJUMS010000015.1, forward strand.
TTGAGATGCTTTTACACTATCTGAAAGGAGTGGTTGGAAATGGCTGACTGGAACAGCGAACAGTATTTGAAATTCAAGGCGCAGCGCACTCAGCCCGCTATTGACTTGGCGGCGCGGCTGAACGGAAAACCATTGGAGGTAATAGACCTCGGCTGCGGTCCCGGAAATTCTACGCGCGTTCTGAAAAGCCGCTTTCCCGAAGCGTTTGTTATCGGCGCGGACAACAGTGCTAATATGGTGAAAAAGGCGCGCGAGGACAATCCCGATCTGGACTTTATCATTCTGGATATTTCGGGCGATATGTCTGAGATGCGCGGGAAGTTCGACGTTGTTTTCTCTAATGCCTGTCTGCAATGGCTGCCTGATCACACAGAGCTGCTGCCGAGACTGTTCGAGCTGTTGAGAAAGGGCGGAGCGCTTGCGGTGCAGATACCAATGAACTATGACGAGCCTATACACCAAATAATCGGGAGGATCTCCGAGAGCGAAAAGTGGTCGAATAAATTTCCCGAAAAGCGGATATTCGGCACACTTACACAGTCGGAATATTTTGATATCCTCAGCGCTATGACGGATGATTTCGAGATGTGGCAGACAACCTACTGTCATCGTATGCCGAGTATCGAGAGCATTATCGAATGGTATCGCTCTACGGGGCTGCGCACGTATCTCGCGGCTTTGTCCGAGGAGCAAGGCGCGGAATTTATAGCGGATATTTCGGTGGAGCTTGCAAAGGAATATCCGAAACAGAAAAACGGAGAGATAATTTTCAGATTTCCGCGGTTTTTCTTTATAGCTAATAAGTAATTAATTTTTTTCCGCGTCGTTTGCCGCGGGAAAATAAAAATATCTACCGGAGGTTTTTATTATGAACGAAGTTTACGAAAAGCTGAAAAAATGTCACGAGGCTGTGGCGAAGAGGATCACATTCAAGCCCGAGCTGGCGCTTATTCTAGGCAGCGGGCTGGGTGATTTCTGCGACACCATGGACGTTAAGGAAACACTGCCGTACAGCGAGATCGAAGGATTTCCGAAAAGTACCGTTGCGGGGCATAAAGGACAATTTGTGTTCGGGTACTCGGGCAGTGTGCCTATCGTAGCTATGCAGGGTCGAGTTCACTTCTACGAGGGCTATCCCGTGCAGGACGTTGTACTGCCCACAAGGTTAATGCACCTTATGGGCGCGAAAACGCTGTTCCTCACCAACGCGGCGGGCGGAATTAATCCTGCCTTTCACGCGGGGGATTTTATGCTGATAACCGATCATATCAGCTCGCTTGTTCCCTCTCCCCTTATCGGCACGAATATTGACGAGCTGGGTACGCGTTTCCCCGATATGAGCGAGGTGTACAGTCGCCGTCTGCGCACGATAATAGAGAATTCGGCCGCTGCCGAGGGCGTATCGTTACAGCGTGGCGTGTATATTCAGACCACAGGTCCGAACTATGAGACCCCCGCCGAGATACGCGCTTACGGACGGCTCGGCGCTGACGCCGTGGGTATGTCCACCGCTATCGAAGCTATGGCGGCTCGTCACTGCGGAATGGAGGTCTGCGGCATTTCCTGCATTTCCAATCTCGCCGCGGGAATTTCCGCAAATCCCCTCTCGCATAAGGAGGTACAGGAGACCGCCGACCGCGTCGCACCGCTGTTCAGAAAGCTCGTGGCGAGGGCGATATCGGATATATGCGCGGGTAAGTAACTCACGTTAAGACGGGAGGAACACTTATGAAAAGGCTGTTCGCGCTGTTCAATATATTATTAGGTATACTGCTGACTAGGATATAGAGTTTGAGTTTACCGTAACGGATATCACGGCGAAGAACCTCTGTATTAAAAATCATATCCCCGCAGAGCAAATGTTCTGCGGGGATATTTTTTGCCCTTCACCCGACATTTTGAAAAATATTTTTGAAATTTTGTAAAATATACTTGACATTTTGTAAAAGATATGATATACTACAATCAAGAGGTGAGGATATGGCGAAAAACTTACGAATGAAAGCCGCCCGCGCCGCCCTAGACCTTTCGCAGGACGAACTTGCGAAAAAGGTTAAGGTGACGAGGCAAACGATAAGCGCCGTGGAAAACGGCGACTACAATCCGACGATAAATTTGTGCATAGACATATGCAGAGCGCTCGGCAAGACGCTTGACGAGCTGTTCTGGAATGACGAGGGAGGTAAATCATGAGATTAAAATCATTTGATAAATTCTGCGAGAGATTGATACTTTCGGAGCCCGGCAGTCAGAAAGAGGTATTTGACGAGCGGCAGAACGTTATGCGTTCGCGGCTGGCGATAGAGGCGCTGTTTCTTTATGTGGGTATGACTATCGTAAACAGCATGGTAACGGAGCTGTTCTACCAATGGGCGGAGAGCCAGATGACGGTAACGCTGCTGTTCGCGGTGATATGTCTGCTTTGGTGGGAGATCCGGTGCGCGGTCAAGGGCTGTATGCTCGCGGTAAGCGGCAGATACGCGCAGAAGTACTCGGCGGTAATGATCATTGTTATCGGAGCGCTGAACGGATTTCGTTATGTGTTTGATATCGGCGAGGAGGATTATTTTATCACGGACGGCAAGCTTTCGGGGGACTTTGTGTTCGCGCTGTGCTTTTTGCTGATGATAGGCTGCGGGATTTTTATGCTGTGCGTTATGCGGCATGAGGAGAAAAGGAACGAAAGCGAGGTAGAACAATGAGCTTGAAATCATTTGACAAATTCCTTGAAAATTATATACTCGGACAGCCGAACAGCAAAAAGGAGATCATGGACGAGCGGCAGAAGATCGCGCGCACCCAAATATTGGCTGAGGCGCTGATAATCTTTTCGGGCTTGTCGTTTATCAGTAACTTTGTAATGGATCTCTGGTACAGGTGGGCGGAGAGCTACGCCTCGCCTATGCTGATATTCTTTATGCTCTGCATGATATATTTCAATATCCGCTGCTTTGCAAAGGGCTGTCTTATCGGGATAAACGGCGGCAAAGCCATAAAATTCACAGGTCTCTACGCTATATTTATGGGTGGAATGATGGGCGCGAAATATTTGTTCGGAAACGAGGAGTATCGCAGTCTTTTCGCCGATGTCAGACCAACGGATGACTTCTGTTTTATTGCGGCGTGGATACTGTTTGTTGTATACGGCGTGCTTACGATAATTTTTGCAAAAGCCGATCAAAAGAAGAAAGGGGACGAATAATATGAGCTTGAAGTCATTTGACGATTTCTGCGCGAAGATAGTCAACAACGACCCCATAGTTTCGCAGAAGGATATTTTTGATGAGCGGCAAACCGTCGTGCGTTCGCAGATCACGACAAGGGCGCTGTGGGCTTTCGTTATTATGTCGGGAATCTCCTTGTTATGGAGTGCGGACCGCAGTGGTGCGAGAGCTGGGTGCTTTCAACGGCAATATTTGGTGCAATAGCGTATCTGTACTGGGTCTGCGCGAACGCGAGGCGAGGCTCGCTGTTCGGCGTAAACGGCACGGCGACCTTGGCTTCGCAGATGGGTTTCCTTTTCGGCGACGCGGTTATTCTGTCTGTTATGATAATGATGGACAAGGACAACGATGACTTTATGGAACACTTCTTAATCCGCAACAACATGGTATCGGAATATTTTGCGTTAACTTTAAGCTGTGTGCTGATGTTAACGTTGGGTATAGTTATGGCGGTCTGCATCGGCAATTATAGAAAAAGGGAAAAGGCGGAAAGGGGTAATGATGATAAGTGATATCTGGGAGATGATCTGCGTGCTGATGAACATCAGGCTCGGTCTCATTTGGGCATTGGAAATGCGTTTGTATGGGTTCCTATGATACAAAACCGCGGCAAAAAATATTGCCGCGGTTTCGTTTATTATACAATAGACTGAGCTTGACATGGCTTGCTTGGAGGTGCCTGTCATTCCTTTGGGAGGATTTACCTTATGAATTCAGCGATTTGTTAACACTGTCAAGCTCCATCTGTACCGGTCCTCTTATGGAATCGCGGGTCTGAATCCAACTTGCTCCGCTGTTATAGGCTTCTTTCATCGGGTTGTTGATGTAATCAGCAATAGTTGGGGTAACAGCGTTATACATCTCTATAGCCGGATGTTCAGTCGTCATTTCCGTTACTTTTTCAAGCATATCCCACTGTTCCTGCGTCCAACCGTATTCCTCGAACGCCTGCCGTTTGCCTATTTCGTCCGCGATCTCACTGTCGCGCGCAGCCATAGCGCAGTTAAGGTAAGCGGCTACGCCTTCGGGGTTCTTCGCGCCCTTGATCAGCGCAAATCCGTTTACACGCGCGGGGAGATAATACTCGTCCGCATCGGGACACTTGGGCATTGGAACAAACATAACGTCCTCCATATTTCCAAAGTCCTGAATGATGTTGTTGTATGGGTAAAGAGCATATGTTCCTACGGGATAGAACAGTGTCTTTCCGTCCTTGATGTTTGACGGAACAATACGCCAGCCGTTTTCGGCTTTGGGGAACGGCAAATCATTCTCTTTCATATTGAGCATATAGCTCTGTGCTTTTTCTATCATTGGATGATCAAGATTATGAACGACCTTTCCGTCCTCCATACCTATATAAGGCTTACCGGTAGTGAGTGAGAGGGCGCCCTCAAACCACCATCCGTCCGTCGCGAACTTTTCTTCTTCGCGGTTACAGAATTTGGTCATCATACTCCAGAGTGCGTCCCAATCCCACTTGCCCTGCTCGAGAAGCTCAACGGGATCATCGAGACTGTTATTGATAATGGTTTTCTTGTTATAGAACATCACACAGTCACTTTCAACGCCAACCGCGCCGACATAGTGCTTTCCGTTAGCGCAGAACTGATCGTTTACCGCGCTCATAGGAGCCCAAAGCTCGCTTTCGAAATCGATATACGGGTCAAGCGGCTGAAAGTATCCGCTCAGCACGCCCTTAGGGAAAACATCCATATCTCCCGCACTGAACATATCCGGAGACAAGTCCGAGGCAATCATTGTGGAAAGCTTTGTGTAACGCTCGTCGAATGTGGTCTGCACAAGCTCGATACGTCCGCCATACTGCGTCTGGAACAGCTCGAGCGCCACGGAAAGGGGCTGCCCCTCAGCGGGATTCAAATCCCACTCGCTCAGGAATTTTACGGTGGGATTTTCCAGCTTCTCCGCATTCAGATCAATCTTTGATACCTCCTGCGCATCCGATTCGTTCATGGTAGCGGTAGAAGAATTGTTGGAGGCTTCGGGCGGAACATTACCACCCGAGGGAGCGCTGTTTGTTGACAACGAACCCGTTTCCTCCTCGCAAGCGGTTACCGTCATCACACAGCTCAAAGCCATTACGGCAGCAAGAATACTTTTTAAACGTTTCATAGCGATCCTCCTTTCAATATTTCACAAGATCACTTGTTCCTTTTCTTGGTAACGATCATTGCACCAAGTGCCAAAGCCGCGGCGCCGACTATCACAGCAACCCCTTCAACACCGGAATCGGGGTTTGCGGGCTTGGTCTCGTTTTCGGTCTCGGGAGCGGAAGACTCCGGTGCACTGTCGGAGAACGTCATATCGAGCAGCTTAACGCCATGTCCCATAAACGCCATGCCCGCAATCTGAACATGCTCAAGAACGTCGGCGGGGATTGTAAAGCTTATCGAGCTGCCCTCAACATCTACGGGATAGCTGTCCTTGCTCTCGGAAAGCTCAAGACCCAGAGAGTCTATGAACGGCCAGCCTTCGTCGTTTATCATGGGCTTTATGCACCAGTAATCCTGATTTGGCATATCCGCAAGCGCGGCATTCGCCTCATAGGTAATAGTAACGGTGGTTGATGGGGTAACATCGGCAAACGCCGAACCGGGGACAGTGGTGTTTGCCGACCAACCGAAACCGAGGTCGAAGTCAATGGCGTACGCGGAAGCGGTAATAGAGAGTGCAGCCGCGGCAGCTGCGGAAGTAATAACGGAAACGATTTTTTTCATAGCGGTATATCCTTTCGTTCATGGGGAAATCCCCGTTTTTCGGTGAGAGCGTATCTCTCCGCCCTTTTATGATTAAATTATATCATTTCCGTCAGAAAGTTTATATCAGATTTTTAACTTTTTTATTTTCGGTTTAACCAAATATCTTGACTTTTGGGGAATTTTTTTGTATAATATTTTATAAGGATAAATGATTAAATTAGAATTTATAGCAGTAAGTCAAGGAGGGAGTTATCATGAGTATTAAGAAAGCATTTTCACAGATTGAATTTGAAATGCGTGAAAACGCGCTCAGACATTCGCCTGTAGAAAATGAAATGCGCTTTTACGAATGTGTAAAACGCGGCGATCTCGATGGCGCTCGGGCAAGCTCCACTCCGCTCGGCGGTGAGGGTTTTGGCGTGCTGTCGACTGATAAACTGAGAAATTTAAAGTATCATATGGTGATAACGGTATCGTTTATTACACGCTTCTGTGTTGAGGGCGGAATGGAGCGCGAGACCGCCTACAATCTATCCGATTTATATATACGACTGACCGATAACGCGAAAACCCCCGAGGAGATCAATGAGATTCACTCGGAATGTATAACGGATTTCACCGAGCGTATGGCGAAGCTGAATAAAAGCTCAAGCTACTGCTATCAGGTCACGAAATGTATGGAATATATTTACAATCATCTGCATGAAAAGATAGTTGTGAGCAATATCGCCGACGAGCTGGGACTATCGGTGCAGTATCTGTCCAAGCTGTTTCATTCCGAAACCGGCGTTACGCTCAACAGATATATATTGAAGAAGCGTATTGACGCGGCCTGTCAGATGCTTAAATATTCGAACTACGAGGCGGTGGATATAGGCAGCTTTCTCTCATTCAGTTCGCATAGCCATTTTATCCAGAAATTCAAGCAGGAAACGGGACTAACACCCAAACAGTACCGCCAAAAATACTATAATTCCTCGTCAGGAATAAAGGGCGGCGTGGATATCAATTCGGATTAAAAACACGATATTTTTAGTTGCTTTTTTGTATATCATTTTCCGAAAAACAGGTATAATCAAATTACAAAGAATACCGAAAGGAACGTGATATTATGAATAAGCTTATGAAAAAGGGAGCATTGGTAATGGCAATAATTACGATGCTATGCGGCTGTACCGATAATGTCGGCACAGCTTCTCCCGAAAGCAGCACAAGTACATCAAGTTCAACAGACAGCGCATGCGAGATCAGCACTTCGGAAAGCACAAGCAGCGAGAGCATCTCCGGAAGCTCTTCATCGGAAAGCAGCACACCCGAAAGCAATATCAACAGCGGCGTGCTCGCCGATTTAACGGGAACTCTTTCGGACGTGAGCAGTGTGTTTGAGTGTTCTGACGGCTGGACAAACGGTTCTATGTTCAACTGTACTTGGAGAAAGTCCAACGTCGGTTTTTCGGACGGTTCAATGAAGCTGAAAATAGACCTTGACGGAAACGGCGCGGGCGCTATCCCATATTCGGGCGCGGAATTCCGCAGTAAGGATTTTTACAGCTACGGAATGTATGAGGTCGTTATGAAGCCTATCAAGAACGATGGTGTTGTTTCTTCGTTCTTCACCTATACGGGTCCGACCGATAACAACCCTTGGGACGAGATAGATATTGAGTTTCTCGGCAAGGACACAACCATGGTGCAATTCAATTATTACACCGATGGTGTGGGCAAACACGAATATATTTACGAGCTGGGCTTTGACGCGTCGGAGGATTTTCACACATATGGCTTTGACTGGCAGGCAGACAAAATCACATGGTATGTAGACGGTGAGGCGGTCTACTCTGCCGATGAGAATATCCCGTCCACTCCCGGGAAGATAATGATGAACGTATGGCCGGGCAAGGGTGTTGACGGCTGGCTGAAGGCATATGACGGTACAACTCCGCTTATTGCCGAGTACAAGTCTGTCGATTACAGGGAGGCGTAAATAGAATGAGAGAATTTACAGGCTACAAGCATGGAGTAAATCTTGGCGGCTGGCTGTCGCAGTCGAGCTATGAAAAGGAGCATCTGGAGCGCTTCATCACCGAGGAGGATATTGAGCGAATAGCCGGGTGGGGCTGTGATCATGTACGGCTTCCGTTCGACTACGATATAATTCTCGGAGCGGACAATGCCGTAAGCGAAAATGCGTTCAGGTATCTCGACCGCTGTGTTGAATGGTGCGAAAAACACGGTCTCAACATTATTCTTGATCTGCACAAAACACTCGGTTTTTCGTTCGATAAGGGAGAGAATGAGAGCGGATTCTTTGAGGAAGACCGTTATCAGGACGTGTTTCTGGCAATGTGGAGCGAGATTGCGAGACATTACGCAGATAAGGCGGATCACGTGGCATTCGAGCTGCTCAACGAGATCACCGAAAGAAGGTATGCAATAATTTGGAACGGTATTGCCGCGCGGACTGTACGCGAGATACGCCGCTTTGCTCCCGATAATTTCATACTTATCGGCGGTATTTTCCAGAACAGTATTTTCGGGCTGACATTGCTCGACAAGCCTTGTGATGATAAGATCGTGTTTAATTTCCACTACTATAATCCGCTTGTTTTCACGCATCAGAAAGCACCGTGGGTCGATAATATGCGCGCCGACTGCGATGTTGATTACCCGGATACCAAAGAGAATTATCGGGAAAAGTCTTTGGAATACGTGGGTAATGATATTGCGCGGATGTTTGATAATTTCGGCGGCGCAATGATCAACGCGTCATATATGGAATGGGAAATGGCTGTTGCCGTTGAGGTCGCCGAAAAGCTGAATGTACCCATCTACTGCGGCGAGTACGGTGTTATCGACCGCGTTCCCGATGACCGGCTGCTGCGTTGGTACAGCGACATTTCCTCCGTTTTCAACAAGCTGGGAATAGGCAGAGCGGCATGGACGTATCGCGGGAAGGATTTTGGAATTTCCGACGATTGCCGCGCCAAGATAGCCGATGAAATTATCAAACGTCTCTAATAGAAGAAAAAAGCGAGGTCAATCCCCTCGCTTTTTCGTTTTTATTTTTTGGCATTCCGCTTTAATTCGTATCTTTATTACAGCGGCTCAAAAAAGTCATTTACACGTAAAGATAAAAAACGTAAAATAATCTCAACGCGCCAAAGATGATCATAAAATAAACGTTGGTGTAACGATACTTGACAATGGCGGCGTAAAGTGATATAATGATCTCAATAAATCAAGACAGGAGGAATATTTGTGGTTATCTGCGCTGTAAAAGCTCCGTGCAAGGTTTGAGGACGCCGCACGGAGGGTAATAGATCCTCGGACTTTGCACTTCGATAAAAAATTATTTATCAAGGAGCGAAGTTGTTATGAAAAAAAGCTTAAAAACATATATTTTACTTTGGAGCACTCAGTCGCTTTCGGCGCTGGGTAGCGGACTGACGGGTTATGCGCTTGTACTGTGGCTGTATACGCAAAGCGGTTCGGCACTGAAAACTGCATTATTGTCTATATGCTCGTATGCGCCGTACGTGCTGATGAGTATTTTTGCGGGTGCGCTCAGCGACAGATGGAACAAAAAGAAAACCATGCTGTTCTGCGATCTTGTCGCGGCGCTGAGTACCGTTGCGGTGCTTGTGCTGTTAAAGACGGGAAACCTTGAGGTGTGGCACTTGTACATTATCAACGCGCTGAACGGTCTGATGAATACCGTACAGCAGCCTGCTGCCGAGGTAGCGGCGACTATGCTTATCCCCGAGGAGCACTATCAGCGGACAAGCGGACTGCGGTCGTTTTCGCAGTCGTTGAACTCCATTTTAACGCCCGTTATCGCAACGGCACTATTCACGCTTGCGGGTATTGACACCGTCATCATGATTGACCTGTGTACCTTTGCGGCGGCGTTTCTGGTTCTTCTGCTGTTTATCCGCATACCGGAACCCGAAAGAACGGAGACGGCAAAAGAGCCGCTTTTGGTCTCGGCAGGCAAGGGGCTGTCATGGCTGAAACAAAATTTGCTGATTCTGAAGCTGATACTGTTTCTTGCCCTCATAAATCTGATTGCCTCAATATACGATGCGGCGCTGCCCGCAATGATAATATCCAAGAGCGGCGAAACGGCGCTCGGCATAGTGAATACCTGCGTAGGCGCGGCGACGCTTGTCGGTAGCGCTCTTGCGGCGCTTCTGCCCGCTCCGAAAAACAGAGTTCGGGCGATATGCGCGGCGCTTTTGATCTCGATGAGCACCGAAAACTTTTTTCTCGCGTTCGGCAATTCCACGCTGATGTGGTCGGCCGGGGCGGTGCTCGGATGGATAACGATACCGTTTATGAACGCGAATATGGACGTTATCTTCCGCCGTACTATTCCCGGCGAAATGCAGGGACGTGTCTTTTCCTGCCGCAACTCACTGCAGTTTTTCACTATTCCCGTGGGGTTCTTTCTCGGCGGTATTCTCGTCGACGAGGTGTTCGAGCCGTTTATGTCGGAAATAAGCGCGGACAGCTTTCTGACGACCGTATTCGGTACAGGCAAGGGCTCGGGCGCGGCGTTCCTGTTTTTCTGTATCGGGATCGCGGGAGCGGCGGTGTGCCTGATATTCGGATTTATACTGAGAAAATACCGTTGGAGCGACAAAGAATAATATAAAACGCTGTCAAGATCGGCGGCGTATTGAATTGCGGTGTCGAGCGAAATGCTTGACACCGCAATTTTCTATACAATTTTCTATAAATGAAACAAAAAGACATTATTTCCCGGCGGAGAAATTCCTCAATATCTCCATATATTCGGGATATTCCCGTTTCACCTTTTCGCAGACCTTTTCGGCATATCGGCGGTGATTGCGGATATAGGTCGAATACAGCGAGGTGTCGTTGTCGTACAGCTCGGGACTGCTGCGGAGAACGTCCAGCGCGAGAAATATCTTTGCGCTTTGTGTTAAGCGTTTGTGTTCCGATTTGCGGAGGGCGTTTCGGTATTCAAATCCGTTTCGGAAAATATTGTCCACGACCGCTCTTTTATACAACCCGTTTTTTTCGCTTCCGCAAAATGCTTTCAGAAGCTCGCCGTGAGCATAAGCCCCGACCAGATTCCACATCGGTATATACTGTACTGCCTTTTTATCTCTGCCGACTGTCCAACTTACTTCATGCAGACGACCCGACACATTCAAATAAAAAATTTCATCATCTGCCGTAAAGCTGCCGTCTATCTCCAGTTTCTCCACAGGCCAAAAGCTCGACCTAAAGGCATGCTTCTCTATCTTAACATTAAAGACCTTGACCGTAACTTCTTTTCTATACATATTCAAAGATATAAACGGCAGCCGCCTGCTGTTGACCTTTACCGTGAGCTTATCATCGGTATTCTCAATAATATCAAAGTCTCCGTCATAGATTTTTCCGTCGGGGTATTCCGCGCCTACGTATCCCGGCAGCGCTATTCCCCTTGTGCCGTAAGGCAGCACAATATGATATATATAATTATATATGTGATCCGTAAGCGCAAACGGACTATGCATTTTTACGCTTGAGCATTCCGAGAAGTCCAGAGCGCATATGTCACATACCGAATTTCTATTCAGCACGAACGGCGTATTCGGAAAAATTATCCTTGCATTCTTGCCGACCAAAAGCACGTTCCGGCGGTCGCTGCACCATTTTGTAAGGACCAGCTTGAAATTCCTGTGCAGAGGGGTGTCCTTAAAAGCCGTTCCGTCGTGTGGGAAATTGGCGTAAAAATCCGCCGCAAAGCCTCTCAGATCACTTTCCGAAAAGCACTTTTCACCTAAAGAGCGAAGTGAACGCGGCAGCGAAATATAACTAAATCCGGTACAAGCGAAAAACGCTTCCCTGCCAATAGAGCGCAGTGTCGTCGGCAGCGCCGCCGTCCTAAGCTTTTCGCATTTATAAAATGCTCTTTCGGGAATATCGCGCACGCCCTCCCCGAAGATCACGCGCTTTACGCCGCTCTCAAAAAACGCCTCCGCTCCGAGCTTACGTATGCTGTCGGGAATCTCGACGCTCTCGATATCGGAGTTTGCAAACGCTCGTCTGCCGATCTCGTTTACGGGCAGACCGCCTATTCTGCTCGGCAGGATGATTTCGGTGGATACTCCGCTGTAACCAGTTATCCTCACGCTTTTCGACTTTCTGTGGAACGAATACCCAAGCGCTCTTGCGCTCTCGCAGGTAAGCTCGTTAACGCGTATCTCGTTCCTTTGAGGGCGGTATTCGTCGGGAATGTATATGTCCCCTTGAGCGATCGGTACGGCTCCTTCAAACGCCCAGCCTCTATACCTCTTCTCGGAAACGTATGTGCTTTCGGGCTCGGGCGGAGGTTCGGAAGCTTTTGACGGCGGAACAGTTTCGTCCCCAACGGTCGAAGCCGTGCCGCTTGTCGGCATCTGAACGACGGCATTCCGCGGCTTTACGGGAGGTTTTGGCGGTGCTTTGTTTGTGTCGATAGCCATGGACAGCTTTGCGGCTGTCGTGACGACTTTGGTAATAAGTCTGAAAATATAGTCCATTTCTCCTCCTTAGTAGTTGATTATTTTGTAGTCCTTGTAGAATAAGCCGTTGTCCTTGATCTTGGTCACATTCAGGTTTTTTACGATTGGATAAAGTATCCTTGCCGCTCCGTCGTCAAAGGTGAGATACGGCTCGAATTCTTTGCTTATTTTGTATTCGTGCGGGAATTGATTGGATACCCACCCCGGGTCACAGGAATAGACAAAAATTCTATCGCGGGCGTAATCTTCGGCAAGACTGTGCGTCATCATATTGAGCGACGCCTTAGCCATATTGGTGTGGACGTGCCGCGCGAGCTTGCGTCCCGCATTGAACCGCCCCTCGACAGAGCTGACGTTGATGACAAATTTATTGACGCTCTTATCATATGCCATACACTTTCGCAGACCGTTCGTCAGCAGAAACGGCGCGGTCACGTTGATAAGCTGAACCTCCAGCAGCTCCTGCGGGGTTATCTCCTCGGGCTTGCGGACCCACGAATTATCGTTCGGTGTTTCGCCGCCCTCCGAGAGCCTGTAATCTGGCACAAGCGGAAGTATATCGTTATCAAAAAGCGGAACGGGCAGCAGGTGACTTGAGCAGTCCAATTGCAGCCCGCGCTCATGCGCTTCGACTGCGGCGTAGTATTCGGCGGACTTCTTGACGGTCTGCGCGGCATTGTTTACGAGGATATCAAGTCGTCCGCCGCATATTTCCGAAATATGCGCGATAAGCTCCGAAATGCGGTCGATACGCATAAGATCAAAGCCTATAATGTACAACCTATCTTTAAAGCTGTTGTAATCGGGCTCGTTCATGTAGTTTTCCAGTGCCGATTTCGGGTAACGTGTCACGGCTATAACGGAAGCGCCTTGCCGCAGCAGACGCAGACAGACCGCATAGCCGATCTTGATACGCCCACCCGTGACCGCCGCGAATTTGCCGCCGAGGTCGCAGAAGACCTCGCGCATTTGAGCGTTCATTTGCGAGCACTCGGGGCATATCCCGTAGCCTTCGATATTTCGTTGACGGCAGATAAGACAGTATCTCATTATTACTCCTTGACATTTTCATTCCGATATGTTATAATCAAATTGTCGGTAGTTTATATAAAACCCCTTTCCGCACGAAGGAAGAAGTGACCGGGAGGTGCTTGGTCAGCGGCGTCCGTGCCGCTTTTTGGCGACCTCTGGGTCACCCGACAGCCCGCATAGCTCAAGGTGAGAGCTCACCTGCTCCTCAAGCAGGGAGGAAGACTGCGGTTTAACTCCGCATGCGGGCTTTTTAAATAACGTAATGCCGCCCGACAGATGCCGAGCGGCTTTTTGTGCGTTTTTTATGCGGCAGCGTCGTCCTTTTCAAAACCCGCGGGAGCCGCTATCTCGTACTCTCCGTCTGCGTTGATGGCGCGCATCATTGCCTCGATAAGATCGGGCTGAGTTACCTTAAGATTTATTCTGTCAATGATACCAAAGCCCTTATTTAATATATATCCGTTATCCCAGTAAATGGGAACGCAGCCCTGCTGCTTTGCGGCGCTGACCACGACCTCAAGCCAGTAACGTCTGAACTCGTTGTGAGCGGGGTCCTTCTGCGTTTTGTCCTGAACGCCCAGTTCGCCGATAACCACGGGATAGCCTTGACTTACGAATTTATCGTTAAGTCTCTTCATAATCGCGTTGACATATGTCTCGTTATTGGTTTTTTCAACATTTTCAACGCCGTACTTGCCCCACTGCGTCTTTGCGATGTTCATGTCCTCGTTGATTGTGAAGTTATACGGATCGTAGTAGTGTACGGATACCATAATGCGTTTTCCGTCCGCCTCGCAGAGCGTATCCTCGGGGATTTCAAAGCCGAAGTCTCCCACGGTATGCGCGATATTCGTATTCCAGCCCGGCATAAGCAGCCAGCGTTTGGTGTTGTTTGAGCCTGTTTTTCTTACGGTATCCGTGAAAATACGGTTATAATCGTTGATATTAGCATAAGCCTCCGCGTTTGGACCGTTATATTGACCGTCGAATTCTTCGTTCATCGATTCGAAGATGAGGTGCTCGTCATAGTTTTTGAAACGGTCGGCGATCTGTCTCCAGACTGCCTCATACTTCGCCTTTATTTCGGTCTGCTTGTCGGCGGGTTCGGCGCAGAGCAGCCATGCTCCGTCGATCGTGTAATAGCCGTCGCCGTGCATATTTATGATCGCGAACATATCATTATTGATAACGTAGTCAACGACCTCCTGAATTCTGTCAAGCCATTCCTTTTCTACCGTGTAATCGGGCCCCTCGCCAATGTGCGTGAGATATGAAACGGGAATTCTGACCGTCTTGAAGCCCTGATCGCTGACAAGCTTTAACAAGTCATTGGTGATAGTGGGGTTTCCCCAGCCGTTTTCGTGGGGTGTTCCGTTCCGAAGCGACTCAAGCTGATTTCCGAGATTCCAGCCCATACCCATTGCGGCTGTGATCTCGGATTGCGAGAGCTCGTGCCATTCCTGAGGTTCATCGGGGACTTCGGGAGTTACGCTCTCTGTGGAGGAGCTTTCTCCCTCGGATGTGGAAACGTCACCGCTCTGATTGCTGTCTGAAACGTTTGAGTCCGTTGAGTTCCCGGAGCTGTTTCCTTTGTCTGAGTTACAGCCCGCGCAGAGTGTGATCATAAGCGCGGCAGCGAACGCGCCGAGCTTTTTCATAAATGATTTCATAGCATTACCTCTTTCGACAGAAAGTTTTGTTAAGTTGTTTTATATATTATATCACACCTTATTTAAATTGTCAAGCGGAAAAATAATAAAATTGATTAGTTTGGATAATTGTAATAAATCCCGAAAAACTGTAACCATTTTGTAACCGGATTGTAACCGTTTTGTAATTGCATTTTAAAAGGGTTTGTGATATACTTATATCAGAGATAGAAAGGTCGCATCGCACAAGAGGGCCACGCCTGGGTTTCAACAATAATTTATATATAATGGGGAGGTATTCTTATGAAAAAATCACATCAATCGCCCTGACAGCTATTCTGGCAGCATCGATTACCGTCCGCAGTGCTAACGAGTTGAGCAAATAGCCCGGCGAGGAAAAGCTCATCAACATTACAGCATCAACCATGATATGACCGCCGAGAGCGCGAAAAGCTGCCTTATGGGCGCACCGGTCGGCACATATGTCGCGGCTGAGACAAATAATGAGCTGTTTCACACGATGATAGTCGCGGACAGCGACAAGACGGCATTACTCTATACCAGGCGAATTACGGCGGAGGATGCCGCGTAAGCCTTATGACCTTAACATGGGTGGAATTTTCCGAAAGATTTCCGCACCTGAGCTATTATGTAAAATGACTTTACTTAAAAGGTTTTCATAAATTGATCTTCCATATAATCAGCCCCGTCCGGACAACAGCCCGGGCGGGGCAGTGCTTTTGTTAAGGAACTCCCGAGCGGCTTTGCGCACCGCCCGGGATAATTAACTCGTATTATTTTACAACGATATTGACCAGCTTGCCCGGCACGGCAATCTGCTTTACTATCGTCTTTCCGTCTGTAAGCGCCTTGATTTCGGGGAGCGCGAGCGCCATTGCGATAAGCCCGTCCTTGCCGCTGTCAACCGGAGCGTCAAAGCGTGCCTTGACCTTGCCGTTCACCTGAACCGCAAGCTCGACGGTGCTGTCAACACAAAGCTTCTCGTCATATTCCGCCCACTTATGCTCGTTGAGAATACCGAATCCCAGTCTCTCGAACAGCTCCTCCGCGATATGCGGCGCAAACGGATCAAGCAAAATAAGCAGTGTCTTAAATTCCGCGCGGTTGAATCCGCCCGACTCGTCCGCTTCGTTCAGCAGACCCATCATAGCTGCGATAGCGGTGTTGAATTTCAGCGTTTCAATGTCCTCGGAGACCTTCTTGACGGTCTTATGCATTGACGAGCACATCTTTTCGGAATACTCGTCGCCGTCCTTGAGGTTCTCCGCCATATTCCAGATGCGCTCGAGGAAGCGGCGGCAGCCCTTGATACCGTTCTCCTGCCACGGCGCCGCCTTCTCGAAATCGCCTACGAACATCTCATACAGACGCATTGTGTCCGCGCCGTATTCCGCGATGACCTCGTCGGGATTGACAACGTTATGCAGCGACTTTGACATCTTGCAGAACTTTCCGGGGTGCTGCGGATCAATACCAAGTATCATACCATGGGATGTGCGCTTCTGATATGGCTCCTTACACGGCACAACACCCTGATCGTACAGGAACTTATGCCAGAAACGGCTGTATAGCAGATGCAGCGTGGTATGCTCCATACCTCCGTTGTACCAGTCGACGGGCAGCCAGTACTTGAGCGCTTCCTTGCTTGCCAGTTCCTTGTCGTTAGTCGGGTCGGTGTAGCGGAGGAAGTACCACGATGAACCCGCCCACTGCGGCATGGTGTCGGTCTCACGCTTAGCGGGACCTCCGCAGCACGGACAAGTCGTGTTGATAAAGCTCTCCAGTGTGGACAAGGGGCTTTCACCGTTGTCGGTGGGCATATAGCTCTCAACGTCGGGTAATGTCAGCGGAAGCTCCTCCTCGGGAATGGTCTGCCAGCCGCATTTTTCGCAGTACACAACCGGAATTGGCTCGCCCCAGTATCTTTGACGGGAGAACACCCAGTCGCGCAGCTTAAAGTTTACCTTCTCATGACCGATACCCTTTTCCACGAGAAACTCAATCATTTTCTTCTTAGCGTCCTCGACGGACAGACCGTTCAGGAAATCGGAGTTTACAAGGATACCGGTCGCGCAGTCGGTGAACGCTTCCTTCTGAACGTCCTCGCCACCATTGACTACCTCAATTATCGGCAAATCAAACTTCTTCGCGAATTCCCAGTCGCGCTCGTCGTGCGCGGGAACCGCCATAATAGCGCCCGTTCCGTAGCTCATCAGAACGTAGTCGGAAATGAAAATCGGAATCTCGTTGCCGTTCACGGGATTTATTGCGCGAACGCCCTCAAGCTTAACGCCCGTCTTGTCCTTGTTCATCTCGGTGCGGTCAAAGTCGGACTTTCTCGCGGCAGCCGCCTGATATTCGCGCACCGCATCCATATTGGATATCTTGTCCGCCCACTTCTCGATAAGCGGGTGCTCGGGCGAAATTACCATATAAGTCGCGCCGAACAGCGTATCGCAGCGAGTTGTGTAGATCAGCAGCTCGTCGCCGAGCGTAGTCTTAAATGTGACCTCCGCGCCCGTCGAGCGTCCTATCCAGTTAGCTTGCGCGGTTTTGATTTTCTCGAAGTAATCAACGGAATCCAAATCGTCCAGCAGTCTCTGCGCGTACTCGGTGATCTTCAGCATCCACTGGTTCTTTACCTTGTGGATTACCTCGCTGTGGCAGCGCTCGCAGGTGCCGTTTACGACCTCCTCGTTCGCCAATACGACCTTACAGCCCGTACACCAGTTGACGTTCATTTCCTTCTTGTACGCCAGCCCCGCCTTGAACAGCTTAAGGAATATCCATTGCGTCCACTTGAAATAATTGGGGTCGGTGGTATTGACCTCGCGCTCCCAGTCGAACGACAAGCCGAGCATTTTAAGCTGACCGCGGAAACGGTCGATATTGTTCTTGGTAACGATAGCGGGGTGTATCTTGTTCTTTATCGCGTAATTTTCGGTAGGTAAACCGAACGCGTCCCAGCCCATCGGGAAAAGAACGTTATACCCCTGCATACGGCGCTTTCTCGCGACGATATCCATAGCAGTATACGGACGCGGATGACCCACGTGCAGACCATCGCCCGACGGATACGGAAACTCCACCAGCGCATAATATTTCGGCTTGGAGTAGTCGTTGTCCGCGTGGAACGTGCGGTGCTCCTCCCAGTACTTCTGCCATTTGCTTTCAATGGCGGCAAAATCGTATTTCATTGCAAATAAGCCCTCTCTTTCAAAAAATAAAACTCCACCCCATTCAAGAGGTGAAGTTAAGCTCCACTGTACCACTCTCGTTGAAGAGCGTTGAAAACGCTCGTCCACTCGTTTTCTCTGTAACGGGAGAACCCGAGGTCGACTACTAAACGTTCACCGACCCTGCTCAAGGAGGAGCTATTATCCGCACCGACCTGCCGTTTCTCACCGACCAACGGCTCTCTGAAAGGTCTCCTCGGTTTTTTCTCCCGTCAAAGCATTTCAAATATTACATATATTCTAACATATTTCGTATATTTTGTCAAGGGGTAAACGGACAATATCATCAAGCAACCGGTCCCCAAAAGCCCATAATACCCCAATAGCATTGAAACGATATCGCAGGCACCGCTACGGCGAAATACAGCAGACTGCGCCCCAACGCGCGCAGCATCTGTATTTCCTCGCTGCCCGAAAGCGGTCTGATAAAAATTATCGGTATCAGCGCCAGGACAAGCGCCGCCGAGCCCGCTATCAGCGCCACGCCGCATATGAAGGTAAGGTCTTCCCAAAACAGCTCGGACAGCATACCCGTTTCGAGTATGTCAAAATACGCTGCAAAAATAAGTACCCAACAAAACGCGATAACGCCCAACGGTATAAATAAAATCAGCTTGCGCCACAGAGCCGTTGATTTTTCAGCCGCGTTCTCCATTCGTTCCTCCGTTCTTCTGTCGCGCTTTTACGGTGCGTTCTCCGAGAAAATTCGCCCACCGCTCGGTGTACAGCCAATAATACGACACCGAACGCCTTTCGCGGTATTTCCGAAACACGGGCAGCCCCGCCCAAAGCAGCGACGGCAACCCGATAACGGGCAGAAACAGCGGTTCGAGAATTATCGACTGTATCGTATGTCCGTATTCGTGCGTTAAAGTAAACCCGCGGCGCTCGCCGTTCATTGCGCTCTCGCTGATAAATATGAACATTCCCAGCCCCATACTGCCGCGCCGCGAACCCCATACCGTAACGACTGCGCCGTTATACCGAAAATGCCGCCAACGAATATTAGACAGAAAAACGCAAAATCCGACTACATTCTGTATAATTCCCCAAGACCATTGCAGAATGTAATACATTAAATGTTCTTTTCCATTTTGTCGGTAGGCTCGTAGTCGATCTTCCAGTCAAGCGGCGAGCCGAGCGCCTTGCACTGCGTACATCTAACCCCGATGTACACCCACTTCACGCTGCCGCTCCTGCGCCGCCGAAAGCCCACGCGAACATTATACAGACGGCTTTTGCAAAGCGGACACTCATAGTCCTCGGGGTCGGCGTCGCCCCAGTAGTCGGCGCTGTCGGCAATAAGCTTTTCCTCACCGCAGCATTCGCATTTCACTCCTATAACGCTTTCGTCCTGATCGCACTTTATTGTAAATGTATCTCCGCCACAGCTGCAGATTATCGGCTTTACGTCTAGCGCGGAATTGTCGGAATACGCCTTCAGATACTCATCGATATCATCGGCGGTAGCGCTTGCCCAGAATTCGTCTGTCTTGTCGATCATGTCGTTTTCTCCTTTTTAATGTCGTTTTCGATATGGTGCTTCCCGAGAAAATGCGTAGGGACATACGCTACTATCAGTACCAGAATTCCCACCAGCTCCAGCCAGAATATGGCGGGCATCTTGTCAAGGAACGGGTATACCACGTACAGCTGCGCGGGAAGCTCGCCGATCATGACGTAATTCGTGTTGAAAAAGTGATTGAACACAGCCATTAAGCCAATGTACGCGTTGCCGATAAAGAACGTCATAACAACGCCCTTTACCGAGGTCTCGTATTCGAGAACGAACAGACAGTACAGGCTGAACAGCAGCATAATATGGTGACTGATAATGAATTGGTAAAAAATATAACCTCCCCATGTACGGTGCAGATCGGGCCATATAATAGCGGGGAGCGGACCGATAAGCGTAAAAAAGTAGATAATGCGGTACAAATTATGCTTGTTATCGGCGGAGAGAATATACATCATAAAGAAATTCGTGATAAAACAGAGGTGGAACGGTAAGTCCTCCTCCAGCCGCCACTCGCCGATAGCAATACGCCCCGTATAATGTACAACCATATTCGCGAACAGCAATGCTGCCATTATACGCCGTATAATGGTGAAATGACCAAATTCTCTCAGTCGCTTGCGGTTGACGATTAGAATGATGTACAATATAAGGAAAAACGCCGAAAGTCCGATATGAAGCCCGCCGAACAGCTTTAGTCCCGGGTCTCCCTCCAGCTCACGCTTGAAAAAATCAACCAAGCTCAAGAAAAAAATCACCTCTGATACAGTCAATAATAAAACTTTGAGTTAATTATAACATAAATTTTACAAAAAAGCAATAGCAAACCAAAAAATAACAGAAATTCAGTAGACAAAACGCAAATTATGTGGTATAATATCAATGTGTATGCAAAGACATACACATTATTATGGCGAAAGGAAGTTATAATTATGAAAGTAACGGTTGATACGATCATCGGCGATATCCTCGATTTTAACGGCGAGGCTGCCGCTCCCATTTTTCTCGCGATGGGCATGCATTGTCTGGGCTGCCCCTCGGCACGCGGAGAGTCTGTCGGACAGGCTTGCTCGGTTCACGGGGTGGACGCTGAGGACATCGTAAACAAGCTGAACGCGGCGCTGGGCGAGTAAGTTGATAACGCTTGACAACAGGCTTGCTGCGGCGGCAGAGCTGTGCAGAAGCGGAAAGATAGCCGCGGACGTGGGCTGTGACCACGCACAGCTCGCATGCCGTCTTGCTATGGATAAATCGGCACTGGTGATAGCATCCGACGTGCGCGACGGACCTCTTGAAGCGGCTCGCAGGACTGTTTCGGAGTGCGGAGTAACAAATGTACGGATCGTCAAATCGGATGGTCTGGCGGAGATTGACTTCGCCGATGATGTGATCATCTGCGGTCTGGGCGGCGAGTTGATAGCGCAGATCATAAGTAGCTGCCGCTTCCTCAGCACGGATACGCGCTTTATCCTTCAACCGATGACGCGTGCGGAATTCCTGCGCAGGTGGCTGTACAATAACGGATTTGAACTCCTTGAGGAGCGTATCGCATATGACGGAGAGCGTGGCTATACGGTCATGCTCGCCGCGTATACCGGCGTTTCACGAGAAATAGACGGGTTGTTTTCGCTTACAGGAAAGATTACCGATTGTAATTTTTTGCGCAAAATCGCCGAAAAGTTGTCGAAAAATGCCGACGGAATGGAGAAGTCACATAGTAGCGCGGAGCATGCTAAGGTACTGCGTGAAATGTCTCGAAAAATTCTTGACAGGGCGAGTAATTTTGAATTGTCTTAGTACATCTAATTCACAGCTTTGCTGCTTTGTGAGAATTAGCATTCCGTTTTAATAAAACCACACTTTGTACACCGAAGTCTCTGCTTATGCGCATTATATCGCTGTTAGTGAGTTAAAAGCCATATTGTTTGATGTGCATCACGTTTTATTTCTCGCATTTGGATAATATGAGAAATATAATTTTTGGCTTTCGGTAACAATTCCCAATTGGGCTTGGGAGATAATTCTCGTTTTGCGCATAAAAAGATTTGTTAGTTTTTCTATTTTTCAGAATAGTTCTCGAAGAATTGATTTTTTGAGAATTATTTATTTAAAACATGAAAGATGCAATTGAAATTACAAATAGTAATAATTTGATGTTTCCGCTTGAATTTGCGCGAAATTTTTTCAAATAAAATCAAATTTCAGCGTTAATATTACAAATTGTTAACGAGGTGAGATCATGACAGTCAGTGAGGTTTGGGAATATCTGGATAGAGTTGCTCCGAAAAGGTATGCGGAGAACTATGATAACGTCGGGCTGCTTATCGGCGACGAAAACGCGGATGTCACGGGAGTGTGCTGCTGCCTGGACATCACGCACTCAATTATAAAAGAGGCTGCCGAAAAGGGCGCGAACCTTATCGTGTCGCACCATCCCGTTATTTTTGATGCTCTGAAAAGCATTCCGACATGGAGCCCCGTGGCGGCGCTTGTGCGGCAGAATATCGCCGCGATAGCCATGCACACGAACTTCGATATTGCCGAGGGCGGTGTTAATGATACATTGATAGAGCTGCTGGAATGGACGATTGACGGCGTTCTGGAGGTCACTCAGAGCGACGGCAAGGGCTTCGGCGCTGTATGCGATATACCGCTGGAATTCACACCGCAAATGTTAGCCGAGTACTGCAAGGAAAAGCTTGACCTCGGCGGCGTTCGATACAGCCGCGTAAACCGCTCTATCAAGCGGATAGCGGTGTGCTGCGGCGGCGGAGTTGACCGCACGGTTATGCAGCTCGCCCGCGAGCGCGGCTGCGACGCGATCATATCTGGCGACATCAAGCATAACTTCTGGATAGAGGCGGAGAACTGCGGACTGACGCTTATCGACGCGGGGCATTTCGGAACGGAAAAGGCGGCGGCTCACAAGCTCGCCAAGCTCGTGACCGCGGAATTTTCGGCGGTTCACGTGTTCAGCGCGGAATGCGAGTGCGACCCGTGCGGATACGTATGATCACGCATTTTAGGAGATGTTATTATGAAATGTCCGTATTGCGGCTCGGAAATGAAAGAGGGCGATGACTCCTCAACAACTTGGGAACGCTTTCGCGGCAAGGGAGAACTGCAATGTGTATATTATTCCCGTATCCCCGGAGGTTTAATATCGGTGCCGTTTACTGCGAGAGATGCAGGCTGATGATGTTTAAGACCGACATATGGGATAAAGCTTAACGGAAAGGAGGCGGCGGAGATGTCGCTTGACGGAGCGCTTTTGCATTGTGTTAAGCAAGAGCTTTCAAATTTAATGGGCGCGAGAGTTGACAAGATATACCAACCCTCGCGCGAGGAAATAGTGCTGTCGCTCAGGCTGCTGAATTCGCCCGACCGCAGCGCGAAAAAGCTGATATTTTCGGCAAACGGCGGCTCGGCGCGTGTCAATCTCACGAGTGCGGAGTTTGAAAATCCGCAGTCGCCGCCTATGTTCTGCATGCTTTTGAGAAAGCATTTGGGCGGCGGTCGGCTTATCGACATACGTCAGGACGGTCTGGAGCGCATTCTGTACTTTGATTTTGAGTGCACTAACGAGATAGGCGATATCGTTGTGAACACGGTCGTTTCGGAAATAATGGGGCGGCACAGCAACATTATAATAGTGCGCGGCGGTCGCGTTGTCGACAGCATAAAGCGCGTTACCGACGAGGTTTCGAGCGTTCGGCGCGTGCTGCCGAATATCGTCTACGAAACGCCGCCGCGAGCGGAACGGCTGAATATTCTGGACGCCGGCACGGACGAGATAATTCGGGCGCTCAACGGAAGAACCGACAGGCTCGCAAAGGCGCTGCCCGATATTCTGGAGGGAATTTCGCCGATATTCGCGCGCGAGTGCGCATATTATTCAACGGGAGACACGGACATTCCCTGCAATTTGCTGGACGAGGAGCAGTTTGGAAACGCGGCGCTGTTTCTCTGTAAGGCGAAAAAGGCGCTGAACGGTTCGGCGGAGTTTACGATGCTCACCGACGAAACGGGGAAGAAAAAGGATTTCTGTTTCGTTGATATCGAGCAGTACGGCTCGGCAATGACCGTTACAAAATTCGATACTGCGAACGAAATGCTGGACGATTTCTTCTCCTCGGCGGGCAGAGCCGAGCGCACCAGACAGCGCGCCCGCGACCTTTTAAAAACTGTTACAAACGCATATGAGCGCATTTCGCGAAAGCTGGAATTACAGAAAAAGGAGCTTGCGGAGTGCGGAGAACGCGAGGTTTTCCGAGTCTGCGGCGATCTGATAAACGCGAATATTTACCGTCTTGAAAAGGGAATGACCTCGTGTACGCTCGACGATTTCTACACGGGAGAGCGGCGCGAGATAAAGCTCGACGCGCGTCTCACCCCGTCGCAGAACGCGCAGAGGTACTACGCGGAATACCGCAAGCTGGACACCGCCGAGAAAATGCTAACGGAGCTTATCAAAAAGGGTGCGGACGATCTGGTGTATCTGGACAGCGTTCTGGACTGCATTTCCCGAAACGAGAACGAGCAGGAGCTGAACGAGATCCGCCGCGAGTTGCGCGAACAGGGCTTCGTTAGGGGCGGAAAAGATAAGACGGACGATAAAAAGAAAAAGCCCTCCGAGCCTATGAAGTTCCGCTCAACGGACGGATTTGAGATACTTGTCGGAAAGAACAACAGGCAAAACGATCAGCTCACGCTGAAAACCGCCAAGGCGACCGATATCTGGCTTCACACCAAGGATATCGCTGGGTCGCACGTCATCATAAAGACGGACGGCAAAACGCCCTCCGAACAGACGATATTCGAGGCTGCGCAGCTTGCCGCGTTCCACTCCAAGGGCAAAAGCGGCTCGGGCGTTCCCGTGGATTACGTTGCGGTGAAGTTTGTCAAGAAGCCTGCCGGCGCAAAGCCCGGAATGGTGATCTTCACCAACAATAAAACGCTTTATGTTACGCCCGACGAGAGCGCGGTTGAGAAGTTGCGCGGGAAAAATTAAAGGAGCATATAAATGGCAATTTACAAAATACCGCTGAAATTCACAGCAGGCGAGTTTAAATTTGGAGAGCTTCCCGACTATAAACCGAGCGAATGTCTGGAGCTGGACTACGATAACGAATATCAGTTAATAGACTACTCCGTGCCAATCTACGGCACAGAAGCGAGAATTTACACTGTGCCGCGCGAGCTTATGCCGAACGCGCTTACCGCTCTGTACGACAAGAACGGCGAGCTTGATAAGGTTCAATTCGACGATAACGGACGCACACGGTTGTTTTACATTCGATTTAAACATATAGGCAAGTCCGAGAGCGGCGTCCTGAAATTCGTCAAGGAACGGGCGGATAAGATATCCAAGGAGATAATCGGTAAAAAACTGACCTTAGCGCGGCTTTTCGTTGAGAAGTTCTACGACGGGGAGGCAGTCGACATCGCCGCTAAGACCGCCACTGCCGAGGAAATGCAGGCGGTTATCGAGTATTATAACGGAGACGTAACCTCCGCCGACAACAGTGGCAATTATCACCATGATAACAGAATAGAAATCGGCAACGAGACTCTCGGCGTTATGCTTACGTGCACCAACGGCGATTTTCGGAGTATGCTGTTCAATAAGGCGGCGGAGACTTTCGAGGAGCGGTTAAAGAGCCGCGTTCTCGACAAGATAGACAAAACCGGCGATTTCAAGTTTATTTCCGAGGAATACGATTAAGAAAGGACATAGAACAATGAGAAAAGAACTGGAGAAAACATACTCTCCGAAGGATTTCGAGGACAGACTTTACAAATACTGGGAGGAGGGCGGCTTCTTCAAGGCGGAGCGCGACCAGAAGAAAACTCCCTATACGATAGTAATGCCGCCGCCCAACATCACGGGTCAGCTTCATATGGGTCACGCGCTGGACTGTACGCTTCAGGATATACTTATCCGCTTTAAGAGAATGCAGGGATATTCGGCGCTCTGGCTGCCCGGAACGGATCACGCGGCTCTGGCTACCGAGGCGAAGATCGTCGCGGCTATGAAAGAGGAGGGCGTTACCAAATATCAGCTCGGGCGCGACGGCTTTATGGAGCGCGCTTGGGCGTGGAATGATAAGTACGGCAGCAGGATCAAGGAGCAGCAGCGCAAAATGGGTACGTCATGCGACTGGAGCCGTTCGCGCTTTACAATGGACGAGGGCTGCTCAAAGGCGGTTCAAAAGGTCTTTATGGATCTGCATGGCAAGGGGCTTATCTACCGTGGCGAACGTATTATCAATTGGTGCCCCAACTGCAAGACCTCTATTTCCGATATCGAAACGGAATACGAGGAGCAGGACGGTTTTTTCTGGCACATCAACTACCCGATAGCGGACGGCTCGGGCTTTGTTGAAATAGCGACCACCCGTCCCGAAACGCTGCTCGGCGACAGCGCCGTTGCGGTAAATCCCAAGGACGAGCGCTACACCTCTCTTGTCGGTAAAATGCTGAAATTGCCGCTCACCGACCGCGAGATACCCGTTGTCGCAGACGAATATGTTGATATGGAATTTGGTACGGGCTGCGTTAAGATAACGCCCGCGCACGATCCCAACGACTTTGAGGTAGGTCAGCGCCACAATTTGCCCGTTATCCATATGATGAACGACGACGCTGCGATTATGGACGGCGTCGGCGGAAAGTATGCGGGAATGGATCGTTATGAGGCGAGAAAGGCTATGGTTGCCGATCTTGAGGCGCAGGGGCTGCTCGTTAAGGTCGAGCCGCACAAGCACAATGTCGGCACCTGTCAGCGCTGCGGAACTACTGTGGAGCCCACCGCGTCGCTGCAATGGTTTGTTAAGATGAAGGAGCTTGCAAAGCCCGCTATCGACGTTGTAAAGAGCGGCGAACTGCGTTACGTTCCAAAGCGCTTTGAGAACGGTTATCTGTTCTGGATGGAGAATATACGCGACTGGTGCATTTCACGTCAGATATGGTGGGGTCACCGCATTCCCGCGTTTTACTGTCAAAATCCCGACTGCAAGCACACCGAGATAACGCTCGACAACATTACGAAATGCCCTAAGTGCGGCGCGGATGTAAAGCAGGACGAGGACACTCTGGATACATGGTTCAGCTCGGCGCTGTGGCCGTTCTCGACTTTGGGCTGGCCTGAAAAAACTCCCGATTACGAATACTTCTACCCCACGCAAACGCTGGTTACGGGCTATGATATAATTACGTTCTGGGTATCGAGAATGATCTTCTCGGGACTGGAGCACACGGGCGAAAAGCCATTCAAGGATGTACTGATACACGGTCTTGTTCGCGATGAGCTGGGACGGAAGATGTCAAAGTCGCTCGGCAACGGCGTTGATCCGCTCGATATTATCGATAAGTACGGCGCAGACGCGCTCCGCCTCACGTTGGTAACGGGCAACGCTCCCGGAAACGATATGCGCTGGACGGAGACCAAGGTCACAAATTCGCGCAACTTCGCAAACAAGCTTTGGAATGCTTCACGTTACATTCTGATGAACCTCCCCGAAAACTTTGAGTGCGCAAAGCTACCCGAAAATATGCCCGTAGAGGACAAGTGGGTGCTGTCGCTTTACAATGATCTCATTAAGAATGTAACCTCCAATCTTGAAGCGTATGAGCTTGGCATCGCAGTTCAGAACCTTTACGACTTTATCTGGGACATTTACTGCGACTGGTATATAGAATTGACTAAGCCGCGCATCGCCGCGGGCGGAGAGACAGCGCTTGCGGCGCAGAATGTTCTCGTGTTTATTATGACGGGAATTCTGAAACTCCTTCATCCGTTTATGCCGTTTATAACCGAGGAGATATGGCAATCCATGCCTCAGACCGAGAGCGAAAGCATTATGATCTCCAAGTGGTGCGAATATGACGAGGCGCTTAACTTCACGAAGGAAAAAGAGGATTTCTCGCGTGTTATCGAGACGATCCGCGCTATACGCGTACAACGCAACGAGATGAACGTTCCGCCTTCAAAGAAGGTCACCGAGATAGTTGAGACCAAGTTCGCAGACATTTTCAATAACGCACAGCCGTTCTTTGAGAAGCTCGCGGGCGCGGGTGAATTCACGGTCGTTGATAAGGCAGAGAACACCGATGGAATGATCACGGTCGTTACCGATTCGGCGCGTGTATTTATTCCCATGGGAGAGCTCGTTGACAAGGAAAAGGAGCTTGCGCGACTCGAAAAGGAAAGGAAAGCCGCGCAGAAGGATATCGACTTCCTCTCGGGCAAGCTCAACAATCAGGGATTTTTGGCTAAAGCTCCCGCTCAGCAGATAGAAAACGAACGCGCTAAGCTCGCGAAGGCCGAGGAGAAAATGCAAAAGATACTTGAAAGCATTGGAGGTCTGAAATAATGGGTCTATTCAAGAAAAAAGAGAACGATCTCAACAAGCGCTGGAAGAATGCGTACCAACCCAATTCGAGTTTGTATCGGAACGATAAAGGCTCAATAGTCGTGGCATGCGCGCTCACCGAGGACACGGATTCGATCTTTCCGCTGGTTCCCGAGGAGCAGTGGGCGATGGAGGGCGTGGAGATAAACAAGTGTATAATCTCAATAGTCAGCCTTACAAAGGAGGACGTTATCGGGCAGCTTGAGTATCATGAGGGGATGAAGCGCCTGGAGCCGTATTTCCTCGATGTGCGGAACGGCTGGGCGCTTATCCGCGGACTGACCTTTGACGAAATGGACGCGCTGTTTGAGGGGTTGCCGAGGGAAATTTTGTAATGCGGATACGCAGAATGACAGAAAGCGATCTCCGAGAGGTCGACGCGCTGTACGTCGCCGCGTGGAAAGAGGGCTACAAGGGTCTGCTGCCGCATGATTTTCTTGACGGTCTAACCTCCAAGATAGTTGACCGCTCCCCGAAAAGCTACTTCTTTGATGAGGGCTGCTTTGTAATTCTCGACAGTGAACGCATTGCCGCACACGTTCACGCGCGTCCCGCCGCCGAGGAACAGATGAGCGGCTGGGGAGAAATCCACACAATGTACGCTCTACCCCAATTTTGGGGTACGGGTATAGCGGGAGAGCTTTTTGACTACGCGGTGAATCAGCTTCACAAGCGCGGATTTGACAGGATTTATCTGTACGTTCTCGAGTGCAACGAACGCGCGGCAAGGTTTTACAAAAAGCACGGGTTTACGCCGACCGCTGACACGTTGGATTGCGAAGTCGGCGGCGCGACAGTTACGGATATTCGTTATATCAAGGAACTATAAAATCAGGAGGCTCCAAAAATGTCAAACTTAACTTTAGTAGTACTTGCGGCGGGCATGGGCTCGCGTTTTGGCGACAGGATAAAGCAGCTTGAACCCCTCGGACCTAACGGAGAGCTGCTGATAGACTATTCGGTACACGATGCTCTGAAAAACGGATTTGACCGTGTGGTGTTCATTATCCGCCGCGATATCGAGGAGCTGTTCAAGAGCACTATCGGCGCGAGAGTTGAAAAGCTGGTTAAGGTTGACTATGTTTTTCAATCGCCCGATCAGCTGCCAAAGCGCGAAAAGGATTTTCCGTCGCGTACCAAGCCGTGGGGCACGGCGCAGGCGCTGTACTGCTGCAAGGATGTATTGGACGGTAATTTTGCAGTCATCAATGCCGACGATTTTTACGGCGCGGACGCGTTTAAATTGCTGGGTGACTTCCTCAAAAATCCGACCGCCGACGGCTGCTCGGTGGACTTTCGGCTGAAGAACACGCTTTCCGAAAATGGCACTGTCAACCGCGGTATCTGCCGGATCAACGAAAATCACCTGCTTACGCTGGTCGAGGAGACTAAACAGATAAAGCGCGGTGAGGACGGCATTATCCGCGGAAAATATGACGGCTACGAGCGTGTACTCAACGATAACGATACCACGTCTATGAGTATGTGGGGATTTACTGTCGGGTTTATGCCCGTGCTGGCGCACCAGCTTCGCAAGTTCCTCGATAATCTCCAGCCCGACGAGCTGAAAGCCGAGCTTACTATCGCCGAGGCGGTGGGTCATGAGATAATTTCGCGCGGCTATAAAATACTGGATATCCCCACCGACAGCAAATGGTTCGGTATCACTTACGAAAGCGAGGTCGCGGACGCGCGTGATACGCTTGAAAACTATGTTCGGAAAGGGATATACACCTCCCCATTAAAATAATTTGACAGGAGAGAAAAGATATGCTTATCGTTCCGGTTGACAAGCTCCGTGAGGGTATGCAGCTCGCAGAAAACGTTGATTCCACCACCGCCAGAGAGTATCGGACACTTCTTAATAAGGGAACATTCTTGTCCTCAGGGATGATTGAAATGCTTGCCGAAAAGGGCATTAAGACCGTCCGCATTGTCGGCGGAGGCATTGAAGAGGCAGCGCGCCCGGCTACAAAAGCGGACATTGAACGTGTGCGCAACGCCCGTATTGGCAAGGCGCTCACCGATCTTGACGAGATTTTCGACTGTAACGAAGAAATAAAGGAGCTGTCACAGACTGCCGTGCAAAAGGTCGACGGTATTGCGGACGATATCATTAACGATATCGCCAGTGATTCTTCGTTCCTCGGAAATCAGATGATAGCGCTTCAGAATTATGACGACTACACCTATAAGCACTGTTTGAGAGTTTCCATGCTATCGGCGAGCGTCTGCGCGGAACTGGGAATGACACTGGAAGAGACAAAAGAGGTCGTTGTTTCGGGACTCCTGCACGATATCGGAAAGTCCAATATTGACCACGATATTATCATCAAGCCCGGCAAGCTAACCAATGAGGAGTTTGAAGAGATCAAGCGCCACCCTCTGATCGGCTACAATATTTTGAAAAACGGCGGCAATTTCAGTTCAAACATTATGTCAGGCGTGCTGTTCCATCAGGAGAAATTTGACGGAACGGGATATCCGACGGGACTTTCAGGAGATAAGATACCGCTTATCGCGCGTATTCTCACTGTCTGCGACGTATTTGACGCGCTGACCTCCAATCGTCCGTACCGTGTGCCGTGGTCTGTCGCGGAGACAGAGGAGTACATACTCGGCGGCAGTGGGGTGCATTTTGACCTCAGAGTCACTCAGGCGTTCCTCCGCGCGTTCAATCCGTATCCCATCGGAACAATGGTGCAACTTTCCGACGGCAGACACGGGGTAGTTATCGCGCACAATACCAACGTTTTGCGTCCGACAGTGCGTATCATGGGAGATCACCCCGGCGAGGAGCTTGATTTGATGAACGACTTCCGTTTTCTGACCACCTCCGTAACGGGAATATATAACGGTGATTATCAGAATTCTACTTCGGCATAGTGTTTTAATATGTATATGACCGCTTTGGCTATTTTCAAAGCGGTCTTTTTTATGCAGTTTTTTGCAGTCCCCTCCGTGATAATATGGGACGGAAGGGAGGTGAGAGAATGAAGGACTACGGTATGGTGCGCTCAACGGTGCGTCCCGAACCCGTCAAGGTCGACGAGTTCAGCGTGTGGAAGCACTCGGATATTCAAGAAATCACCGAGAACATCGGACAGGAAAACGAATTTGTCGGCTGGGAATACAATATGGTGCAGTACGATAAAAACGAGTTTATCAAACTGCAGATATCCGAAAGCAAGCAGCTTTCGGAGCAGATAACTGATGCTCAGCTCGCACTTTGCGAGCTGAGCGAGAATATGGAGGTGTGATGTAAATGGCAAAAATTTACGCTAAGCTTATAAGGCAGGGGCTGAAAACCTTTGATAACGTTCCCCCAAAATGGCGCGGCGAGGTCGCGAAGCTACTGGAGGTGGACTGATTTGGACATTACGGCAATTATTGTGGCTGTATTGTCGCTTATTGGTACACTCGGCGGCTCTTTGGGAGGTATTCTGGTATCGTCAAAGCTGACGGCTTACCGAATTCAGCAGCTCGAGGAAAAGGTCGCCGAGCATAACAACTTTGCAAGGCGTATGCCCGTCATTGAGGAACGCATAGGACAAATGGTGCACAGAATTGACAGAATTGAACGTCAGGACTGACGTTAACAATATTGATGAAAGGATTGATACATAATGAATATCAACTGGCAGAAAAAGCTCACAAGCAGAAAGCTTTGGGTCGCAATTGCGGGATTTGTCGCGGGTCTTATCGTCCTCGGCAACGGCTCGCAGGAAACCGCCGATAAGATCAGCGGCGCGATTTTAAGCGGTGCCGCGGTTGTCGGGTATGTGCTCGGAGAGGGGCTTGCCGACGGCAAGGGAGGCAACAGTAATGGCAATGACATTTAAGGCTATCGCGGATTTTTCGGACTGCTTCAAGGCTGCGAGAAAAATGCCAAGGCTAACTCCCGAGGGTATAGTGGTACACTCTACGGGCGCGAATAACCCGAATTTAAAGCGTTACGTCAACGCTCCCGAGGTATGCGGCGTCAATCTCAATAAAAACTATTTCGGCGGTGAGAACAGCAATGATGTAACTCCGCACGGCGTTGTCGGAAAGGACAAGAACGGCACGGTCAAGGCGGCGCAGATACTGCCTTACGATATATGCTGCTGGTGCTGCGGTTCCGGGAAAAACGGCTCGTACAACTATGACCCCGCATATCTTCAATTTGAGATCGCGGAGGACGGGCTGACCGATAAAACTTACTTTGAGCAGGCGTTCGATCTTATGGCAAAGGTCTGCGCTGAACTTATCGGTCAATATCCGTCAATCAAATTGGACAACGTCGTATCACATAAGGAAGCAAATCGTCGGGGCTATGCGAGCGCTCACGGTGATCCCGAAAACTGGCTGAATAAATTCGGCAAGGATATGGATTGGTTCAGGAATAAGGTAAAGGGATATCTGAACATTGAAACCGCCGCGGAAAAGCTCTACCGTGTACAGATAGGCGCGTTCAAAAATCGCCAAAACGCCGAGAATTATCTTGCCGAGGCAAAGACAAAGGGCTTTGACGGGTTTGTAGTTGAGGTCGTAAAATAAGCAAGGAATATAACGAAACATTACATTCACGGAAATTAAACCGAATTATAAACCGCAGAAGGTTTTAGCAATACGGTTTTGACATGCTGAAAGCGCTATAATTTAACGTGAGCCGACTTCGCGAGATGTCGGCTCATATCTGTTAATGAAAGGATTTCAAGAGCGCGATAACTTTTGAAAAAGCCGGCAAGAATACTGACGCAGCAAAGCCCATAGAAGTAATTTTTATTGGTCGTAAAGTGCGGCATACGTCGAAAATCTCGGCGCAGCATACTTTTATATTTCAAAACGGCAAAGTATTATCTTTGCCACAGTTTATTTTATACTTGACAGTTTATCTTAAATATGCTATAATATACAAAAAAATGTTTTGGCATATCAAGGAGGAGTGGAAATGCAGAGCCTTACAATCGGCAGAGAGTTAAAAAGCCTGCGTCAGTCGCGCGGATTGACCTTAGACGAACTTGCCGCGCTGACGGGAGTAAGCAAGCCGATGCTCGGACAGATCGAGCGAGGGCAGTCTTCTCCGACGATCAACACGCTGTGGAAGATCGCTACCGGCTTAAAAGCGCCGCTGTCGTCGCTGCTGCGCGAACGCGAGGGCGGATTTGTTACGGTGATCCCGTCGGATTTAATCATGGAGGAGAGCGGGTCAATGCGCGCGTACACGCTGTTCCCGTTTGATCCGATACGCAGCTTCGAGGCATTCGTTATCGAGTTTGAAGCGGGCTGTATTCACCAATCGGATGCCCACGCGGAAAACGTTGAGGAAACGGTTTTTGTGATTAGTGGAAAGCTTGACATCACCGCAAACGGTCATACGGAAACGCTTTCTGATGGTCAGGCAGCGCGTTTCCGCGCAGATGTCCCGCATGTCTACGGCAACCCTTACAGCGAGCTTTGCCGCATATACAATACGATATTTTATTGAGGAGATGAAGGAGAAGATTATGTTTGAATTACATCAGGTCGGTGAACATACCTATTTTATAGAAAGTCCCGCTAAGATAGGCGTTTACCTTGCCGGCAACGGAGCATACCTTATTGACAGCGGAAACGACAAGGACACGGGCAGAAGAATCCGCAAAATACTTGATGATAAGGGCTGGCAGCTCCGCGGTATCATAAACACTCATTCCAACGCCGACCACATAGGCGGCAACCGCTATCTTCAGCAGCAGACGGGCTGTAAGATATTCTCGGCGGGTATCGAAAAGGCGTTCACCGAAAATCCGATACTGGAGCCGTCATTTTTATACGGAGGCTTTCCCTGCAAGGAGCTCCGCCATAAGTTCCTGTTGGCGGCGGAGAGCAAGGTCACGGACTTTTCGGACGGTGATTTCCCGAGCGGTCTGGAGATAATTCCGCTCGGCGGTCACTTCTTTAATATGACGGGCTTCCGCACTCCCGACGACGTTGTTTTCCTCGCGGACTGCCTGTCAAGCAGGGAGACCCTTGCCAAGTATCGGATAGGTTTTATTTACGACATTGCGGAATATCTCAATACGCTTGAGCGCGTTAAGGAAATGACCGCAAGAATGTTTGTGCCGTCCCACGCTGCCGCGACGGATAATATCGCCGACCTCGCGCAGTACAATATCGACAAGGTGAACGAGATTGCCGACCGCATAACCGTGATCTGCACAACGCCAATCGGCTTTGAACGGATATTGCAGTCGCTGTTCACGGAATACGGTTTGAAAATGACGTTCGAGCAGTATGTTCTCGTGGGCAGCACTGTGAGGTCGTATCTCGCGTGGCTTCACGATACGGGCAGACTTGGCGTTGACTTTGAGGATAATACGATGCTGTGGAGCAGAATTTAATCTTTTTTGGCAATCTCGCCTTTGTAGAATTCGATCTTGTCGTCAAGTCTGTTTCGGTGCTCATTAAGCTGAGTTATCTGTGCGTTCAGCCGTTCGCGGTGTATGATCAGCATTTCAAGGCGCTTGTCAAGCGTTTCCGCGCCCTCGGCACGGAGTTTGGCGTAGCGCCTTATTTCGCGTATCGGCATGCCCGTTTCCTTAAGCCGCAGGATAAACTCCGCCCATTTTATATCGTCCTCCGAATAGTCGCGCCTGCCGCTGTCACTGCGGCGCGGCTTAATCAAGCCTTCCTTTTCGTAATAGCGGAGTGTGTCCGCGGAAAGTCCTGTGCGCTGTGAAAATTCACCTATCAGCATTTTATATCTTCCCCAAAAAAATTTTCAAAACCTCTTGACATGGAGTATACTCCAACTGCTATTATAATTATATCAAAACAAGGGAGGTTTGTCAAATGGACAATTACATAGTGATATCGGGCGCAAGCTCGGGAATAGGAAAAGCGGCGGCAAGGGCTTTCGCTGAGCGCGGCGAAAACGTGATACTTATCGCGCGGAGAACGGAGCTTCTGGAGCAGCTGAAGGGCGGTCTTGAGCGGGAATTCGGAGTTAAGGCGGTCACAGTGACTGCCGATCTGTCGCAAACGGAAGAGGTTTACCACGTGTATTATAAAGTTGCGGGATACCGTATCGGCTGCTGGATAAATAACGCGGGCTTCGGGGATTATTCCGCCGTTGCGGAGCAGGATTTGCGGAAAACGGAGCGTATGCTCGCCGTAGACGTTTCGGCGGTGACGATATTCAGTACGCTCTACGCGCGCGACCACCAAAACGAGCGAGTTCAGCTTATCAACGTATCGTCGGCGGGAGGCTATACGATAGTGCCGAACGCCGTGACATACTGCGCCGCAAAATTTTTTGTGAGCGCGTTCACGGAGGGGCTGGCGCGGGAGATGGCGGAAAGCGGGTGCTCAATGCAGGTAAAGCTGCTCGCTCCCGCGGCGACGGAGACTGAATTCGGCAAAACCGCTTCCGATACTGATAAATACGATTATTCCGAGCACTTTCCCCATTGGCATACAAGCGCCGAGATGGCAAGGTTTCTTTTAAAATTATTTGACAGCGACCAATCTATCGGGCGTGTAAACAGAGATACGTTTCAATTTGAACTCTGCGATCCGATTTTTCCGTATGCGGGAGCGAAATATCCCGACATCCCGTCACAGTCCCGATAAACAAAACGGGAGAGCGATCCGCTCCCCCGTATGTACTTTTGTGAAAAATAGCATATCAATCTCCGTAAAGCTCGTCGACGGAAAACGTCGTATTTCCGAGACCATGATAGTAATTCACTGTTTCGGCTGTGAATTTGAACACGCAATAGTCCTCATCGTCAACGCCTTTCGGATAGTACATCTCGTCGCCGTCGTGCCATATCATCGCTTTGGTATCGTGATCAGTACAGACCTTGATAGTGCCCGTAAAAAGCACCCCTTTGAACTCGCGCTCGTGACAGTAGTACACGCACGCCTTTGGGTTTGCAAGGAACTGCGCAGCACGCTTTGAGCTTGTATTCGTTGAGAAATACTGCACCCTCATATCGTCGTGCTCCGCTACCAACATTGCCTTGACCTGCGGAAAGCCGTCGTCGTTTACCGAGCCCACGTACGCTACATTGCACCTGTCGCGCAGGTCGCGTATATCTTTTCTAATTTTTGTGTCCATTTTCATTCTCCTTTTCGATAAGATTTTCAAGAATTTTCCTAAGCCACTCTTCAAAGGCGAGTATCTCATTGTCGCTGAACCCCCTGTAAAAGACCTCGTTCATCATTGCCGAAACGCGCTCGTACTTTTCTCGGAGATTCTCGGCTCTCTCGGTAAGGCATATCCGCACCGCTCTGCGGTCATCGGGGTCCGGCAAGCGGAGTATATGTCCCGATCTCTCCAGTCTGTCAAGCATGCTCGTAAGCGTCGTCTTGGCAAGTCCCGTCTGTTCGGACAGCATGCTTATCGGGATATCGTCCGTCTCCCACAGCACGAACAGGATCCGCCCCTGAGCACCGTTAAACTCGCTTATCCCGTTTTCGTCAAGCATACGCTCAAACACACGTCCCTGTATCTGCTTGATCTTGCTTATAAGAAACCCTCCGTTAGTTCTCTCCAACAATTTGCGCACCTCCTACTATATAGTATAATACTATATAGTACTTTTGTCAAGTTTTTTTTATAATTTTTTACTGTTACCTCATCAAATTTACACAGCAAAAACGGCGCAGTTTCGCGCCGTTTTTCTATCTGTCGTTTTTTTCTCCGGTATTCGGGCGGAAAATAAATCCCCACGCCAAAACATATTACTTAACGGAGGTTAGGAAAATATAGATTTGTTTTTCGCGATCTTGCGGAATTGACTTGTTCAAGCCGTCCACGCAGCACACATAAACGTCTTTAACACCGTGATTTTTTCAAATCATTCATGACCGACACCCAAAATTCCGCGCTCTCGTTTTCGCGTATCCGTACGTCTAAAATATCCTTGCATCCGTCCATCGGAATTCCCAAAACCACATATGCCGTCTTAGTTATATACTTATGATTTTCCTTGCCTCAAGTCTTGTCTGAGCGGAAGTGATTTTTTTCGGTTTTACACTAAATTTGTTGGGGACTCAAAACCTAAAGGTCAGGTTTTTACACATTCGGATATAATGCTGTTAAATGTTAAACTTAAAGTAAACACATTATCTTTATTATCAATTTTCATATATCCACTATATTTATCGACCACACTTTTTATATTCAAGAGCCCAAACCCGTGTTCGGTTCTGTTTGGCTTGGTTGTAAAGGGGAAAATATTATTGCTCTCGGTTTTATTGGTTGGATTTGATATTTTCAAAATAAAATAACTGTGACTAAAACCGCCATATATCATGATCTTTTTTTCACCGTCAAACGCAAGGCATGCTTCGATCGCGTTATCAATCGCGTTTCCGAGAATAATGCAAAGATCGGCTTCATTTATTGAGGTCGGGATAGTTCCGTCAAATTCAATCGTAATATTTTCCTTCTTTATTCTGTTTTGCTTATCGGACAAAATCGCGTCCGAAATAAAATTCCCAGTATTAAACGAAAGTTTGTCGGCGGGCAGCATATCCGTTATATTCCCCAAATACTCGGAGATCTCGTCATACCTTTCCGCTTTCAGCATAGAACGTATACAGCTGATGTGATTGATGTAATCGTGTTTAAATCTTCTTATCTCGGCATAGGTTTTTTCCCGATCCTCATAGTAGCTTATTTGCGTTTGAATTTGATTTTCAAGCAACATATTTATATCGCTGAAATATTTTTTTGAAACAACGCTGAACAATAAGGAAATCAGCGTAACAAACACGCACAATGACAAGGCCAAGACAAGAAGCTTAACGGTTCTCTCTTTTATATGTGTTTCGGGAAATTTATAATTCGCCGCCTCCATCAATCCATCTGCAATAAACAGATTTATTAACACTAATATGTAAATATAATCGGGCAGAATTTTAAAAATATTATCCAAATACCACTTTTCGCACTTTTTTCTAAAAAATACTGTGAATAACAAAAAAGAGCTTCTTATAGCCAATAATAACAACTCGCTTGCACAAGTTGCAATGTTATGTTTCACCGGTACAACAAATGATATTCCGGCAACACATAAACTACAAATGGTGTGAACTATAAGAGTTAAACAGACAATTTTGATGTTTATTTTTTTATATATTATTATTGCGGTCACAATAAATTTAGTATAATTTAATGTCAGTGCCACAGATTGCATTGCAATGTTGGGGATGCGAAATATCAAATTAAAGCAGGCGCTTATAATCATCACAAAAAGCAATGATATTATCAGGCGGGAACGTTTCGCTTCGTATACCTCATCATCTAGTATTGGTATTAAATAAATTGTCAATAATGCCATTATCAGTTCTGAAAAGACAGATATTATCATAATCATTGGCGTTTTGCTCCCATATTACTGTATTTTAAAATATATTCTTCAAACGATCTTCGGAACTTCGCAAGATAGTTCCTGCTTATAAAAGCCGTCGAATCATCGTCATATCTGATGGTGGTATTGTCGTGTGCCTGTATATGTAAAAAAGATGTGATATAAGCCTTGTGACAGCGAAAAAATTTATCCGGAGGCAATCTGCTTTGAATTGATTTGAGATTTATGAATATTTCGTGATCCGATTTGAGTGTGTGAATTTTTGAATGGCTTCCCAAAGCCTCCACATACACGATCTCGGATATTTTTATACGGATCGTACCATCATGGGTTTTAAAAATCAGAAAGTCATCGGATTCCATTTCGGCTCTGTAATCATCGATCGCCTTAAACAGCTTTTCCTTGTTGATCGGCTTCGCCAAAAAGCGATACGCTTTCACCTCGAACGTATCCATCGCGACATTTGTATATGCGCTTACAAAAATTATTATCCCATCGGGCTTTAAAGCGTTGATTTTTCTTGCCGTTTCAATACCGTTAAGTCCTTCCATTTGGAAATCCATAAACACTATATCAAACGAATTTCCGCTTTCAATCAATGAAACACCATTGTTATAGTAAGAGATAAAAACGTCAAGGTGTCGAGCATTTCCGTACTCTTTAAGCAATCCGTCAAGCTTGTCCGCCCACACCTTCTCATCATCGCAAACAGCTACTCTCATAGTTCATCGTCCTCTCTGCATAAGTTTGCATTTGTGTTTCGTTCTTTTTATATTGTAACATATTTTTATACAATTTACAAGTACGCATACGAAAATAGATAGTTTTTTCAAAAACACCTTTTATGCGATTTTTAATACTTGTTGTTAGAAATGTATTGAAAAAACATTCTTTTAAAAGTATTATATTTTTAGAAATTAACGAAAGGATGTGTTACCGTGAGTTTTTGGGATTATCTTTTTTATATCATATGCGGA
>CAJUMS010000015.1:44710-47984 GCA_910587465.1 uncultured Oscillospiraceae bacterium
TAAAGTATTATGTTTTTAGAAATTAATGAAAGGATGTGTTACCGTGAGTTTTTGGAAGTACCTTTTTTACATCATATGCGGAGGCAGATAATGGAATTTTTCAAAAGACAATTCTACACAGCAAAGAACTTGCTCTCCTAATGCACAAGAGTTGAAAGCAGTTAAAGTATTATGTTTTTAGAAATTAACGAAAGGATGTGTTACCGTGAGTTTTTGGGATTATCTTTTTTACATCATATGCGGAGGCAGATAAGGAAATTTCTCGAAAGACAATTCTACACAGCAAAGAACTTGCTTTCCTATCGCACAAGAGTTGAAAGCAGTTAAAGTATTATGTTTTTAGAAATTAACGAAAGGATGTGTTACCGTGAGTTTTTGGGATTATCTTTTTTACATCATATGCGGAGGCAGATAAGGAAATTTCTCGAAAGACAATTCTACACAGCAAAGAACTTGCTTTCCTATCGCACAAGAGTTGAAAGCAGTTAAAGTATTATGTTTTTAGAAATTAACGAAAGGATGTGTTACCGTGAGTTTTTGGGATTATCTTTTTTATATCATATGCGGAGGCAGATAATGGAATTTCTCGAAAGACAATTCTACACAGCAAAGAACTTGCTCTCCTATCGCACAAGAGTTGAAAGCAGCGATCTTAATAATTTGCTTTGTTATGTGAAAAACAGTTTGGATGTACTTGATTTGAAAGTTAATGGCAAAATTATTCTAAGTTTTTCAGAGAAGATCACCGAAAAAAACAAGCAGATATATGGCGTTGAGATACTTATTCCGGTTGACAGGGAGTTTGAGAGCACCGGGCAATATGTATTCAAGCCGACTTTTAAACTCGTAAACGCCATATCATATCGCTTTTACGGCAACTGCAACTGCTTTGCCGAAGCAGAGGCCAAGCTCTTCAACTATATAAAAGCTCATGATATGAACGCGGTAACCGGATTGTATTATATCCTGCAAAGCAAGGAAACCGTTCATAATGATGTGCAGTATTGGGACACGTACGTTGCCGTAAATGAAAATATTGTCTGATATCTTAGGAAAATCGCTGTCGTTTTTAACGGCAGCGATTTTGCAGTCCGGCGTACTTGTGAACAAACTTCCTCTTATGCGATTTTTAACACCTGTTATTAAATATCTATTGATTTTGTGTCGTTTGTTGAGTAAAATAAATAACAGATATATTTTTGGATCGATTTCTGGTTTCTTAAAGAGGTCTTATGAGGAAAAAGATATGTATTGCAGTGAAGATATGTTGTTGAGAGCTTCTTAACTTGTGGGCACAACTACTGCAAATATTGTGAAGATTAACGAAATTGAAGAGAGTTTATAATAAGAAAAAAAGAGGACTGACGACTTTGGTTAAGTTTGCGGTATGCGATGATGAACGGACGATAGTGGATAACATTTCAGACAAGTTGCGAGAATACTATCCCGGTGAATGCGAAATAAAAAAATATGTGGATGGAGAAAGCTTGCTTGCGGATAGATGCCAAGAAGCTTTCGATGCTTTCTTTTTAGATATTGGTATGTTGGGATTAGATGGGCTAGAACTCGCCAAAAGAATTCGCGAGAACGATCGGAATGTGAAGATTGTTTTTGTAACAAATAAAGAGGACCTCGCGCATATAGGATACATATACGGTGCTTTCCGATATGTAAGGAAAAGTAAACTGGAACAGGAATTGCGTGAAACAGCAGAGAGCTTAAAGGAATATTTTGATTCATTCAGTGAATATTTAATCTTTAAAACCCCGATAGGAGAAGTTACCAGATTTATAAAGAGCATTAAATATTTCGAGGCACATGGACATGTCGTAACGTTGGTGTGTAACGAAAATGAAGATCATGTATGCGGCACCATGAAAGAGTACGAAAATAGATTAAGAAACAGCGGATTCATTAGAATACATAAGAGCTACCTCGTGAATTACAGGTATATCTATTCCATTGAGATCAATGATGTAAGACTAACGTGCGGAAAAATTTTGCCGTTAAGCCGCAACAGAGTTGACGAAGTCAAGAAAAAGCTGCGCGAATGTCTGATAAATATAAAGTAATAAAAATATCAAAAAATGTTGATTAGCACTAGCGCATAGAATACAATATATCCAATTATTTGAAAGTAGCTCAGCGTCGGTTCATGTCTTCGTTGGTAGTTATTGAGCATAAGGACTTTGAAAATTTGATCAAGATTTATGCTCGCCCTAAGGCGCTGCTTTACTGCGAACAGCCGTATCATGCAACCGAGAAGTATTACGGCGTGCGATTCATGGAAGCGGACCACATCCGACTGCGCGATACCTTATCGGATATCAAGGGCAAATTCCTGCTGCCTTATAATGATGATGAATTTATCCGCAACAGGTATAAAGATTTTAAAACAGAGGCTGTGGAACGCCAGAATAACATTTCGGGAGGGCGTTTTTTAAAGAGCTGATTATCACCAATTATTGATTGCGATTTTTTTACGAAGTGAATAATGGATTTTGTTGCACGACGCAAACAAAATTTTATGATCGTCATACCCCTGCGCTCCCCATTGGAGTGCAGGGGTATGACGCAGTCAGAGCTTGCAAAGCACACGGGAATATGTCCGTCCACTATTTCTGATATCTGCAATAATAACGAGGATTTTATTAAAATAAAAGGACGGTAAAGAGATAAATGACGTGAGCCGAAATATGCTGTTGCCATCCAAGGCCGAGCATATCCCCCCGATTATTCTTTGTATTCCGATTATAAATCTCGCAATCGGGTTTTCGACGCGCGGGTGTTGGTTCCGCGTTGTCGGTATGAAAGAGGTGCGATTCTATCGGCATGTAGCAGAACTTTAAGATATCTGGAGCAGTCAGCATCTAATAAAGCTGCTGACCTAATGACTGCGTAACACAATCTTATAAAAACACCATTTTCAGCATCTTATCATAAAATGATCTGTATGGTATTACACCGTACAAACAAATACAAGGAGAAATTATTATGTTGGAATTAACTGATTATCCGAACACTGGGCAGGTTCGGATTTATGATATTGAGGCAATTTCATTGCCTATCGTATATAACAAATTCGGGGATCACGATCCCAACGGATTGATGTATGTGCTTAAGAAAGATTCGGGGCGCATACAGAGAAAAGCGAGGGAGCTTTTTGATCTTCCCGTACCGCAGCCTTATAAAGAGGTGCAGCCTTTGGTTATTCGGGCTAATGTGGGTGACACTGTTCAGATAAACTTTGAAAACAAGCTGAACCGCCGCGCCT
>CAJUMS010000016.1:0-33309 GCA_910587465.1 uncultured Oscillospiraceae bacterium
CTGTGATATTGTCAACAGGAACTGGCGCAGTGTATATAACGGATTTGTCGACCCGCTTTTGTTGAATGACAAGGGCTGTGCGGAGCGTTCGCGCGAGCTTACTGCGGACTTCACATCGGGGCGGTTGACAGAACGAGTATGCGAAGAGGACGGCACTGTTATCGGAATGATATCCTTCGGTAAAACTGACGAGACCGACTTTCCGAACGCGTTTGAGATATGGCGGCTGTATGTCACCGAAAACGCACAGGGCAGGGGAATAGGCGGCGAACTGCTCGATTATGCCGAAAAATATGCCGTTACGCATGGATACGCCAAAGTTTTCATTTGGGCGTTCAAGGAGAATGCCGGAGCTGTCACATTTTATCGGCAGCACGGCTACATCGCCGATAAAGAAGTGTATCTTGAGGACTACAAGGCGGTCGGAATAAGACTGGCGAAAAAGCTTTAACGTCAAAATGTTGTATTCCAAAATCGCATACTGCAATATATAAAGTAGCATAACTGCCGCTGTTTTGTTAAAATTGCACAAAATCAACACTTGAAAATTTACATGCTCTTATTGGGAAATTTGGCAAAATCACTTGATAAAATTGCTAAAATTTAGTATAATATTACTTGATAGGTAATATCACGCGATTTATCATGCGATATGTCGCCAAAAATTTATAACTTTCAGGAGGATGATTCCAATGGCAGTTAAAGTTGCAATCAATGGTTTCGGAAGAATAGGACGCCTTGCGTTCAGACAGATGTTCGGCGCTGACGGCTACGAGGTAGTAGCTATCAACGATCTGACAAAGCCCTCTATGCTGGCTAATCTTTTAAAGTATGATACCGCTCAGAAGGGTTACTGCGGCGTTATCGGCGAGAACCTTCACACGGTTTCCGCTGACGATGAGGCTAATACCATCACCGTAGACGGCAAGACCCTCAAGATCTACGCGGAGAAGGACGCTAAGGATTGTCCTTGGGGCGATCTCGGCGTTGACGTAGTTCTCGAGTGCACAGGCTTCTACTGCTCCAAGGAGAAGAGCATGGCTCATATCAACGCAGGCGCTAAGAAGGTTGTTATCTCTGCTCCCGCGG
This sequence comes from uncultured Oscillospiraceae bacterium, assembly GCA_910587465.1. Taxonomy (GTDB): domain Bacteria; phylum Bacillota; class Clostridia; order Oscillospirales; family Ruminococcaceae; genus CAG-115. The sequence continues at coordinate 1,090 of CAJUMS010000016.1, forward strand.
GCAACGATCTCAAGACTATCGTATTCTCCGTAAACGAAAATACCCTGACTAAGGACGATCAGATCATTTCCGCAGCTTCCTGCACGACTAACTGTCTGGCTCCCATGGCTAAGGCTCTTAACGATTACGCTTCTATCCAGAGCGGTATTATGAGCACCATCCACGCTTACACGGGCGATCAGATGATTCTTGACGGTCCCCACAGAAAGGGCGATCTCAGACGTGCAAGAGCGGGTGCCGCTAACATCGTTCCCAACTCTACCGGTGCTGCTAAGGCTATCGGTTTGGTTATCCCCGAGCTGAACGGCAAACTGATCGGTTCCGCACAGCGCGTTCCCGTTACTACCGGTTCCACAACTATCCTTACCGCTGTTGTTAAGGGTGCTGACGTGACCAAGGACGGTATCAACGCGGCTATGAAGGCTGCCGCTTCCGAGAGCTTCGGCTATAACGAGGATCAGATCGTTTCTTCCGATGTTATCGGTATGAGATACGGTTCTCTGTTTGACGCTACACAGACCATGGTTTCCAAGGTTTCCGATGACCTCTACGAGGTTCAGGTTGTTTCTTGGTACGACAACGAGAACTCCTACACCTCTCAGATGGTAAGAACTATCAAGTATTTTGCTGAGCTGTAATCGCTAAGTAACATTTGCCCCCGAGGTCTCCTTGGGGGCATTTTTGTTGGTAGTTATCGTATTCGCTTTGATATGTGATTACCAATTGTTCCCATTTTCGTACTAAAAGCTCATTTTTCTCCATTGACAAGATGATAATAATTTGATATAATTTAAGGTGAGGAATTTTAAAAAGGAGGTCACTGTGTGGAAAATGAAAATAATATAGAGCAGGCTCCCGTGATAACGGAAAGCAATATGTCCGCGGGTGAGACCGCGGTCGCCGTTGAGTCGGCGGAACAGACTTTCGATCATTCCGCGGTTCAACGACCGACAGCGGCTGCTATGACCGAGGAGGCGCGCGCGTATGCCGAGCAGACTGCCGCCGCCGAAAGAATGCAGGCGGAATTGGACGAACAGAACCGAAAAATGGACGAGCAGAACCAAAAGCTGCTAGACGCGCTTGACGAGGTGCTTGAAAAGCGCACCAAGGAAATGCACGAGCGGCAGAAGAATTCGCGTAACAAGGCGGAACGCGTCGCCGCGACTATAGTTAAGAAGGGCGTGGGATTCGTGTCGCTGGGGCTGATAATGATCTTCCTCGGTATTGTGATGATAGTTTGTCTTTTCTCGCCCGCACCCGATTTTATGATCCCGCTTAAGCTGTCGCCGATATGCGCGGTACTTGTCGGTATAGAGTTGCTGTTGAACCAGCTCATGACGCGCGGACACTTCCGCATAAATATCCCGAGCCTTGTCATTTCGGCTCTGTTGGTGGTTGGGTGCTGTTTTATGTGCGTTAAGCTCAGCGGCATTTACAAGGAGGACAAGCAGGAGTATAACAACCGCACAATCGAGGCGGAGATATACGACAGAAGCTACAAGGAGCTGAGATATGTCGCGGATATCGCGGATATCACGGTCGAGGTCGACCTTAATCCCGACGGCTCGGGACAAGCCAAGGGGGTTGACGCTCTGTCCACGGACGATCACGTTAACATCACTGTTGAGTTCGCGGGAGCATACAATTCGCAGAAGACGTTCGCCGCCGACTGTAAGAAGATATTGGACGGATACCGTATAATGGGTATCAATGTCACGAATTTTTACTTCAAGAATTCGGGAGAGTTCCACTCGTTTGATCTCGCCGTAGAGGGACGCTACGCGCAGGATCAGTCCGAGAGCAAGCTCGCGGATGAGGTAAACTATGTTTATCTGGACGATGCGGATTATCTCGAGGATCTTGAGGACTACACCGAGGAAACCAAAGAAACGTCACAGGCAGAGACCTGAATGAAAGGTATAAAATGTTGACAAACGAAAAAAAGACAGAGCTTTATAACTGTATTATGAAGCAATTTCCCGACCCGGGACTGTATCGGGTATTGAGAGTGGGGGAGTGGCTGGTGACGAACGGTTATTCTCTCAATCGTCTCGGTTACGGCTCATTTAGGGAATTTGCGGAGGACTTTTCCGAAATGTTCTCTTTTCAGGATGACAACAATAATGAATTTATCGAAATAAGAAGATGGCAAACAGGAGAAAAAAACATGATAAGCAGTATTGACACACAGCATCCTGCCGATAGCTTTTTCGGCTCGGGAAGCATAATTTTAAACGACGATATAATTGAAATGACGCAGCAATCGCTGTACGCGCTGACAAAGATACTCGCGAACGGCTATACCGTTCAGCAGATGAAGCAGGAGATATATCGTAAATTCGACGAGGCAAAGACCAATGGCAAGCTTAATTTTTTCGGTGAGCGCTATACGTTCCCGATAGACTACTGTCCCGACGGACTTCTGGTAAACGGCATAATAACCAAGAATTTAAGTCCGCGAGGAAAGAGCCTGTATTTCGCGTTTGACAAGACACAGATATACCGCACCTCCGCTCCCGAATACAGAAAGCCGCCGCATGCGGGTTCGATACCCGAGACGGACAAGGATATGCTGTACAAAATGCTGACGGATTATTTCCCGTGCAACAAGCAGTACCACATGGCGGCAGTCAGCAAGTTTTTATCCGACCGCGGCATTGACAGATCGAAGTACGGATTTTTCAAGATGAAGGAATTTCTTTCGGAGCTTGGGTTTATGAAAATGGAGGATACGGTGCTCGGAGGAGTGCCGCAGGTGATGATAACCATTATCCCGCGCAACGGTGAAAGCGATACCGTAAGCACTTATACCGAAAGCCCCGAGCCAGTCCGCCGCGTAACGGAGAGCATCGACGTGAATTCCGTACCCGGGGGCCGACTGACCGATTTCTGCAACCTGCCTATTAAGCCTATGGGAATACTGGAGAAATATCTGCACGACAAGGGAATGAAAGCCGATTTTTCGATAGTTGTGCGCAGCATCTCGGAGGACTATGACCGTGCCCGCGCCGAGGGCAGTGTGCGTATTCACGATACAAAGCTGATATTCCCCGTGCGGTATCTCAAGGAGGACGGCACGAGAATAGAACTTACGCTCAAGCCCAGCACTTACGAAGGCAAAAAGTGGTTTCTCTATTACGTCGACACCGTTCCGCATGACAGGAACGCTCACTTCAACGACCCGGGCAGACAGCTCGAGAGCTTTGCGTTCCTCGGGAGCTGGTCGAATTTCCTCACCGAGCTTGCGGCAAAGGCAGTCGACGAGGAATGGGATTTCAGCAGCGCGCCTATTAAGAACCATCAGATATTAATGCAATACATCAAGTACACGTTCAGCCGCCTTATGCGCGAGAAGAAGGTGTGCATTTCGCAGGACAGGCAGTTTGCCGCATTCAATACGGGGCTTGCGGACAATCATTACGACGATATCTACGCGTGCTTTCTGCCCAACGACCCGGACAGCGGTACGGAATGGAAGTTTATCGGTTTCTGTACGGCTGCCTCGGGCGGTCTCGGAAAGCAGCTCGTCAACTATTTCAATCCGCTGCCGCTGCCGCCGTCCTATTTTAAGCGCAACGAGGACTTGTTCTTCGACCACACCAAGCAACTCCACACCGATTTTGAGCACATCATCATCGACAACATAAAGCGCCTGCCGCTCCAATTCCTGTACGACCAGTTTTTCGACAACGCAGAGGCTCGTCAGCTCGTTGAGGACATCCGAGCGTGCGGACACGACCGCGAGGAGCGCGAGCGCCGCGACGAGATGTTTGCCCGCCTCAAGAATATAATCCGCGACAACAGCCGTTTGTTTATGCGCATACAGAACCGTCTCAAGGACTCGATAGAGCTTGCGAGAAAGCGCGTTCGGTGGAACTACAAGACCGCCGTGCCGTCGTATTTCCCGAAAAGGGACAGCATGTCGCTTATGCTTCCTCTGGCGTTGCAGGACGAGAGCAGACCAGACGTTGCGCTGGTCGTTGAGCTTACCCGCTCGGGGAGCTATCAGGGTCAGACAATACTCACGCTGCCGCAGGCGTATATCGACGCGCGGCTGATGTGCCGTATCACGGGAGACTGGCTCACGCCGTCGCAGGTAGTCAACACCAACAGCGCCGAGCCGGACGAGGACGAGCTGGAGGAGACCGAATGAAAACGGTCACGGAGCGTCTTTCCGAGCTGAATTTAAAGGGCTGCAGGATTATTGACACGGAGAGGTGGGGAGAGCGCTCCTTTGTGCTGAACGGAGAGTTTGCCGTAGGCGGTATCAAGTATTTTACGCTCTCCTTTGACGAAGGAGATTTCGGGGAGTTTGACAACTGCGCGGATGCGGTAATCGACGATCTGGATATCGTCAAGTACGGCGAACTGTACAGCGTGAAGTTATCGCTGAATATCGGCGGCGAAAAGCGCGATATCGTGTTCGTCTGCAAGCGTGCTGGCATAACCCCGAAAAAATACCGCGGAATGTCGCGGCGCAATATGTACGCAACATGGCTTAAGAGTTTAGATGATTATGCCTATATTGAAAGCGAAAAATACTTTGATGACGAGGAAACGCACGAGTTTGACGAATTTACGCTGAACATTAAAAATTATTTGCACCGTGACAGCAAAGTAGTCAGAAGTTTTGCGGTCTGCGAGCTGACGGGGGAGGGGCTGAAATATCGGTACCGTTCCACCTCGTACAGCAATCCGCACACCTTTTTCGACATTATCAGTCATTCGAACGGACACCGCTATTTTCCGTTCCACATCGACCTTTACGGGATAAGCTATCTCGACGTTGACAGTGGTGAGGTATACCACTACATTCCCGAGGGCTGCGAGCACGACGCGGACTGGGACTTCGGCGAATCATTCATAATTACCGATATCCACTACGACCCGCGCACGAACTTTATCGCTTACGGCGGCTGTTACTGGGCTGGACCGTCCGACGTTATGGTCGGCGATTTCTCCAAGCCGCTGAACTTCGATCCGTACCTTGTAAGTGTAAACGAGTTTATTGACCCCGAGTATGAGGAATGCTGGGAGCTTAGGTTTGTTCGGTTCGAGGAAAACGGCGTAGTTGTAAAGAACGAACATGGAACGGAGTTTTTTGTTGAATTCGACAAGATAAAGCAGCGTATGAAAGGAGAATAATGCACTTTTTATGCCATTGCGGCTACGATATCCATGACACATCCGACTGCTTGTCCTACAAAGCGTGCCTGATTGCCGATCAAGACGAGGAGGAGCTTTGGGAGATACTTGAGAAGGGGGAAAAGCCGCATAATGACAAGATCGACATAGCCACTGAGGTAATGCGGCTGCTTCACCGTAATGTCTATCAATGTCCGAAGTGCGGACGTATTTTCATTGAGGACGCCGATGACGGTTACGAGCTGAAATGCTTTGAGCCTGCAGAAAATGTCAATAAGAAAATGTTGATTTCGGCTCACGGCGAGGACTGGCGCGGCTATCTCTACGCCGACTGGTATGACCCCAAGCCCGATTACTGCGAATATAAAGGGTTTATTACACCGCTGTGCAACGTTAAATTCGACGATCTTTTCTTCGATGACTACGATGCGTTTGAGCGGCGCTACTTCGAGATATTGGATGAAATGATGGCAAGGAAGATACTCCGCCGCGCACGGTTAAACGTCAACCGCGAGATCAAGCATTCATGGGAGGATAAATGATAATTGACGCACATATGCACCTGCCAAGCGGTGAGCCCGATCTTGACAGCAAAAGACGGCGGCTGTTGTCCGATATTAGGGCGAACGGCGTTGATATAGGGATCGTTATCTCCGATTCGGAGTTGGAAAGCTTGATCGGTTCTATGGACGATTGTGCGGAGCTGTTTTCGGACTGCCCGAATGTATTCGTCGTCGCGGGGATAAGTCCGTACATAAATTACGGGAAGCAGCTCGAAAAGCTGAAAAAATATCTCACGCGCGGATTTTTCGTAGGCATTAAGCTGTATTGCGGTCACGAGCCGATCTATATCGACTACGGCGATCTGAAACCAATTTTTGGTCTTGCCGCAGAGTTTGACATTCCCGTGTTGTTTCATTCGGGTTGGGATAACGCGCAGTATGCCGTACCCGAAAGGGTAAAAGCCGCTGCTGCCACTGCTATTATCCGAAGCTCGCGGAATGCTTTGAAACGCTGAAAAGTTGCTCTAACGTATACTTTGATCTGTCGTCCGTCGCCGACGAGCCCGAAAAATGCCCATCAATCGCGGCAGTGTTGGAGCGATATATTCACGAAATGCCCGAACGCTTTATTTTCGGTTCGGATTACGGCTGCTGCGACCAACGGCAACATATCGACTTTATCAAGTCGTTGGATATCCCGTTGGATGGTCTGCAAGGTGTTTTATACGGAAACGCCGCGCGGATATATAAGATCACCCCATAACAAAAGGCTATGCCGCTAAGCATAGCCTTTAATATTTACCGTATCTCAAAATCCTCGGAAACGTTGAATATCAACGCGACCATTCGGCAGCCCTCAAGCTCGCGATCTTGTTCGCGCAGCTGCTGAACACCGCTGCCTATCGAGCTCAGACTTATCAGCAGCCTGTACAGGTCGTTGGTTTGTTCGCCGAAAACTCCGCTATCGAACAATCCGAACATCAGATTTCCAAGCGGATAGAAGTCCGCGAGCTGATTTTTGTAAACGGTTACAAGCCCGCTGTTCGTCGAGAATTGCAGCTCCTCGGAAAATGTTATCTGTCCAAAAGCATGTTCGGCACATATCTCGGGAAGGAACGAGAAACATTCCTCGGTAAGCGTTTTGTCGCCTAGCACGGCGAGAAGCTTATCCGGGAGAGTGTCATAATCCTCCTGTGTTTGGATACCGCCGAACAGCTCTAGCGCCGTCCTTACCTTTTCCCTTAATACGTTGATCTTGTTTACGCTGTAAGGGTAAGGGAGAACCGTTTCGGAATCTTGCTTTATGAAGAAAAACTGCTTTTGTGAAGCGAACTGTTGAACGCTCCACTTAGCGGCGACCTCGCCAACAAGTGCACCAAGTTCGTCGCTCGGCACGTCGTTGATACGGCACTCGCCCGTTATCTGTTCGCCGTCCGCTCCGACAGCCTTTGCCGCGTATATCTTCACATAGCACATTTTCTGATTGCCGAGACGCTTCGCGATATGTTCTTTGAGCAAGTTCCAATAGACGGATGTCACAGCCTTTGCGTCATCGTCGTCTTCCGTGCTTTCACCCGTCCCAACAACGTTGCTTTTGTAAACGCTCCAGCGGTGGGTATGCCCTACGAATTCACTTTCGAGCGGCACTTCGTCCTCGCCGCGTCTCATTAACGCGATCCCCTGCATAAACGCGAACAGAAACGAACCGGTCGCCATTCCGATAGCGGTGTCGGTATCCTTGCCCATTCCCGCGCAGCATTCAAACAGCGGTTCTTCCCAATCGGGAGCGGAGATGTAGAAGTTCAGAACCGCCATTTGCTGTTCAAGCTGATCGATCTCGGGCGTTATCGTGATGTTCCATTCGGGACAGAATATCTTTCCGTCCTTTATCTCGTCCTTAGTTTCAAGACATCCATGCAGGCTCTCGAGAACGCGCTGCATAGGATCTTTTTTATGATGCTGCTCAAATTTGGAAAATAATCCCATCACAGCTCCTTAACGATCTCGCCCATAAGCCCGGGAGTTGCGCTGATAGCGTTGGACTCGTCGGTATCAATATGCATAGCGTCGGCAAAGCTCTCGCTTACGCGTACTACTACATCGCCGAGAACTGCTGTTCTGCCGTTAGAATTGCACTTTACCCATACGATGTCCTTATTTTTTACGCCGAGCTTGTCTGCGGTCTCGGGAGTAAGGTGGATATGGCGCTTAGCTACTATAACGCCCTCCTTGATAATTACCTCGCCCTCAGGTCCTTTAAGTGTGCAGCCTGGAGTTCCAGCGATATCACCGCTCTCGCGGATAGCGATATCAAGACCGATAGAACGTGCGTCGGTAGCCGACAGCTCTACCTGATCGGCATTGCGGCACGGACCGAGAATAGAAACGTTCGCAAGCTCCTTCTTTGGACCTACAACGGTTACTCTCTGCTCGCTCGCGTACTGACCGGGCTGAGAAAGATCCTTTTTCTTGGTAAGCTCCGCGCCCTTTCCAAAAAGCACCTCAAGGGTCTCCTTTGTAACGTGTACGTGTCTTGCCGACGTTTCGATGAGAATTTCAGCCATTTTAGTTTCCTCCGTAAAATAATTTATAGTTTGGGCAAAATGCCCAATATTTACAATTCCATTATACAACTTTTTTTCAGAAAAGTCAATAAAAACTATTGATTTTTTTTAAAATTTATGATATAATTTGAAAATGATAGTCAATATCAAATTGTGAGAGGGGGAGCATATCTTGAGCGACAACGTCTATAAAACCAAGCAGCGTGACGAGATAGTCGAGTTTTTTAATCAGCACCGCGGAAAATGCTACACCGCAAAGGAGATAATCAAGAGCGGCGAGATTACTTCGGGCGAGGCGACCGTTTACAGAACGCTCTCCAAGCTCGCTACGCAGGGGGTGTTGAAGCGCTTCACTGACGGAGACGCGTCATGCTACCAGCTCAACGAATCGGAGCAATGCGAAAAGCATTTTCACCTTAAGTGTGAAAAATGCGGCAGGCTTATTCATATGGACTGTGGGTTTATGGCGGATATGAAGCGGCATATCGAGAGCAGTCACGACTTTGTTGTCGATATAGGCAAGACAGTCATTTACGGCTTGTGCGGCGACTGCGCTGGAATAAATTTTGATAAGGAGACGGACAATGCTTAAACGTTTGATAATACCCGTTATGGCAGCCATAATGCTGCTTGGCGGCTGTTCGTTATCCTCCGAGAAGCCGTCCGACGGCAAACTGCGGATAGTGACGACCATATTTCCCGCATACGACTTCGCGCGACGTATATTTGGCGATACGGCGGACATTACCCTTTTGCTGAAGCCTGGCACTGAGAGCCATTCCTATGACCCGTCCGCGCGTGATATCGTTAAGATAGACAGCTGCGACCTGTTTATTTACAACGGCGGCGAGTCGGACGCTTGGGTGGAGAATATTCTCAAATCCGCTGACAGGGTGAACGCTCTGCGGATGATGGACGCGGTGGAGGCTATTGCCGAGGATCATGAGGGAATTGCAGGAGCAGACCACGATGAACATAACCATGACGAGGATTGGGAATACGACGAGCACATCTGGACTTCACCGAAAAATGCCGCGCTGATAGTTGAGAATATACTAAACACCGCCGTTATGCTCGCTCCCGATAACAAGTCACTTTACGAGAACGCAGCGGGGGAGTATATTGATGAAATAAACACCTTAAATGAAAAATTTACAGAGCTGTTGTCGGGCGAGGAGCGTTATTTCATTTTCGGCGACAGATTTCCGCTGCTGTACTTTTTCCGCGAATACGGGCTGAAATACCGCGCGGCTTTTCCGGGGTGCGGCAGCGAGACCGAGCCGTCCGCACAGATAGTCGCGTTCCTGACCGAAAAGCTCTCCGAGAGCGATACTGTGTCGACTGTGTTCTGTATCGAGCTGTCCAACCGCAAGCTCGCGGAAACTCTCGCGGACGAAAACGGGATGTCAGTTTCGGAATTTCACACCTGCCACAACATCACGGCGGACGATTTCGCAGCAGGGGAGAGCTATGTCTCACTTATGGAACGGAATTATAAAATGCTGCAAAGCGTGTTGACGAACGGAGGATAATCATGGGACAATTAGCATATTTACCGAATATAGGAAAGGTAGTCGAGAAGCAGTTGAACGCCGTCGGTATAGAGACCGCGGAGCAGTTAGCTCGGACGGGTGCGGAAAACGCGTGGCTGAAAATTCATTCGATAGACAGCAGCGCGTGTATTCACCGATTGCTGGCGCTGGAGGGAGCTATACGCGGCATTAAGAAAACCGATATCCCCGCCGAGCGCAAGGCGGAGCTTAAGGAGTTTTACAATTCGCATAAGATCGGAGGTTAAAATGCAGGACGTTATACAGCAATGGGACAATGCCGCCGCAGCATTTTCCGAAGATCAGGAAAGGTCTGAATTTGCCGACAGCAATAAGTCGGTTATTGAGGAACGTTTTCGGAGGCTGAATGGTGAGCGCGTGCTTGATTTAGGCTGCGGCTACGGTTGGTATACAGACTTTTTCACACGTAGCGGTGCGGACGCAGTCGGTGTTGACGGCTCGGAAAAGATGATAGCGATAGCGCGGGAAAGATATCCAAACTTGGATTTTACCCTCGCGAATATTGAAAAGTCGCTGCCGTTTGCTGACGGATGCTTTGATATCGTATTTTCAAATCAGGTGCTTATGGATATTGAAAACACGGAGCGTGTTATTTCGGAGTGTGCGAGGGTTCTCAAAGAAAACGGCGTTTTTTATTTCGGAATAGTTCACCCGTGTTTTTATGACTGCAAATGGTTGAAGGATGAAAAAGGTTATCGTTACGCAAAGGCAATGGAGCGTTATATAAGCAGTTACAGGTTGACAAATGAATTCTGGGGAACGGCGCATTTTCACCGCCCGCTGTCATTTTACCTTAATTCTGCCGCGAAACACGGCTTAACCTTGAAAGAAGTCTGCGAGCCTGTTTCTTATGACGGTGTAACCAAAAATAATGATTTGCCTTTGTTTTTCTTTGCGGAATTTTATAAAAAATAAAACCGTCTCATTGCATTTGGTATCGTAATGCGATATAATAAGCGCGGAGGTGTTGAATTATGGCAAACGAAAATAAAAAGGACTTCAACGCAATGCTGCGAGATGGCAAGGATATGCCGAAGATCGTGGAAATCACGGACGAAAAAAGTATCGAGAAGTACGGGGGCAGGAGAATGTATTTTGCGCCGCCGCTCGACTATGACGCGGTAATGCGACGCGTTCCCGAGGGCAAGGTGATAACCGTCGGAGATATCCGCGAATACTTTGCCGCGCAGAACGACGCTGACTTTACCGACCCGATAACGGCGGGGATATTCTGCTCGATTGCGGCATGGGCAAGCTTTCAGCGCTCTGACGACAAGACCCCGTACTGGAGAACGCTCAAAGCAAACGGCGAGTTGAACCCGAAATACCCGGGCGGCGTTGAGGAGCAGAAAAAGCTGCTCGAGACGGAGGGTCACACGGTGATCAAAAAAGGACGGACGAATATTCGTTATTACGTCAAGGACTACGAGAGTTTTTTATACAGATTGGATCAATGAAATGGCGCTTATAAAAACCGAAAATTTAACACTGTCATACGAAAATATGACGGTCATCAAAGATTTGAGCTTTGAGGTGAATTCTGGCGACTACCTTTGCATTGTCGGCGAGAACGGCTCTGGAAAGAGCACTCTCGTCAAGGCGCTGCTGTCGCTGAAAAAGCCCGTGGACGGCTCGATAACGTTCGGCGACGGCTTGCTTCAACGCGAGATCGGCTATCTGCCTCAGCAGACCAATGCCCAGCGCGATTTCCCTGCGAGCGTGTCCGAGGTAGTCATCTCGGGCTGTCTGAATTCGCGCGGGATACGCCCGTTCTACTCGTCGAGGGAGCGAAAAATTGCCGCCGAGAATATGGAGCGCTTGGGTATCACCGATCTGAAAAAGCGCAGCTACCGCGAATTATCGGGCGGTCAACAGCAGCGCGTACTCCTTGCAAGGGCGCTCTGCGCTACCAAAAAGCTCCTGCTGCTCGACGAGCCCGTGTCGGGGCTTGACCCAATGGTGACTGCGGAGCTGTACGAGTTTATTTCTCGCATTAACAAAACTGGCGTAACTGTGATTATGGTAACGCACGATATGACGGCGGCGCTGAAATACGCGAGCCATATTCTCTGCATGACCGAGGATAACTGGTTTTTCGGCAGTCTTCACGAGTTTGTGGCGAGCGATGCTGCGGCGTTTATGAAAGGCGGTGCTGTACGTGGGTGAGATAATTGTTGAGATGTTCTCCGCGCCAGTGCTTGTTAGGGCGCTGATAGTGGGCGTTCTGGTGTCGCTCTGCGCTGCGCTGCTCGGGGTAAGCCTTGTGCTAAAGCGCTATTCGATGATCGGCGACGGGCTTTCTCATGTCGGCTTCGGTGCGCTCGCCGTGGCGACGGTAATGAACTTAGCGCCTATGGCTGTCGCTATCCCCGTAGTGATACTGGCGGCATTCCTGCTTTTGAGATTATCCTCGAACGGGAAAATAAAGGGTGACGCGGCGATAGCGCTTATCTCCACAAGCGCGCTTGCGATAGGAGTTATGGCGGTCTCAATGTCAAGCGGAATGAATGTAGACATAAACAGCTATCTGTTTGGCAGCATAATCTCGGTCAGCAGCGGCGACGTTGTCACGAGCGTTATACTCGCGCTTGCAGTGCTGATGATGTTCATATTCTTTTACACGAAGATTTTCGCCATAACGTTCGACGAGAGCTTTGCCAAGGCGACGGGCACAAACGCGAACCTTTACAATATGCTGATAGCGCTGCTTACGGCGGTAACGATCGTTATCGGAATGCGGCTTATGGGCAGTATGCTGATATCAAGCCTGATAATATTTCCTGCGCTCTGCTCAATGAGGGTGTTCAGGAGCTTTAAATCGGTAACGATATGCTCGGCGGTTATTTCGGTGACTACGTTCGTTATCGGAATGTTCATTTCGTATATTGCGGACACTCCGTGCGGCGCGAGTATCGTCTGCGTGAATATCGCGGTGTTCGTGATATTCCTCGCGACAGGCGCGGTCATGTCTAGGAGCAGAAAATCATGAAGTACATTGAAAGCGTGAAATTTCATGGTAAATTGCCCGAAAAGAGCTACCTCAACGATATTCCCGCAGTTGAATGGATCGTGGAGCGCGGTGAGCTGGTATTTAACTCGGGAGTGACGTTCTTCGTCGGCGAAAATGGAACGGGGAAGTCCACGCTCCTTGAGGCGATAGCGCTTGCGGCAGGCTTTAACGCGGAGGGCGGCTCGAGGAATTTCAGCTTTTCCACGCGCGACACACACTCCGAGCTGTACGATTACATAACGCTCTCGCGAGGAATTATACGACATAAGGACGGTTTTTTCCTCCGCGCGGAGAGCCTGTACAACTCCGCGACTTACATTGATAATCTGGACGAGATACCGTGCGACACACCGTTGATATCGGGAGGCTATGGCGGTTCGCTTCACACGCGCTCTCATGGAGAGAGCTTTATCGCGACTGTTCGGAACCGCTTTTTCGGAAATGGGCTGTATATTCTCGACGAGCCCGAGGCGGCGCTTTCTCCCACGCGGCAGCTTACCATGCTTGGACTAATCAAGGGTTTGGCTGAGAATAACTCGCAGTTTATCATAGCTACCCATTCGCCGATACTTATGGCGTACCCGAACGCGGAGATACTGCGGTTTTCCGAAGATGGCATATGCTCGGTCGGCTACAAGCAGACCGAGCATTATCAGATAACCAAACAATTTCTCGACAACCCCGAGCGGATGCTGGGGATAATTTTCGGAGAAAATGCGTGAAGCTGTTGACAATCTGCGAAATGTGTGCTATAATAATAAGAAGAATAATTTCCGCGAAATTATGTGAGGTGATATTATGGCAGCGTCGGCGATAGGCTTCAGCAATTCGGGAGGGTTTAATTATTCGGTATCCTCGGGAACGGGCAGGGAGATAGGCTCGGAAAGCAATCTAAGAGACACGATAAGCCGTCTCGAGCAAGAGCGCGACAAGTATCAAAAGGAAAACGGGCAAAGCAAGTCGGAGCTTCTCGATAATAAGATAAACAAGCTCGAAAACCGTATCGACAATCTGCAAAAACGCCTTGATAAGATGAGGGCGAAGGAGGATAACGGCGAGTGCGAGACCTGTAAGAACCGCAAGTATCAGGACGAGTCGGACGACCCGGGCGTTTCGTTCAAGTCTGCGGCGAAGATCGGCAAGGGCGGCGCGGAGGCTGCCGTACGCGGTCACGAGTACGAGCACGTTAACCGTAATCAGGCTAAGGCGGACCGCGAGGGTAAGGATGTCGTATATCAGAGCGTCGTTATAAAGCACGGTATCTGCCCCGAGTGCGGCGATACCTACGTTGCGGGCGGCGAGACGACGACCGTCACGCGTGACAAGCCGCAGGAGCACACCGATGAGCGCTTCAATGTCGGCTTGGTGGATATGCAGCAGAATATGGGACATTTGCTGAATATGTTGGTTTAATGTAGTTTAATATCAAAAAAAAGTCCGATAGTATCATCTGTTGGGCTTTTTTATTTTGTTTTTATATTGCATTTTCCAAATAAATATTGTAAAATATAGTAAGGCGATTCTGAAAAGATTACCGGTTTCTTAAAATTTCGTTAACGAAAGGGAAAAGCTATGAGCAAGATGACGTTGTTATGCGATAATTGGGAGTTTTCAAAAAATCCGATAGATACCGAATATTCGGATAATTTAAAGTGGGCAATGGTGGATATTCCGCACGACTGGCTTATCTACAATACAAAGGATCTGTACGAGACCTCTACGGGCTGGTACAGGAGAATATTGAAAATGCAAAAGAACGGGCGCACTGCTCTGCGGTTCGAGGGCGTTTATATGGACAGTAAGGTCTATGTGAACGGTCAGCTTGTCGGAGAGTGGAAGTACGGATACTCCACGTTTGAGTTCGACATTACCGATTATCTGAACGACGGCGAAAACCTGATAGCAGTACGCGTCGACTACCGCTGTCCGAACACACGCTGGTACTCCGGCGCAGGAATATACCGCAATGTGTGGCTTAAGCAATATAATGAATGTCATCTCGTGAACGATGGTATCTATATAAGCACCGAGGATGGCGCTGTGACGGTGACAGCCGAGGTGGAGCGTCCCGAGGGCGTTTCTGTCGCGGAGCTGTCGGTTCGCCGCGCAATAATGGACGGAGATAAGGTGCTCGCGGAAAAGACCTCACCGTGCTGCGCGTTTGACAAGGGCCGAATTCCCGAGCTTGTCCGCAGGAACGGCTGTTCGTATTCGGTCAATACCGACGTTATCAAGGTGAAAGACCCCGTGCTTTGGGATATCAGCGCGCCTAAGCTCTACACCTGCATTTGCGAGGTTATTCGCGGCGGTGAGGTCGTTGACCGCGAGGAGATCAAATTCGGTTTCCGTACCGTTGAATTTACGACTGACATGGGCTTTTTCCTGAACGACAGACACGTCAAGCTATACGGCTGCTGCGAGCATCACGACCTCGGCGCGCTCGGTGCGGCTATGAATCGCACGGCGCTTGCGAGAAAGCTGACCACACTGCGTGAAATGGGCGTAAACGCGATACGTACAAGCCATAATATGCCCGCTGTCGAGCTTATGGAGCTTGCGGATGAAATGGGTTTTCTGGTGCTTTCCGAGGGCTTTGATATGTGGGAGCGTCATAAGACCGACTACGACTATGCGGGATTTTTCCCCGAGTGGGTGAGCACGGACGTAGCCTCGTGGGTACGCCGCGATCGAAATCACCCGTGCCTTATCGGCTGGAGTATAGGCAACGAAATTTACGATACCCACGCCGATGACCGCGGACAGGAGGTCACTTCGCTGCTTGCGGGTCTGGTACGCGAGCATGATTACCGCTCAAACGGCTATGTAACTATCGGCTCGAACTATATGCAAGGCGAGAACGCGCAGAAGTGTGCGGATATCCTCAAAATCGCGGGCTATAACTACGCGGAGCGCCTGTACAACGAGCATCACAAGGCATACCCCGATTGGTGCATTTACGGCAGTGAGACCGCTTCGGTACTTCACAGCCGGGGAATATATCATTTTCCGCTGTCGCAGTCCGTTCTCGCGGACGACGACGAGCAATGCTCCGCGCTTGGCAACTGCACGACGGGATGGGGCGCGAAAAATGTTGAATATTGTATAACCGCCGACCGCGACGCCGAATTCAGTGCAGGACAGTTCATCTGGACGGGATTTGACTACATCGGCGAACCGACACCGTATTCCACCAAAAACAGCTACTTCGGACAGTACGACACCGCCGGCTTCCCGAAAGACGGCGCGTACATCTTCCGCGCGGAGTGGACGGATTTCAAAACCGCTCCGTTTGTGCATATTTTCCCGTATTGGGACTTCATTGACGGTCAGAAGATCGATGTGCGCGTGACGACAAACGCTCCTTGGGCGGCGCTCTATTTCAACGGTCAGCTTATTGCCGACAGGAAGATTGACCATATGCGCGGTAAGGAGCTCACTCTTGACGCCGTTATTGAGTACGCGGAGGGCGACTTGGTTGCGGTCGCTTATGATGAGCAGGGCGGCGAGGTAGCGCGCGACGTGTGCCGTTCGTTCGGTGATACTGCGCGGATACAGCTCACTCCGGACAAGACCGAGCTTAAAGCGAACGGCGAGGATATGATATTCGTAGATATTTCCGCATTCGATAAGAACGGGGTGTTCGTCGCGAACGCCAACAACCGTGTATTCGTAAGCGTTGAGGGCGCTGGACGTTTAGTGGGACTCGACAACGGTGACTCCACCGACTACGAGCAGTACAAGGGAACGTCGCGCAGACTGTTTTCGGGCAAGCTGCTCGCAATGATCGCCGCAAAGACAGAGGCGGGCGAAATACGAGTCAAGGTAAGTTCGCCGTCTCTGCCCGACAGCGAGATAACGCTGAACGCGGTCGCCGCCGAGGTTCGCGAGGGAATATCCGCGCTGACCGAGAACGTGCACACCGCCGCGGACTGCCCCGATGAGGAGCACGATATTCCCGTAAGAAAAATTTCGTTCACGAGCGATAGCCGCACATTCACGCCCGACAGGAAAACAATCGCGTTCAAGACCGAGGTTTTTCCCGCTAACGCTTCCTATGCTAACGATATCGAGTACAGGATAACCACAGTTCTCGGAATACCATCCAATCTCGCGGAGATAGTATCGGTCGAGAACGGCATTGTTACCGTAAAATGCAACGGCGACGGCGAATTTTACCTGCGCGCACTCTGCAAGAACGGCACGGACAAATATCACATAGTTACGCCGCTCGCGCTTAAAGGCGAGGGGCTCGGCTCGGCGTTCTTCAACCCGTATGATTTTGTTATCGGCGGACTGTTCACGGTTCAGAGCGGCAACGCGGGCAACGGTATCGAGCGCGGCGCGGCGTTCGCGTTTGAGGACAGCTGGTTCGGATTTGAGAACGTCGACTTTGGCAATATCGGCAGCGACACCGTTACCGTTCCGATATACGCAAACTGCTCCACGCCCGTAAAAATAAGCTTTTACGACGGAATACCCAACGAGGGCGGAGAGCTAATCGGCGAGTTCACCTATTTCGAGCAGCCTCAATGGCTGACCTATATCCCGAACACTTTCAAGCTGACGAAAAAGCTCAAGGGCATACACACGCTTGTAATGCGCTCGGGCGACGGCTATCACGTACAGGGTTTCAGCTTTGAAAAGTCCGACAAGGAGTTCTCCGAGATATGCTCGGCTGACTGCGACAGCATTTACGGCGACAAATTCACGCGGAACACGGACGACGTAACGGGTATCGGAAACAACGTAGTGCTTGAATTTGGTACGTTTGATTTCAGCGAGCGCACTCCGTCTGCGGTGATCATAACTGGCAAGTCCAAGCTTCCCGTGAACAGTATCCACCTCGTATTCAAGGGCGACACCGAAACTCGCGTGCTTTGCGAGTTCGCGGGCGCGGAGGAGTATACCGAGCGGCGGTTTGAGCTTAGCGGCATCAAGGGCAAATGCGAAGTATCGTTTACTTTCCTGCCGGGCAGTGACTTTGACTTCAAGTCGTTCAAGTTTGAAAAGTGACGGGGGAGCAGATGACAATACAGGATAAAATTGCGCAGGGTAAGGTGTTCCTCGGTATTGAGCTCGGCTCTACGCGTATAAAAGCATCGCTTATCGACGACACTTACACGCCTGTCGCGGGCGGCTCTCACGTTTGGGAGAACCGCCTCGAAAACGGCTATTGGACGTATTCGTCCGAAGATATCCACAGTGGACTGCAAGCCTGCTATGCCGACCTAAAAAACGATGTAAGTGAGCGCTATGATGTGACGCTTGCGAATATCGGCGCTGTCGGTATTTCGGCTATGATGCACGGCTATATGCCGTTCGACAAGAATGATAACCTGCTTGTGCCGTTCAGAACGTGGCGAAATACAACAACCGAAAAGGCGGCGCGGGAGCTTACAGAGCTGTTTGGATTCAACATTCCGCAGAGATGGAGCATTGCGCACCTCTATCAGGCGATACTCGACAACGAGCCGCATATTGCGGATATCGCTCACATAACCACCTTAGCGGGGTATGTTCATTATATTTTGACAGGTGAACGTTCGGTCGGTATCGGCGAGGCTTCGGGAATGTTCCCGATAAGCGGCGGCTGTTACGACACTGCAATGCTCGCCAAGCTTGACAAGATATTAAACGAAAAGGGTATAGCGTTCAAGACCGCGGACGTTCTTCCGAGCGTTATGACGGCGGGGGGGCGGTGCGGGGAGCTTACCGAACAGGGCGCGCTGTTCCTTGACCCCGACGGAGATCTTAAATCGGGTATACCGTTCTGTCCGCCCGAGGGCGACGCGGGTACGGGAATGACCGCGACCAACGCCGTGCTGCCAAAAACGGGCAATATATCCGCGGGAACGTCGATATTTTCAATGCTCGTGCTTGAAAAGCTGCTGTCGCGCGTTTATCCCGAGATAGACGTTGTGACAACTCCCGACGGCGCTCCCGTCGCGATGGTTCACTGCAACAACTGTTGCTCGGAGCTTGACGCTTGGGTCGGCATTTTCGGTGAGTTCGCGGAGTTGTTCGGTATCGCCTCCGACAAGTCGGAGCTGTACGAAAAGCTGTATAAAAAAGCGCTTGGCGGCGACAGCGGCTGCGGCGGTGTGACAGCGTACAACTGCCTTTCAGGCGAGCCCGTTATAGGTGTTGACGACGGAAGACCCATGTACTTCCGCACTCCCGACAGCAAGATGACCCTTGCGAACTTTATGCGCGCCGAGCTGTATTCGGCGTTCGCGGCGTTAAGCTGCGGAATGGACATACTGTTCAAGCGAGAGAACGTCACCGCTGATACATTCACTGGACACGGAGGATTGTTCAAGGTCGAAGGCGTTGCCCAACAGCTCCTCGCCGACGCGCTCAATACTCCCGTTTCGGTAATGAAAACGGCGGGCGAGGGCGGCGCTTGGGGAATGGCGCTGTTGGCGGCGTATTCCGTCAACAGCGGTGGAAGGTCCCTTGCGGAGTGGCTTGAAGCGTCGGTGTTCTCGGATATGGGCAAGCGAACGGTGCTCCCGAACGAAAAGGGAACGCGCGGCTTTGAGGAATATATGATACGATATCTTGGCGGTCTTGACGCAGAGAGATGTCTGGGGAAATGAAAAGACAGATTTTTACTATTGGTTTATCCGAGCTTGGAATAAGTCAATTGTGTCTTTGCAAAGAAAAATTGGAGGGTGTTAGTCGGTGGTTTGATACCGCAAGGGCCGGCGAGTATGAGCCGCTTCCGGTGTATGATTTTGGAAATGGGCGGTTCACGCTTACCGACGGACATTCCCGCGCGTTTGTTATGATATGTAACGGATTACATACCGTGCGTGTTACTTTGGACTGCGATGAAATGATAATCTCGGAAATGGGACAACAGCTTTACAAGCGCGATATAGAGTGGTGTGGGCGAAAGGGAATGCACACTGTTGCGAATATGTTCAATAGGATAATTTCCGAAAAACGATATGCTGTGTTATGGCTGTAACGGTGTAAACGACTTCACAATTTGTTTTTCGGTGATATAAGGATCGCAGAGAATATTGCGAAACGTTTTCCGGGGATGTATCCGTACGGTACGTCACTCAACGGAACTGCTCTTTATTTTGAGCGGAACAATAGGTATTACAAATATGAAAACGACGTTATGACAAATGACGAGTTGTTTAACACTGCCGAAACGGGGGATATGTAAAATGTTGGAAAAACTAAAAAAAGAAGTACTTCAAGCTAATCTCTTGCTCCCTAAATACGGATTGGTAACGTTTACATGGGGCAACGTTTCCGCTGTTGACAGGGGGAGCGGCATTATGATAATAAAGCCGTCGGGTGTGGAATACGAGGAAATGACCGCCGAGGATATGGTCGCGGTGAGTTTGGAAACGGGCGAAGTTGTCGAAGGTCGTTACAAACCGTCGAGTGATACGCCGACACATCTCGCGCTGTACAGGGCATTTGAGAACGTGGGTGGTATCGTCCACACGCACAGTCGATGGGCGACGTCGTTCGCGCAGGCGGGCATAGGAATTGAACCCCTCGGCACTACCCACGCCGACTACTTCTACGGCGAGATACCGTGTACAAGAGCGATGAACCCAGACGAGATCAACGGTAAATATGAAAAGGAAACAGGCACGGTGATAATTGAGGCATTCAATGGCATTGACCCGCTGACTATTCCCGCGGTGCTTGTCAAGAGCCACGGTCCGTTCACATGGGGAAAGACCGCCGCGGAGGCGGTTCACAATGCGGTTGTACTGGAGGAGGTGGCGTTTATGAACTACCATACCATGAGCATAAATCCGCAGATACGCCCCATGCAGAAAGAACTCCTTGACAGGCACTATCTCCGCAAGCACGGTGAAAATGCCTACTACGGGCAAAAATAAATCGACCCGACCACGTTCTCCGCGGTCGGGTTTTATTATTAAGCCGTAACTTATTTTTCGGGAGCCATCAGGCGTACCATTACCGCTTTCTGCGCGTGCAGACGGTTCTCCGCTTCGTCGAAGATATCGGCGGCGTGCTGCTCGAATACCTTGGCGGTGATCTCCTCCTCGCGGTGAGCAGGCAGGCAGTGCAGCACCATAGCGTCGGGCTTGGCAACGCTCATCACGTCGTCGTTGATCTGGTAGCCCTTGAACGCAAGCTTGCGCTTTTCGGCTTCGCCCTCCTGACCCATGGACGCCCACACGTCGGTGTAAAGAACATCCGCGTCGGCAGCAGCCTCCTTGGGATCGGCAACTAGCTTAAAGTTGTCGTAAACCTTTGCGAATTCAAGTATCTGCGGATCGGGATGATAGCCTTCGGGACAGGCGAGAGAAACGCTCATGCCGACCTTTAGGCAGCCAACGGTAAGCGAGTTCGCCATATTGTTGCCGTCGCCGATGTAGCAGAATTTCAGACCGTCGAGCTTGTTCTTGTACTCGCGGATAGTCTGCAAATCAGCCAAGACCTGACAAGGGTGACAGAAATCGGTAAGACCGTTGATTATCGGGATACTGCCGTATTCGGCGAGATTCTCGACCTCGGATTGCTCGAAAGTGCGGATCATAATGCCGTTAAGGTAGCGCGACAGAACGCGCGCGGTATCCTGAACTGGCTCGCCGCGTCCGATTTGCAGTTCCTTGGACGACAGAAAAAGCGCGTGACCGCCAAGCTGATACATACCCGTTTCAAACGAAACGCGAGTTCTCGTGGATGCCTTCTGGAAGATCATTCCGAGCGTCATGCCCTTTAAATGGTGGTGAGTGATACCATGCTTCTGCTCATATTTGAGTTGATCGGCAAGGTTCAGAATGTCTATGATCTCTTCGGTGCTGAGATCAAGCAGCTTCAATAAATGCTTCATATCATTTTTTCCTTTCAGTGTGTTTATATAAACGGAAATTATGTGTCTATCCTAATTATTTCCGTTAACGCCTTGTTTCTGTAAACCAAATCATCGCGGGAGGTAAAGCCTATGCTCTCCCAGAACGCGTTTCCGTCGGCATTGCGTTCAAAAACCACAAGTGCGGTTTTGTTTATTCCGAGATCGCGCAGAGCTTTAAGAGCGGAGTTTACAAGCGCCTTTGCAATGCCTTTTCTGCGGTATTCGGGATTTACGGCGATGTGGTAGATGTATCCGCGCCGTCCGTCGTTTCCCGCGATTATCACGCCGATAACCTCTCCACTGTTTTCAGCGACAAAACAGGTTTCGGGATTTCGCTTAAGAAATCGTTCTATGCCATTGCGCGAATCATCAAGATTATTCAGACCCATTCCCTTACAAGACAGCCAGAGCGCATAAACCTTGTCGTAGTCGGCGATAGTCAATTTTCTTATGTTCATTTTTCTTCTTCCTTAACAGATATCCGCACGTCGATCTCCTCATCGTTGGGTGGCTCGAATATCGCCCCGAATTTCGCGGCAAGGTTTTCGTCGATATAATACGCGTCAAGCCTGCCATTTGATATTGCGCTGTTCCGTTTGTTGATACGTTCGCGCCATACCTCGTCCGATACGTCGATATAATGCAGTTCGTAGTCAATGCCACGTGATTTGTAGAACTCCCGGGCTTCGGCGCGTTCGGCTTTAGTCCACACTCCCCAGTCGAGAACAATGTTTATCCCGCTGCCAACAATTTCCAACGATTTCCCGTACAGATATTTCTCCGTATGCGCAACATATTCGTCGTGCATTTCGCCGACATACTGCCCGAACATAGCGAGCATTATTTCGTCTATCGACAGCAACACTGCGTTATTCTCCCTGCGCAGCTGTTCGGCGTATGTGCTTTTTCCGCTGCATATCTTTCCACAGACCATTATCACCTTAGTCATTGTCTGCTCCTTTCAAATAGTCGCTGAACGCTTTCAGCTCTTTTTTCTTGCCCTCGGAAAGTCTGTTGTATTCGGTGCTGCAAATCGCGCCCTCAAGCGTATACAGGTGAACAAGACACACATTCGGATACACCTCCTTGAGCTTTCGGAACGCTTTTATTGAGCCAAGCTCTATCAGCTTTTCGGGAGTATCTATCCCGACCGAGGTCAGTTTTCGCGCCATCTCCTTGCCTATGTTCATCATTGCGGTAAGCTCGGACATATTGCCCTCCTATACAGTTTTTTTGTCAGCATATCTATTGTTCTTCTTTTGAAGTGGCAAAGAAAATATCTCTGCCGTAATTAACAAACTTTTGCAGGATCTCACCCGCGACACCGGTACTTAGAATAAAACGGCGGTAACAAGCTCCTTTGAAATAACGATATTTTTCGTGTCGATATCGTATTTTACACTTAATAAGCAAATCAACAACGGACTAATGGTCGGTGATAACCTTTTCGGAGCTTTCAATCACAGCGCACGATATAATGTTTTTTTCAATTTTATTTGTTGTCATTTTGGTTCTTTCCTTGCTATTCCTTATAAAAGCCGCCAATGTGAAAATTCTCGCCGCTTAATTTTTCGGCGGTGAGCCTGAACGTCACCACACCGTCGGGGCAAACGAACTCCTTAACGTGCGGATCGTTAAAAACGTTCCCGAGAGGTGAGAAGCCGCCTATCCTCCGCAGGTCGCCGCCGCTGCGTACCGCCTCAAGCATAGGATACAGATACAGCAGCGTTTTTTGACAGAAACCGCGCCCGTTTTGGTTTACGGGACAGTCGTAGGTGCAGCTGTAAATATCGCCAACCTCATCGCCGTTTCGACAATGACCCTCGGTCTTATTGTCGTGGGAAACGGCGATTACCTCGATAGTGAAGCCGTATTCCTCGTCGTACCATTTGTTCATTTCAGCAGCTCCGTCAAAATCGCCAGTCCCTTGTCGATCTCCTCATAGGTAATAGTAAGCGGCGGCAGCAGACGAACCTTTGTTTTTGCGGTAAGCAGCAGCAAGCCTTTTCCCAGAGCCGCTTTAACAATGTCCGCTGCGGATTTGGTTTTCAGCTCGATACCGATCATCAAGCCCATTCCCGAAACGCTGTTCACTTCGGGAATTTGCAGAAGCTTCTCGCGGATATGTTCGCCCTTTTTGGCGACCTCTCCAAGAAAACCATCGGAGTTGACCTTTTCCAGCACCGCCAGACCGCCCGCGCAGCAGATAGGATTTCCGCCGAACGTCGAGCCGTGAGTTCCCGGGGTTAGCACGTTTGCGCACTTTTCTCCCGACAGACACACGCCGATAGGTACGCCGCCCGCAAGCCCCTTAGCAAGCGTTGTAAGATCGGCCTTGTGACCGAAATTGTCACCCGCAAGGAACTTACCCGTTCTGCCTACGCCCGTCTGAACCTCGTCAGCGATGGTCAGCACATCTTTTTCAGCGCAAAGCTTGAATATCTCGTCGACAAATTCCTTATCCAGCGGCATTACTCCGCCCTCGCCCTGAATATACTCGAACATCACCGCGCATACGGTATCGTCGAGCTTTGCGCGGAGATCGTCGATATTATTCGCCTCGACGTTGATAAATCCCTCCACGAAAGGGAAGAAGTAGTTGTGGAAAACGTCCTGACCCGTCGCGGACAGCGTACAAAGCGTTCTGCCGTGAAAGGAGTTCAAAAGCGTGATGATGTTGTGCCTACCTTTGCCGTACTTGTCAAAGCTGTACTTTCTCGCAATCTTGATAGCGCATTCATTAGCCTCCGCGCCCGAGTTGCCGAAAAACATATCGTTGTAACCCGCCGTTTCGCAGAGCGCTTTGGCGAAATCCGCCTGAATCTTGGTGTAATAGTAGTTGGAGGTATGTTGGAGCTTGTGTGCCTGTTCGCAGACAGCATTCACCCAATCCTCGTTGCAGTATCCGAGAGAATTCGTGCCTATTCCCGAGCCGAAATCTATGTATTCCTTGCCGTCTTCATCTTCGGCGCAACGACCCTCGCCCTTGTCCATAACAAGGGCGTATCTGCCGTAGGAATGCATTACATATTTGTTGAATTGTTCGATCGTTCCCATTACAATCACCTCACGCAATGATCATAGTACCCGCGCCTATGTCGGTCAAAAGCTCGATAAGAATGGAGTGCGGAATACGTCCGTCAATAATATTAGCCTGCTTAACGCCGCGGCGGACAGCTTCAACACAGCAGTCTATTTTCGGTATCATACCGCCCGTTATTATACCCTGCTTTTTGAGGAATGGAACCTCGCTCACGCCGACCGTGCGGATAATAGTGTTTTCGTCGTCCTTGTCCTCAAGCAATCCTTTTATATCCGTCAGCAGGATCAGCGACGGCGCTCCCATTTCGGCGGCGATACGCGCAGCCGCGGTGTCCGCGTTGATATTGTAGACCGTGCCGTCCTTGCCGCGCCCTACCGTGGAAATAACGGGAATATAGCCGTTGTCAAGCGCGTTCTGAATGATTTTGGGATTTACAGCGTTTATTTCGCCTACATAGCCGAGATCTGGATCAAGCTGTTCCGCCTCAATAAGATTTCCGTCCAGACCGCACAAGCCTATTGCCGTACCTCCGTGGCTCTCAAGCATGGAAACCAAGTCCTTGTTTACCTTGCCCGCGAGAACCATCTGCACGATATCGACGGTTTCCTCGTCAGTGTAGCGCAGACCATTTACGAACTTGCTCTCCTTGCCGATGCGCTTTAACATATCGTTTATCTCGGGACCGCCGCCATGAACCAGCACGACCTTGATACCGACCGTCGACAGCATAACGATATCTTCCATAACGGCGTGTTTGAGTTTGTCATTGGTCATCGCGTTGCCGCCGTATTTCACTACGACTACCTTGTTGTTGTATTTCTGAAGATAGGGCAGAGCCTCTATCATCACGTTTGCTCTTACATCATAATCTATCCGCATTTTTCCGTACCTCTTTAGCTTTTTGAACGATCAAGTCCTATATTCCGCGTTGATCTTAACATAATCAAACGTTAGATCGCAGCCCCAAGCAACGGCGTTGTAAAAACCGTCGTGAAGATCTACGAGTATCTTGACCTCCTCCTCGGAGAGAATTTCCGCAGCGGTTTCCTCCGAGAATGCGATACCCGCGCCCTCCGCGCAGACCGTGAGCTTTCCCTTTGCGCTTGCCAGCTCAACGGAGACCTTTTCAATATCGAAATCCGCATCCGCATAGCCCAGCGCACAGAGAATTCTTCCCCAGTTGGCGTCAGCCGCGAACAGCGCCGCCTTTACAAGATTTGACGAAATTACCGATTTCGCCGCCGCTCTTGCCGCTTGTTCGCTCGGAGCGCTGTTTACTATGCACTCGATAAGCTTTGTAGCCCCCTCGCCGTCGCGCGCGGTCTCACGTGCGAGGTTCATCATAACCGCGTACAGAGCGTTTTCGAATATTTCGTAGTTCTTGTCCTCGCAGATAATTTCGCTGTTCTTCGCAAGCCCCGAGGACATTAGTATCAGCGTGTCGTTGGTAGAGGTGTCACCGTCGACGCTCACCATATTGTAGGTGAGATAATTCACCTTGCGGAGCGCCTTTTCGAGAAGCTCACCCGCGATAGCGACGTCTGTTGTGATAAACGCGAGCATAGTCGCCATATTCGGGTTTATCATGCCGCTTCCCTTGGATATACCGCCGACGTGGCACTTTCTGCCGTCAAGCTCGAACTCGACCGCTATCTCCTTTTTGCGCGTATCGGTCGTCATTATCGCCTCCACCGCGTCGCCGCTGTTCTTCATCGAGAGCGACTTGGCAAGCGTGGGTATCATAATGCGTATCGGCTTGATATCGAGCTTCTGACCGATAACGCCCGTAGATCCTACGAGTACGTCGTTAGTGTCAATATCGAGCGCCTGAGCGGTAAGCTCGCACATCTCCTCGGCGATCTCAATGCCGTCGGGATTGCAGGTGTTCGCGTTGCCGCTGTTCACGATAATAGCCTGAGCGTAGCCGTCTTTTAAGTGCTCCTTGGACACGATAATAGGCGCGCCTTTTACCTTGTTCGAGGTGAACAGCGCGGCGGTCTTACAGCGCTCGGCACAGTATATCATAGCCAGATCGCGCTTTGTGGTGTTGCCCGCCTTGATACCCGCGATAACTCCGCCCGCGGTAAAGCCCTCCGCGGCACAAACGCCGCCGTCCACAAACTCGTAATTTTCAAATTTAACCATTTTAAAAACCTCTCATTATTCGTTTTCCAATTCCTTTTGAAGCTTTTTCATAAGCTTGCTCACCACATATTCATAGGAGCTGTCTATCATTCGCAGTATTTCCTCGTCGGGTACGCTGCCGTTAAGATCAACGGTATTAAAATACGGCTGTTGAACAGGAGGACAGTGATACCCTCTTTTCACATCATCGGGGTACATTTTGCGGTAAAGCTCTCCGGTCAGCGCATCGCCGTTAAAAGTGAACATCGGTTTGCCTTTAAGAAAAAAGAGCTGCGCAAATATTCGATTTTTGACCTTGACGCAAATTGTTTCATCTCCGAAAGGGCAGTCCTGATATGTTCCCTTTTTTCCAAGGCAGTGTTTCAATATTTCCTCGTGAGTCATTAAAGCAGCCCCGTTTTTTCGTCAATGCCCATCATAATATTAAGACACTGAACAGCTGCACCGCTTGCGCCCTTTCCTAAGTTATCCAATCTCGAGCAGATTATAAGCCGTTCGTCGTTACCGTTAACGAATATTTCCATATTGTTTGTTCCGCTCAAATTGTTCGAGCCGATAAAGCCGTCCTTGGGCTCGCCATCGGGCATTACTTTTACAAAGAAAGAATTCGCGTAGTATTCGGCCAGAGCCTTTCGGATATCGTCCGCGCCGTACTTTTTCGTCAATAACCGAGTATGCAGCGGCAGAGAAACCACCATTCCGCTGAAAAAGTCGCAGATAAGCGGATTGAACGAGGGAGCGTACTTCAGACCGCATATTTTCTGCATTTCAGGAAGGTGCTTGTGCTGCTGTGTGAGCGCGTACTGACGCGGACTGTCGAAGTCCGTGGGGCGGTCGGCGCTCTCATAGACCGCGATAGCCTTTTTGCCCGCGCCGCTGTAACCCGATACCGCATGAGCCGAAACGGGATAATCCGCGGGCATAATTCCGAGCTTTACAAGCGGATACACCATTGAGGCAAAGCCGCTCGCATAGCACCCCGGAACGGCTACGCGGTTGCTTTTCACGATCTTCTCGCGGAAATCCTTACCTAACTCGGGAAAACCGTATGCCCAATCGGGGTTGGTTCGGTGCGCCGTCGAAGCGTCAATAATGCGGACGTTATCGTCAGCCATTGCAACTGCCTCGCGCGCCGCCGCGTCGGGCAGACAAAGAAACGTGAAGTCGGAGGAGTTTATCATGCGTCTGCGCTCGTCGTTATCTTTGCGCTTGTTCTCGTCAATGCGGAGCAGCTCGATGTCGTTTCTGCCCTTAAAGCGCTCGAGAATTTTCAGCCCCGTAGTGCCTTCCTGTCCGTCAATATATATTTTAGTCATTTGTCATTCCTCGTTTCTGTAAGCGCCTTGACCTCGGATAATACCGGAGGTTTGAGCGGGATCGGAAATTTTGTACAGGCGATCCCCGCAACAGCGCTCGCGAATTTTACCGTATCGTCGTCGCTCATTCTATTATACAGCGCGTAGATCGTTCCCGCCTTGAAGCTGTCGCCCGCGCCCAATGTTGAAGTTATGTCAAGAGAGTAGGGCTTAAACCGCTTGGGCGGCTGTCCCCGCCGTCCGTAGAGCAGCTCTTTTTCACCCATTGTGAATATCACAAGCCCGTCGGTATTGTCGGTGTACAGCGTGAAAAGCTTCTCAAGGCTCTTGTCGGGGTAGGTGCACTCCAGATACTGATGTGATATCGCGTTTATCGCGCAATGCTTATGAATGTCGCTGTCATAAGCGCAATCAATAGTCGCGTAGGGCTTGTTGTATTTACAGCAAAGCTCCGAGGAAATCTCTGGGTAAAAGAACGGGTCGATACCGCAGCATTCGGCATTTTTTATCGAATCCTCCGATGGCGGTTCGTAAAAAGGCTTTTCGCGTCCGAAGTGCTTAGACCACTCGCCGAAACAGGTGCGCGTGTTCCTGTCAATAATGACGTAGTCGATTATACCGTCAAAATTCTCGTCCAAAAGTTCAGATATATCCGCATGTTTATCGGAGAAATATCCGCGGATGATATCACGGTTAGCGTTCCCTATATGGCTTCCGCCGAGCTTTAAATTACAGCCTAGTGAAAGCAGTACCGCCGCCGCGGTTCCCGTTTCTCCGCCTACGTGATGATATTTTTCTTTTATCTCGCCATATCCGTCCGCTTTGGGAAATTCACCATCAAGTAAAAAAGCCTCGGTCGACATTACCATTCCGTACATATATACGTATTTATCCATATTACAAACCTTCAAGATACTTTTTAACAAATTCGACCTGACCGAGAACGCTCTCGGGCGACGGACCTCCGAACGACTTGCGTTCTTTGACGCAGGTATCAAGGCTTATCGCCGTGTAAACATCGTTCTCGAAAAGCTCGCTCTGCTGCTTGTAGTCCTCAAGCGGCAGCTCCTCAAGCGTGGTGTTCTTGGAAATACAGAGAGCCACAAGTCCGCCCGTAATTTTATACGCGGTGCGGAACGGCATACCCTTTTTGACGAGATAGTCCGCGCAGTCGGTAGCGTTGATAAAACCTTTAGCCGCCGCGGCGCGCATATTCTCCTTGATGACGCGCATGGTGTCGAGCATGGGGATAAACGTTACAAGACAGAGTTTGATATTGTCCACCGCGTCGAAAATAGCCTCTTTGTCCTCCTGCATATCCTTGTTGTACGCAAGCGGCAGACCTTTCATCATGGTGAGTAAAGTCATATTGTCGCCGATAACGCGCGCGGTCTTTCCGCGGATAAGCTCGGTAACGTCGGGGTTTTTCTTCTGCGGCATAATCGACGAGCCCGTAGAGAATGCGTCGTCAAGCTCAATAAACTTGAACTCCCACGAGCACCACATAATGATTTCCTCGGAGAAACGCGACAAGTGCACCATACAGATAGCAAGCGCGCTCGCAAGCTCAATGCAGAAATCGCGGTCAGAAACACCGTCCAGCGAGTTGGCCATTGGATTGCTCATTCCAAGCAGGGAGGAGGTGCGTTCGCGGTCGATATTGTAGGTCGTTCCCGCAAGTGCGCAGCTTCCGAGAGGGCAGACGTTCATACGCCGCTCAGTATCGTTCAGCCTGTCAAGATCACGCAGCAGCATTTGCGCATAAGCCATCAGATGATGACCGAACGTAATGGGCTGCGCCCTTTGCAGATGAGTATACCCGGGCATTATTGTTTCGGAGTGCTCGGCGGCGATCTTGCAGAGCGTTTCTATAAGCTGCTTTATAAGCGCCTTTATCTCTTTTATCTCGTCGCGCAGATACAGCCTTATATCGAGCGCCACCTGATCGTTACGCGAACGTGAGGTATGCAGCCGCTTTCCCACGTCGCCGAGCCGTTTTGTAAGCTCCGCTTCGATAAACATATGGATATCCTCGGCGTTGGGGTCAAATTCCAGCTTTCCGCTCTCAATATCCGCGAGTATCTCCTTTAAGCCTCCGATAAGCTCCAGCGAATCGCTCACACTTATTATGCCCCGTTCTCCGAGCATGGTCGCGTGAGCGATACTGCCCGCTATGTCCTGCTTGTACATTCTCGCGTCGAACGCTATTGAGGAGTTGAAAGCATTTACCTTGCTGTCAACCTCCTTGGAAAATCTTCCCGCCCACATCATCGCCATATCAAAAAACCTCCGTCAGTCATTAAGTTCGAGCTGTACTTCCCAGATATATCCGCCAAAGTAAATAATCACGCATATTATGGCGATGATAAGATTTACTATGTAGCTTTTCAGCATATCCTTTTCATATCCCGCTTGAACGATCGCGTTTTCCGGCTCATCGGAATCGCACAGCAGCGTTATCTTCTGCCCGACCCGCACAGCCTGTTTGTTTATAAAAACAATGTCTTTGTAAAACTTTTCATAGCCTACCTCATAGTATACTTTGAGCTTATACTTGGTATCCCAGCGGTTCAGTCTTTCATCGGATAATTCCAGAATTTCTCCCTCAACGCTTATCACATATGCGTTGCTTTGTACGCGCTTTATCTCGCGAAGCCGCTTTATCAGCGGTATCATTCGTATAATATCATAGATGATATTGATCACAGCAAGCGCGACAAGCAGTGTGATGATCACTTTAGCGAAGTTATCCATAGTATTCTCCGTTATATCCAAAACGTATCAAAGCGGGAAAGCCGTTTCCCGCTTTGAATGAAAAAACTTGTCCGAAAATATTACTTGTTTCTCTCCGCGTCGAGCATAGCCTTGACCTTGATAGGCAGACCGAACAGGTTGATAAAGCCCGCGCTGTCCTTCTGATCGTAAACGTCATCCTCGCCGAACGAAGCGAAGTCCTCGCTGTACAGAGTATACGGAGAAGTTACGCCCGCGTTGATTATGTTACCCTTATAGAGTTTGAGCTTGACATCGCCGGTGCAGGTCTCCTGCGTCTTGTCGACGAACGCGTCCATTGCCTCACGCAGGGGAGTGTACCATTGACCGTTATATACGATATCCGCATACTTCTGAGCCAGACCCGCCTTGTAGTGTTGAGTTTCCTTGTCAAGGCAGATAGTCTCCAGAACCTCGTGAGCGTGGTAGAGGATAGTACCGCCGGGGGTCTCGTAAACTCCGCGCGACTTCATGCCTACCAGACGGTTTTCAACTACGTCAAACAGACCTATACCGTTCTCGCCGCCGATCTTGTTAATGGTCTTGATGAGCTTAACGCCGTCCATCTTCTCGCCGTTCAGCTCGGTGGGGATACCCTTTTCAAAGTGAATAGTGATGTAGGTGGGCTTGTCGGGAGCCTGTTCGGGAGATACGCCAAGTTCAAGGAAACCGGGTTTGTTGTACTGCGGCTCGTTAGCGGGATCTTCAAGATCGAGACCCTCATGCGAAAGGTGCCAGAGGTTCATATCCTTGGAGTAGTTGGTCTCGCGGTTGATCTTGATCGGAACGTTGTGAGCTTCCGCATAATCAATTTCCTGATCGCGCGATTTGATATCCCAAATTCTCCATGGCGCGATGATCTTCAACTCGGGAGCGAGCGCCTTTATCGTCAGCTCAAAGCGAACCTGATCGTTGCCCTTGCCTGTGCAGCCATGGCAGATAGCGTCGGCGTTCTCCTTCTTCGCAATCTCGACAAGTCTCTTCGCGATAGGGGGGCGCGCAAAGGAAGTACCGAGCAGATAGCCTTCGTACTTTGCGCCCGCTTTCAAAGTCGGGAAAACGAAATCGTTTACAAATTCATCCTGAATATCCTCAATGTACAGTTTGGAAGCGCCCGTTTTCTTGGCTCTCTCCTCAAGCCCATCAAGCTCCGCGTCCTGACCCACGTTGCCCGCAACGCAGATAACCTCGCAGCCGCCGTATGTCTCTTTCAGCCATGGAATGATAATGGACGTATCAAGTCCGCCCGAATATGCTAAAATAACCTTTTTGATCTCCTGTGCCATAATAAAAA
>CAJUMS010000016.1:33319-46393 GCA_910587465.1 uncultured Oscillospiraceae bacterium
AAAAAAAAAAAAAAATATTTACAATAGTTATTATACACCATTTTTTTTAATTGTCAAGTCATATTATTCACAAAAACGAATAATATTCTATTATATTCATTTTTTTAAATATTTTTACATAAATCAGCAAAATTACAATCAATAAAAATAATAATATTCGCGATTATGAATATAAATATTTTTCCGTGAGTACTTGACAAAATCGGTGTTCACTGTTATAATATAAGTATGAATGCCCGAAAAATGGAAAAAAGGGCATATTTTAGGAGGGTTTAACTATGAAAATGAACGAAAAGCTGGATATCTTGCTCAACAGAAAGCGCATCAGAAGAGTTGACTTCGCGGAAAGTGTCGGTATTACATACCGTGCGTTCGCTTACTATATGAGCGATACCCGCAGACCGAGAAAGAGCGTTCTGGAGAGGATAGCGAAAGAACTTGACGTAACTCCCGAATTCCTAGCCGACGACAACATAGATATGGAGCTTACCCTTGAGGAACATTTCATTAAGCGAATCACCGACCGCGGAAACGACCCGACCGCAGCGATGAAGTTTTTAGTGCAGTCGCGCGGACTGCTCGCGGGAAACTCCCTTTCCGAGGAGGATAAATCCAACCTTATGCGCTGTCTTACCGAAATTTACGAGGATTCTCTTAAAAACGGTAAAAAATAATGCGCCACATTATTGAAAAAGCGGAGGAAGTACTTGAGGAATTCGGCGGACGGAACATTTTCGAGACCGCCGAAAACTCAGGCGCAAAGGTATGGCGGCGCATTCTCGGTGGGCTTAAGGGATTTTATATCTGCGAGAACGGAAGCCGATATATTGTTGTCAACGATGAGCTTGACGGAGTTACCGCGGCGGTGGTCTGCGCTCATGAGCTGGGTCACGATATGCTGCATCGGGAACTCTCCGTAGGCGGTATCCGTGAGAATACGCTGTTTTTAAGCAGCGATAAGACCGAGCGCGAGGCGAATTTGTTTGCGGCGTGTGTGTTGATCTCAGATAAGACGCTCATTGAGGAATTGTCTTATTGCCGCAGCATAGACGCTTTGGCGGCAAATCTCGGCTTTCCGCGCGAGATTGTTATGTACAAGCTCGAGACGATGAATTATAAAGGATATAAATTCAACCTCGGCGATATCAGAAATAATTTTCTTAAATAGGAGGTGAACGGATTTGGATATTAAAGCGGCTTTGAAAGCGCTGACGGAGGAGATCGGCGTTTCGGGCGACGAGTTTTCCGCATCCGCAAAGGCAGCGGAGCTTTTGTCGTGCTATGCTCAAAACGTGACCGTTGACGATTTCGGCAATGTTTCGGGCTATGTGAAATGCGACGTCCCTAACGCTAAAACGCTGCTGCTCGACGCGCATATCGACAGGGTGGGCTTAATCGTAACCTATATTGATGATAATGGCTTTTTAAGCGTAGGTGCTTGCGGTTCTCCCGATATAAAGACTTATCTTGCGCAGTCCGTTACCGTTCACGGAAAGCGAACGGTCAAGGGCGTTGTATCCACGCTCCCGCCGCACGTTTCCCAAAACAACAAAACACCCGAAATAGGCGATATCTCCATTGATGTTGGAATGACCAAGGAGCAGGCGGAGGAAGTCATTTCTCTCGGCGACCGCGTGACCGTAAATTCGCGTTTCCGCGAGCTTTGCGGTGGTATCGTTTCCGCCTCCGCAATTGACGACAGGAGCGGCGTATGCGCTATTCTGGAGGCGCTGGATATGCTGAATGGCAAGCCGCTGAAGTATAATCTGGCGGTCTGCTTCTCGGCACAGGAGGAAACGGGTGAGCGCGGCGCAAAACAGGCGGCGTTCCGTATTCAACCCGACGAGGCGCTTATCGTCGACGTGTCGTTCGGCAGAACTCCCGACAGCGATCCCAAAGAGACCGCAAAGCTTGGCAGCGGCGTGATGATTGGCTTTTCCGCTTGTCTTGACAAGGGAATGTCCAACGCTCTGCGGGAGCTTGCTAAAAGCGAAAATATCCCGTTCACAGAGGAAATAATGCCGGCTTCGACGGGTACTAATGCGGACGCTATCGGCGTTGTTGGAAAGGGCGCGAAGTGCTGTACATTATCGTTCCCGATACGCTATATGCACACTTCGGTTGAGACGGTCGATCTGAACGATATTTCGGCGACGGCAAGGCTTATTGCCGCGTATGCGGGAGGTGACGCTAATGGTTGAGAGACTTCGCAAGATATGTCAACTGAACGGCACCTCGGGAGATGAGGGGCGAGTTCGTGAGTTTATAAAGTCACTTATTCACGCCGACGAGGTTTTTACGGATAATCTCGGTAGCCTTATCGCGTTCAAAAAGGGCAGAAAAACGCCTGAGCACAAGATAATGTTCGCTGCGCATATGGACGA
Source organism: uncultured Oscillospiraceae bacterium (assembly GCA_910587465.1). Taxonomy (GTDB): domain Bacteria; phylum Bacillota; class Clostridia; order Oscillospirales; family Ruminococcaceae; genus CAG-115. The sequence continues at coordinate 35,704 of CAJUMS010000016.1, forward strand.
GGTCGGCTTTATGATAACCAATATTGACGAGGACGGATTTCTCTGTTTTGACGCGGTGGGCGGCATAAATCCCGCCGTCGCGCTCGGTAGGGGAATGGTGTTGGAAAGCGGTGAACTCGGAGTTGTAGGGACTAAAGCTATTCATCAGCAGTCGTCCGAGGAGCGTAAAAAAATGCCCGATTTCGGCGAGCTGTATATAGATATAGGAGCTTCCTCGCGCGAGGAAGCGGAAAAGCTCGCTCCCCGCGGAAGCTATGCCTACTTTGACGCGGATTTCTATGAATTCGGATACGGTTTTGTTAAGGGTAAAGCTATTGATGACCGCGCAGGCTGTCTTATCATGATGGATATGATAAACGGCGACCCCGAATATGACGCGTGGTATGCGTTCACGGTGCAGGAGGAGGTCGGAACGCGCGGCGCTGGGGCTGCGGCGTTCACGATAAATCCGGATATCGCAATAGTTATCGAGACCACCACAGCCTGCGACATTGCGGGAACGTCGGGCGCAAAGCGCGTCTGCGAGCTCGGAAATGGCGCGGTGGTATCTTATATGGACAGGGGCACCGTGTACGACCGCGGACTGTATTCGCTGGCGTTCGAGACGGCAAAGGCGAACGGTATTCCCGTACAGGCCAAGACGCTTGTCGCAGGCGGAAACGACAGCGGCGCTATCCACGTCAGCATGGGCGGGGTGCGCACCTGTACGCTATCCGTGCCGTGCAGATATCTGCACTCGCCGTCATGTGTTATCAAAATGAGCGATTTTGAGGCGGTCAAGGCGCTTGCAGAGAATATGCTGTCGGCTGTCGGCGGGCTATGATACGACGGGTTCTGACCGGCGGAGAGATGAGCAAGCTCCCGAAATACGGGATAGAAGCGCAGAAAATCCGCGCGCTTCTGGTTTCTTATGGCCTGAAATACGATTTCTGCTGCTTTTACGTCGGGGAATTCCGCGCGGGTTGCGCGTTTCTCGGCGGACTGAACGGCAGTTTTGTGTTGTCCGAAAACGGAAAATGCGACCGCGGGGAGCTTGCGGAGTTCCTGACGTTTTCGGGATTTTCCGAGATATTCTGCTCTGAGAACGCTGGAGAAGAGCTTGCCGCGCTGCTGCCGTGCTGTACGCAAAGGGCAAATGTAATGCGTTTTGAAGGTAATGCGGTACCATACGATATCGAAACGGAGCCGCCGCTTGATAACGTTTATACGGTACTGAAAACCGCCTTTGATATCGAATATGAGCCTTGGTATCTCGATATGTCGCACAGGATACGTCACGGAGTTTCCGCGTTCCGTGCGCTGAACGACTCGGTGTTGGCGATACAGCACAATATCAACGGCGAGGCGCTGCTGTCGCAGGTCGCGACGACACCCGAAATGCGCGGAAAAGGCAATGCTCGGCGGCTGATATCCGCAGTCTGCTCGGAGCTGTCGGACAGCGACGTATATGTTATCTGCGAGGACGCGCTGCTCGAATTCTACCGCAGGCTCGGATTTCGCCGTACAGAAGTAGCGTACTCGCTTTTCCGCGAATAGCTGCATAGCGCTTTGGGTAAAAACCTTGAGCGTTTTTTGATATTTTGCGGAAAATTTTCCGTAAATATTGACTAAATTACGATTTTGTGGTACAATATATATGTGTATAATTATGATCGGAAGAAGGTAAATTATGGGAAAAGGAAAAGTTATTGTACTTGAGGGCTTGGACGGCTGTGGAAAAACCACTCAGCTGGAGCTTTCCGAGAGCTTTCTGAAGGATCACGACATCAAGTGCCGCGCGGTCAGTTTTCCGAATTATTCGTCAACGAGCGGAGCGCTGATAAGCGAATACCTCAAGGGGGATATCCCCTGTGACGGCTACAACGGCGCATATGCCGCATCTGCGATGTACGCGCTTGACAGATATATCAGCTACATGACAGACTGGCGTGATTTTTACGAGAACGGCGGCGTGATTCTTTCGGGGCGCTACACCACGTCCAACGCAATTTATCAGCTTACGAAAATACCGCCCGAAAAGCATGAGCAATTTCTTAACTGGCTTGTGGACTTTGAATACGGCAAGCTCGGACTGCCCGAGCCCGATATGGTGATATATCTGGATATGCCGATAGAGGTGTCACAGCGGTTACTTGAAAACCGTTACCTCGGCGACGAGGGTAAAAAGGACATTCACGAAGCTAATATACGTTTTCTGGAGGAATGCCGTAAGAGCGCGATGTATACAGCGGATATCTGCGGCTGGCAGATAATCGACTGTGCCGATGGAGGTATGCCGCTTCCTATTGAGAACGTTTACATAAAAATATGTGATATGTTGAGGTCTTTGGTAAGAAATGGCTGAACTGGAATTTAAAAGAGTAGAGATATCCGACAGGGAAATGGCGCGAGAGCTTCTGGAAAAGTCTAACTTCCGCGGCTGCGAATACACGTTCGGAAACAATTTCGTATGGCGGAATATCTACAATGTCGAGGTCTGCTTTGCGGAGGGGTTTTACTTCTGCAAACAGGGTGAGGGGAACGATATACGGTTTACGTTTCCCACAGGCAGCGGAGATATCAAACGCGCAGTCGGACTCTTGACGGAATATACACGCGAGCGCGGAGTTCCGCTCAGGCTCACTGCAAACAAGGACGTTACGCAAAGGCTGACCGGGATATATCCCGACTCTAAAGTCGTGCTCGACCGCGATATCTGCGACTACGTATATCTTGCGGAGGATCTGGAGAACCTCGCAGGAAAGAAGTATCACGGCAAGCGAAATCATCTCAACCGCTTTTATGAGAACGACTGGAGCTTTGAGCCGCTCACTGCCGATAATATTGCCGAGTGCAGGGCGATGAACGAACGCTGGCGCGCGGAGAACCTTGACAAGTGCGGGGTCGCCGAGGTCGAGGAAAGCAAGCGCGAGGAGCTTTGTATCGTGGAATGTTCGTTCAAGCACTATGACGAGCTCGGCTACACGGGCGGCGTGCTCCGCGTGAACGGCGAGGTACAGGCGTTCACGTTCGGCGAAAGGTCGTCGGAGGACTGCTTTGTAGTCCACGTCGAAAAGGCGCTCCGCCAATATCAGGGCGCGTACACGGCTGTCAACCGCGAGTTCGTAAAGTTGCTGGGCGGCAGGTACAAGTATATCAACCGCGAGGACGATACCGGCTCGGAGGGACTGCGCAAGGCTAAATTGTCGTATCACCCGGTTTTTCTGGAGGAAAAGTTTGTTATAACATTCGGGAGATGAATATATGAAATGCGCTCATTGCTCAAAGAAAATAGATAAAATAAGCCATTTCTGCGTGTTTTGCTGCGAATCGACGTCAAGACAGCGTTTAAAACGCGGAATTATATGCGGTTTAAGTATTTTCGGCGTTATTATTGCGGTTTTCGTTCTTTGGAAAAACCATCTTTTGCCATGGCAAATTCCTCTTTTAAAACTCGGCAGGCAATAATTCGATATGTGAAAAAAATCACCCGAATTATCATATTGAAAAAGAGGAAGTGAAATACAGTTATACTACAGGCGGCGGTTTTTTCCCCAAGCCCGAAACAATCAAGCCGTGCGCTTACATTACTTTTAATGAAGAGGGGTTTGATTATGTTGTTAGCGCGTTTGATGGAGTGGTTACAGGTGATAACTACACGATAAAAAACTGAGCTATGAGATCGGGAAGTTCGCAAAGGAAGGGTTTCTGGAGCCGCACGGCATAGAGAACGTGGACTTTTCTGCTTCGTTTGACCTTGACAATGACAAGCTTCCGTCGGATTTGCCGGAATATAACGGCGATTTCAGTGTGAGAATAACGGTTCGCGGTCAAGGCAAAACGCCGCGGGAGATCGGCTGGCTGTGGGATTTTTATGAGTTCTGGTGTGATAACCAATGTTTTAATTCCAATTGGGGCTTGAAGTTTGACATTTACAGCGGCACAGATACAAACGACGTTCGTGACAGCAGCATTTCGATACATAATACCGAAAAATTCGGCAGTAAAGAGGAATGGTATGCGAACAACACTTATCCGCCCAAGTATCGGTAAATTAGTTTTAGGAGGAAACGATTATGATTTATGTGTTTTTAGCGGACGGCTTTGAGGAAACGGAGGCTATCGCGCCTATCGATATGCTCCGCCGCGCGGAGCTTGACGTTGTGACGGTAGGGATAAAGACCGACGCTGTGAAAAGCTCTCACGGCATACCGGTGCTGTGCGATATGACCGATATGCAGGTGGAGCTGGATGAGCGTCTGCAAATGATCGTGCTGCCGGGCGGTATGCCCGGAACGCTGAATATTGAGGCAAACCCCGTGGTTCAGGCGTCTGTCGACTACTGCGTAAAAAATAATATTCCGATAGGGGCTATTTGCGCCGCGCCGTCTATTCTCGGCAAAAAGGGCTTGCTGGAGAGCAAAGAGGCGATATGCTTCCCCGGTTACGAGAAATTTCTGATGGGCGCTAAACTTTCCGATAAAAAGGTAGTCACCGACGGGATATTCACCACCGCCGCGGGCGCGGGAGTATCGGTTGAATTCGGTCTGGAGCTTGTCCGCGTACTGTGTGGCAAGGAGCGCTCGGACAAGGTTCGCGCAGCTATCCAATGCGCGAGCTGAAAAAAGCGCTCCGACGGGAGCTTATCGAGCGCCGCAGGGCAATGAACAAGGTGGAAAAAACGGCTGCCGACGAGGATATCTTCCGACAGCTTAAACCGCTTATTGACAAGGCGAGCGCTGTGTTCACATATGCGTCGACGGATATTGAGGTCGACACGCGGCGTGTCATTGCGTACTGTCTCGGAAAGGGAATTCCCGTCGCGCTGCCCGTGAGCGGCGATACGGAGCTGTCGTTCTTCTACATAAACAGCATTTCCGAGCTGAAAAAGGGGAGGTTCGGTATCGACGAGCCGCCGATGAACAATCCCGCATTCGCGGACGAAAACACGTTGTGTATCGTTCCCGCGCTCTGCGCCGACGGCGAAGGGTTAAGGCTCGGGTACGGCCGCGGCTATTACGACAGATTTTTAAGCGGTTATGCGGGCAAAAGCGTGATAATCTGTTACCGCGGATTTAAGAGGGAGGTTCCCGCCGAACCGCATGATATCAGAGCAAATTTTACAGTATTTGACAACAAGTTCTGCAAATGACGGAGGTCGTATAAATGGATGAAAATCGTTTAGAAAATAATGAAAATATAGAGGAAGAGGATTACGGAAAAACTCAAGAAATGGACAGCATACAGCTGCCAAAGCTTTCGGAGAGCGATCACCATGGTATCACGCCGAGAGAGGAATTTACGGAGCTGAATTCCGCGGACGATATGTCCAAAACGCTCCTTATGGATTCTATGAGCGGCGAGCTGCCCGAGGATGACTATCTTCCCGCGGAAAACCCCGTTCACAGACGTAAAAAGAAGCACAAGAAAAAACAGATCAACCACACCCGTACGATGGGGCAGATATTCCTCGGAGTGCTGCTGTCGGTCGGCGCACTGGCACTGGGAGTCATGGCAGCAGTAAATGTGATCGGGGGAATGCGCGATATAACAGGTCTCGCAAAGCCAAACAGACAGACGGATTTCGAGATAAACGCGAGCATGGGCGTAAACGAGATAGTCGATAATCTGCATGCCGCTGGTGTCATCGATATGCCGGCGCTGATGAAGACCTATATGAAACTCACCAAGCAGGAGTCGGGTTTTCTGAACGGTGTCTATACGCTCTCGGCAAATATGAGCTACAACGATCTGTTAGAGACGCTGAAAACCGAAAAAACATACACGAAAACGGTCGATGTTGCGATACCCGAGGGTCTGACAGCCGCGCAGATAGGCAAATTACTAGAGGAGAACTTAGTATGCCGCGCAGTTGACTTCGAGACCTGCTACAAGGCAAAACTTAACAAATATGATTTCGAGGAGGGTATTGAAGCCGATTCCAACCGACTTAATATGCTTGAGGGTTATATCTTCCCCGATACCTACCAATTTTACGTTATTGATGATATGAAGAAGTATCCGAATTTCGATACGAAAAAGTATGCGGAAAGAGTCGCGGAGAAAATGTTCAATCATTTTGAGTCGCAGATAACGAGAAGCATGCGGTCACGTATGGCGGAACTCGGGCTTACGCTTGACGAGACGATTAGGCTTGCCTCGCTTATTCAGTGGGAGGGCAACAACGAGGAGAATATGGCTATGGTTTCATCGGTATTTCACAACCGTCTAAACGATCCCGAGACCTATCCTCAGCTTCAGTCTGACACCACCGACACTTATATCGACGAGGTGATAAAGCCCGCGATCAATTCCTCGAACAGAGAAAAAATGCAGGCGGTCACCGACGCGTACGACACCTACAAGTGCGAGGGGCTTCCTGCGGGCGCTATCTGCAATCCCGGTCTGGACGCGATAAACGCCGCGCTTTATCCCGCGGATACTGATTATTATTATTTTGTGGCAAGCAGCAGCGGCGAGTTCTTCTGGGCGCGCACACTGGAGGGTCACAATGAGAATATTGCTTATGTGGAACAGTTAGAGGCTCAGCAAAATGGAGAATCGTAATATTAAAGCGGAACTTCTTGCTCCCGCGGGCGATGAGGAATGCCTGCTGTCGGCGCTGGACTACGGCGCGGATGCAGTCTACCTTGCGGGCAAGACGTTCGGAATGAGAGCGGGAGCGAAGAACTTCGGCACTGAGGAGCTGTTCAGAGCTGTGCAGACCGCGCACGAAAGAGGCGTAAAGGTCTACATTACCTGCAACACCGTCCCCACCAACGACGAAGCCGAGCGCTTTCCCGAGTTTATACGCACCGCGGAAGAATGCGGAGTGGACGCGGTCATCGCGGCGGATATCGGGGTCATCGCGATGATAAAGGAGTACGCTCCACGCCTTGCGATACATGCGTCTACGCAGACGGGCATAGTCAACTACCGAACGGCGCTCGAGCTGTATAAAATGGGAGTTTGCCGCGTTGTATTGGCTCGCGAGGTCGACCTTGAAAACATAAGGACGATACGGAAGAATATCCCCGATGATATGGAGATAGAAGCTTTCGTACACGGCGCGATGTGTGTGAGCTTTTCGGGACGCTGTCTCATTTCCGAGTATCTTACGGGAAGAAACGCCAACCGCGGCGAATGCGCTCAGCCCTGCCGCTGGGGGTACTACCTTATGGAGGAAAAACGCCCCAACGAGTTCTACAAGATATTCGAAGACGAAAAGGGAACGTTTATTCTCAACGCACGTGATATGTGTATGATAGAGCATCTTGACGATCTCCTTGACGCGGGTGTTACAAGCCTAAAAATCGAGGGGAGAGCAAAGTCGGCGTACTACACCGCGCTCACCACCAACGCTTACAGAGCTGCGCTGGACTGCTGTCTGCGAAAAGAAAAACCTCCCGCTTGGGTTCTCGACGAGGTGAACAAGATAAGTCACCGTCCGTACTGCACGGGATTTTTCTACGGTCACCCAAACGAGGGAAGCGGTTCCCAGAACCCTAACGAGGTGACGAATGGCGGACAGTACTTTGCCGACAGCGGCTATATCCGCGATTATGATTTCGTCGCGACCATTGACAAGTGCGAAGACGGTATTATGTACTTAACACAGCGTAATTATTTCACGCTGTCCGATGAACTGGAGATACTTGCGCCCAACCGCGAGCCGATCAAATTTGCTCCCGCGAAGATGTTCAATGCGGATATGGAGGAGATAGACGTCGCACGTCATGCTATGAGCAAGATCACTGTTCCCACGGATACCGTTGTTCCCGCGCATTCTTTATTAAGAAAAAAGCTGTAATCAAAGCGTGTTCATATTAACGTTCTGACTGAAAGGGAGATTTGGATATGCCTCAATTTCGATTTCGGGATAATACTTTGCCAACGGATGAGCGCGTCAACGCGCTTTTAGAGGAGCTTACGCTTGATGAAAAGCTCCTCTTGATAACCACACGCCAGCAGGAGATACCTCGTCTGGAAATAAAGGAGTTCAGCATCGGCAACGAAGCCGCTCGGGGGCTGGTCTGCCGTTTTAGAACTGAGGACGGCTCCGAGACGGAGCTGCCGACTACCGTTTTCCCCGAGCCGTTCGGATTGGCGGCGACCTTTGATACCGACATTATGCACCAAATGGGCGAGGTTACGGGTATTGAAGCGCGTATTTACAATAAACAGGGGCACTCGTCGCTTTGTCTGTGGGCGCCTACCGTCGACCTTGAACGCGACCCGCGCTGGGGAAGAACGGAGGAGGGCTACGGTGAGGATCCGTTCCTCACAGGCGAAATGGCGTCGGCATTCACTAAGGGAATGTACGGAAACGACGAGAAATACGCGCGCGTTATCCCGACCTTAAAGCACTTTTACGCCAACAACCACGAGGATGACAGGACTTGCGACAACGCAACAATACCGACAGCGCTCAAGCACGACTACTATCTTAAAGCGTTCGAGCGTCCGATAAAAAATGGCGGCGCGAGGAGTGTTATGACCTCGTACAATATGATAAACGGCGTCGAGGGTATGTGCAATCCCGAGCTTACACAGTGCAAGGAAAAATGGGATTTATTGTTCTCCGTAACGGACGGTTGGGATTTTATTGAGAACGTCACCTGCCACAAGACTGACAGCACGCATACCGAGAGCATTGCGAGAGTGTATAAGAACCGCGGCGCGGACATCATCACCGACGAGCGCGACGTTGTTGAGGCGGCGGCGCGAAAGGCTCTTAACGATGGTCTGATAACCGAAAGCGATATCGACAACGCGCTTTTCGGAGCGTTAAAGGCACGTTTCTTACTCGGCGAGTTTGATAAGTACTGCCCGTATAACGATATTCAGCAAAATCTTCTGTGTTGCCGGGAATACGGAAAAATTGCGAAAAGTGCTGCTGAGGAGGCGATAATACTTCTCCGCAACAAGCGAATGGTTCTGCCGCTGAAAAAAGACGAACGTATTGCGGTTGTCGGAATACATGCAGGAATGAATTTCCGCGACTGGTACACGGGGTATTCCGAACGCAATATGACGATACTTGACTCTATAACCGCGCTTGTCGGCAAGGATAATCTCAGCTATGAGACGGGAAATGATATAATCGCGCTGCGAAACGCCGAAAACGGATTTTATTTCTCCGTAAGCGACGACGGCACTTTTGTGTGCGACACGCCGCTTATTACCGAAAGCTGTCTGCTGGAGCTGTACGAGTGGGGTGACGACAGGGTGTCGCTGAAGTCGAAGTACAACGGTAAGTTCCTCAGCGATTGCGGGGTTCTGAAATGCATTTCCGACGAGCCTTACGGATGGTATGTACACGAGATGTTCACACTTTTGCGAATAGGAAACGAGTACCGTCTGAAAAACTGGCAGGAGCGCTTTTTGTACATCACTGACAACGGAGAGGTCGCTGTTTCCGATAAGATCAAACCGCCGCGCAGGTCGCTGTTTGATGTGGAACTGTTCGTGTCAGGTCTTGACAGGGTGCGCAAAATCGTTACAGAAGCGCGTAACGTGGTTTTTTTCGGAGGAAATAACCCAATGATCGGCGCGCGCGAATGTTATGACAGAAAGCATCTTGATATGCCCGAGAGGCAGAGTGAAATTGCCGACGCTATACTGTCGATAAACGAGGATGCGGTGCTGTTTCTTGTGTCGGGCTATCCTTACGCCGTAGACGGAAGATTTGCTTCCGTTCTGCATACTCCGCACTCGGGTCCCGAAATGGGCGCGGCTGTGGCGAGAACGCTGTTCGGCGAGATATCGCCCGCGGGGCGTTGTCCCGTGACATGGTACAGTTCTGAAAGCGAGCTTGGCAGTATCAAGGACTACAATCTTATCCGCACGGAGAGTACCTACCGCTATTACGAGGGCGAGCCTCTGTTCCCGTTCGGTCACGGACTGACATACACGGCGTTCCGTTACGGTCCTTTAAAAATTAACAAGCCCTCGTTTGAAAAGGGAGAGCGTGTTGAGGTCGTTTTCGAGCTGCAAAACGTCGGAGGACTTGCCTCGGACGAGGTAGTTCAGCTGTACGTTTCTGCGCCGAAATTGTCAAGTTACGTGCCGAAAAAGGAGTTGAAAGCATTCCGCAGGCTACATATCCCCGCGGACGAAACAGCGGTCGTTTCGCTGGCGTTCGGCGTTGACGAGCTGGCGATGTGGGATATCAACAAAAACGAGTTTACGCTGTTCGGCGGAAAATACGAGATTCAGGTCGGGGCGTCCTCCGAGGATATTATGCGTACAGCCGACATTATCGTCAACGCCGAGGAATACATTGGCATTGACGTTGAAAAAAATGTTCCCGCAGCGGTTTCGTGGGAGTATACGGGCGTAGAGTTCCTGACGGATAAGTCGCTGAACGAGTACGCGTTGTTAAAAGGCTGGCAGAGCAGTATCATCTACGAGAATTGCAGGTTTGATCAGGAGCGGAAGATAGAGGTCACCGCTTCAAATCCCGCTACAAAGGCAACGCTGCGGATATTCTGCGTTGAGACGGGCGAGCTTGCCGCAACCGTAGAAATACCGACAACGGGCAGCATGACCGAATTTGTGACCGTAACCGCCGACGTCGTGCCGTTCTGCGGAATGAAAAAGCTGAAATTCCAGCCGAGCGGAATGTTGGCGCTGAAATCGTTTAAATTTTTTAATAAAGACCTGCAAATAAAAGTCAAGTGGTAAAATGAAGATTTCATCAAACTTTCAC
>CAJUMS010000017.1 GCA_910587465.1 uncultured Oscillospiraceae bacterium
AATAATTTACAAAATTTTTCACGGATATTGGCGAATTTTTTATGGTATTGTTAAGTTAATACTTAAAAAACAGCACCGCACGATATTTGTGCGGTGTTGTCATAAAATCAGCCGTTCGGATAGGATACCGTGGCTGTGCCGTTTTTCATATCAAACGTTATCTCGTAGCCGTATACGGGATCAACGAATGTCGCGCCCGACTTATACGCAAAGCTTTCAGAAACGCGCAGACCCTCATTCATTTCTGCTATGCCGTCCGCGGAAACCTCATTAGGCTGAAGAAAATGAAGGCTGTACCTTATCCCGTTTTCGTCCTTTCTCGTCTCATCCGTCTGATATTTCAGCTCGTCGTTTACCTTATCCTTGACGGTATAGGAGTCTATATCAATGTCATAGAACGACGACACAAGCTCACCGCCGGAGTTGTCTTTATAAAGCATCATAAAAAGGTAATGCGTCTCGCCGTCCGTCTCCGTTCTGAACAGTCGTGTACAGCCATCAAATAGACAATTTTCGGGCAGTAAGACGGAGCCGGATACGCCATCCGCCGGCGGCAGATAAGCTATCATCCGCTTATCGCCGACCTTAACGTATACGCATATTTCACCCGCCGCCCAATTATTGAGTTGGTTCTCCAGCGGGAAAGAATAATGCTGTTCTCCCGGACGCTTCCGCACGTCTAACATAACCAGCGATACGGTCATGTCGTCTGCGGAGGCGGTGGATACTATCGCGCTTTCGCCTACCTCGGGATACGGATCGTATTCAAGCTTTTCGGGATCCCAGCCCCTGAGATCGTCAAGCTCCAAGGTTTCATAGCCCTCGGGCATTTGATCGGGATAGATCAACTTAGCGGTATATATATAATCAAAATAAAGCTCATATCCGTACTCGGGGTCAACAAAGACCGAGTCGTCCTTCTGATAAATGCTCTCCGACGTCTGATAGCTGTACCGGCTGCTGCATATACGCTTTATGCCGTCGACACTAAACGGCTCTATACCGTCGTAATAAGCTATATTGTTTTCGTCCCTTATCCCGCCTATACTGCCTATGCTGACTTTCGGATAAACGGAGAAATATCTTGCTGTCATCGCGTCCTTTTCGGTGTTGTAATCAACATACTGCATAAGAACGGGAAATCCGCATTTTCGCTCGAACAAGCGCGTGCAGCCGTCAAACAGGCATTTGCTGTGGATAAAATATTCTTGTCCGTTATAATGCTCTGAAACCTTCTCATACATCATTTTCTCATATATATTTATCATTCCGTCAGCACCGATGTACTTCGCATAAAGCACGATATCCTTTGCGCCCCAGTAGTCAGTGTAATCATAGCCGTTATAGCCGTATTCCTCGCCCGGGAGCTTGGTAATATCGTGCAGTATAAGCGACACCGAAAGATCGCCCAGCTCGGCGGTGGACAAGACTGCGCTTCCTCCGAGCACAGGATCGCTGCTGTTAATGACATCCTCTGGATCCCAGCCTCTGATATACTTATCGTCGATGGGAGGATAATCGCTGTCGGTACTATCGGAGCTGTCCGATATATCAGAACTGTCGGATATATCGGATATGCTGACAACACTCGTGCTCTCGTCGGAGGTCTCGCTGTTTGGTAAAAACGTGCTGCCGTTAAAGTACCGAACAGCTGACCCGACCGCGAAAATCACTGCAATACACGCCGCCGCGTACAATATATATTTCAGTACGGACGAGCGTCTGACCTTGTCCGTACACGGAACGTCCAGAACGCCGTCGATTATGCTTTCGTCGATACTGCCCATAATATCGAGAAATTCGTCCTTGGTCATAACCCGTACCCCCTTCTGGTAAGATATTCCTTCAGCTTTTTCCTTACTCTCGTGAGCGTAACGGTTACGTTGCTCTCGGTCATTCCGAGACACCTAGCTACCTCCGAAACGCTCAGGCAGCCCCAGTAGCGCCTTACGAACACCTGCCGCTGCTGCCCGGGGAGCTTACTAAGGAACTCGTTTACCGCGCTGATAAGCTCTTTTCGCTCTGCTTCGCCCTCAACCGAGCGTTCGCCCGAAACGAAGCCCTCCAGCTCGTCGAACGACAGAGCCGCTTCACCGCCGCCGCGCTTTTCGGCATGCCTTGCCCTCAGGCGCATAAGCGCGAGATTGCGCGTTATCGCCGCCGCGAACGCCGCCAGAGACCTCGGTACAGCGGGCGGTATGCTCTCCCACACCCGCAGATATGTATCGTTAAGGCACTCCTCCGTCTCGGTAAAGTCGCCGAGTATGCCCTGCGCCGTTCTTCGGCAGATACTGCCGTACTTTCTCGAAAGCTCGGAAACCGACGTTTCGTCGCGGCTCTGAAACAGCAGTATTATCTTATCGTCCTCCATTTGCGCACCTCCCTATAATTGCCTTTCTGTATATTAAGATGCGGTTTAAAATATTTCACTACACTTTTTTGAAAAATTATCGGGTAATTTCATTATAAATATTTGCAAGCCCCTTTGCGAGGAGATAAGGCTCGTGAATATGCGGATGCGTCAGAAACGGCTCTGCAAGCTCTGCTCCGCCGCCCGTAAGTATCAGCGATACGGGCGCGCCAAGCTCCTTTTCAACACGCGCGGATATGCCGTCTATCATTGCCGACGCACCGATGACAGCGCCCGAGAGCATACACTCCGCGGTGTTCCGACCGATAAGCAGCTCCGGAACGGAAAGCGCAAGCTTAGGCAGCTGCGCGGCGCGTTCCGACAGCGCGTTCAGCGAGGTCTGCAAGCCTGCGGCTATAATTCCGCCGAGAAACACTCCGCCCTCACCGATAACGTTGAACGTCATCGCCGTGCCAAGGTCGACGGTAACGGCGGGAAGCGGATACCGAGCAGCCGCCCACGCGCTGTCGGATATCCGGTCAAGACCCACTTTTTCGGGCTCGTAAACGGCATATGTCAGCGATTTGCAGTCCTTTGCACTTATCACGGCGGGCGTTTTCCCCGAAACGCGCTCAACAGCACGGCATACGGGCGCTGTCAGATCGGGTACTACCGACGACAGCGCCGTGCCCTTTATACGAGCAAAATGCCCGTCAAGCAGCCGCTCAACGGGCGTATCAAAATCGCTCCGACTTTTTTCAGACGGTATTTTCTCCGCGAAAATGATATTATAATCACCGTCAACAAGCTCCAAACCAGTCAGCGCGATAGTGGTATTCCCGATGTCGACCGTCAGTATCATACGCGCCTCCGTTCTATTTCGTCCAGCAGTGCCGCAGCCGCGTCAGCCTTGCTCATAAGCGGCAGCTCTTCTGTGCTGTCGGCGGTGATGATCGTAATGACGTTTGTGTCCGTACCAAAGCCCGCGCCCTCCGTTTTCAGGTTATTCGCCGCGATCATATCCAAGCCTTTTTTCATGAGCTTTTCGCGTGAGTTTTCGAGCATGTTTTCGGTTTCCATTGAAAATCCGCACACGAGCAGTCCCGAATGACGATTCTCGTTTACCCATTTCAGAATGTCCGCGGTTCGCTCGAGCGGCAGAGAAAGCTCGCCGTCATGTTTTTTCAGTTTGTTGTCGGAAACGGTTTTCGGACGGTAATCCGCGACAGCCGCCGACTTAATCAGTATATCGGTTTTCGGTAACTCCTCTTGAACAGCCGCGAGCATATCCGCCGCCGAAACTACGCGCCGGACGTTCACGAAAGGCGGCGGAGCAAGCTCCGTCACACCGCTTATCAGCGTGACCTCCGCGCCGCGCAGCGTTGCCTCGCGCGCCATCGCGTATCCCATTTTCCCCGTGCTGTGGTTGGTAAGGAAACGCACGGGATCGAGCGCCTCTCGAGTAGGTCCCGCGGTCACGGTGACGCGCACTCCGTTAAGTGTTTTCTCCCGCGCGATATGCCGCAGGACATGCTGCACTAACATATTGGGAGACGGCAGTTTTCCGCTTCCCAAATCGCCGCACGCAAGCCGTCCTCTGTCCGGCTCGACTATCTCAAAGCCGTACTTTTCCAGCGTTTCGATATTGTCACGCGTTATCGGGTTTTCTAGCATTGCGGTGTTCATGGCGGGCGCGACAATTTTCGGGCATTTCGCCGCGAGAACGGTCGTCGTCAGCATATCGTCGGCAATCCCGTGCGCTAATTTGGCGATAACGTTTGCGGTCGCGGGCGCTATCAATATAATGTCGGAAGCTTTTGCGAGCGAGATATGCTTTACGTCAAACTCGAAATCCCGCGCGAACGTGTCCACGATACACCGTCTATTTGTAAGCGTTTCAAACGCCAGCGGCGTGATGAATTCGGTCGCGTTCTTCGTCATAATAACGTCGACCTCCGCGCCCGCTTTGACAAGCATACTCACCATGTCCGCCATTTTGTATGCGGCAATTCCGCCCGTAATGCCGACTAATATTCGCTTTCCCTTTAAATTTTCCATAATTAGTGCTCCATATCCTCAAGCATACCGTGCTTTTCGTAGCTCGTAACGCGCACGGGCTTGTTCTCTTCGTCCACGAAAACCACCTTAGGTCTATGCGCTTTAGCCTCCTCGGGTGTCATCTGCGCATATGCCATGATTATGATCTTATCGCCTACGCACACACACCGCGCCGCCGCTCCGTTAAGACAGATCATTCCGCTGCCGCGCTCGCCCGCGATAACGTAGGTCTCAAAACGTTTTCCGTTGTTTACGTCGACGACCTGAACCTTTTCATACTCGATAATTTCCGCCGCGTCCATTAAGTCCTCGTCAACGGTTATCGAGCCCACATAGTCAAGCTCCGCCTGCTTAACGACCACGCGGTGAATTTTCCCTTTAAGCATTTCGATAGTCATTTCGGACCTCCAGCGATAAAGTTGTCGATAAGACGCGTTTTGCCGATATATACCGCCATCGCGACCAGAACGCCGTTTGTTATTGCGTCAACGGGGAGCATAGTTTCGCCGTCAACTGCCGAGACGTAATCAATTTTCGCAAGCGGCTCGGCGGATATTATCGCGGTCATCTCGGCGAGTACCTTTTCACTGTCGGTCACTCCCGACTTCACCAGATATTCTCCGCGGAATACCGCTTTGGACAACACCAGCGCCGCCTTACGTTCGTTTGCGTCAAGGTAAGTGTTGCGCGAGGATTTTGCCAGACCGTCGTTCTCGCGGACGATAGGGCAGCCGACTATCTCTATCCCATACGACAAATCTCGCACCATTCTGCGGATAACGGCGAGCTGCTGAGCGTCCTTCTGCCCGAAAAACGCTTTGTCGGGCTGCACGATATTGAACAGCTTAGACACCACTGTACACACTCCGCGGAAATGGATTGGACGTGTTTTGCCGCAAAGCTGCTTGGGCATTTCGTCCAGAATTTCCACATAAGTTGCGGCGTTCGGCGCGTACATCTCCTCGACCGACGGATAGAACACCATATCGCATCCGTGCTCCTCAAGCAGCTTGCAGTCATGTCCGAAATCACGCGGATATGACTCCAAATCTTCGTTAGGCGCGAATTGCGTAGGGTTGACGAAATCCGAAACGACAACCCTGTCGCAGTCCGCCACAGCCCTGTCCACAAGGCTCGCGTGACCCTCGTGAAGATATCCCATAGTCGGAACAAGCCCCACGCTAAACCCCTCACGCCGCCACTGTGCTATATTTTCGCGTACCTCGCGTATAGTTTTTGCAATGATCATTTTCAGTCCTCCCTGCCGTATTCGCTGTCCAGCTTTGCCAGAAACTCATCGGAACAGTCGCTTTTCGAATAAGTATGCTCCGCCGATGGGAACTCTCCCGACTTTACTTCCTTATCGTACTCGGAAACCGCCCTTTTCATCTCCGTGCCGATATCCGCGAACCGCTTCACGAACTTCGGAACAAACTCGCCCGACATTCCCAGCATATCCTGATACACGAGCACCTGACCGTCGCAGCCCGTGCACGCGCCTATGCCTATCGTTATCATCTTGGTTTTCTTGGTTATCAGCGCCGCAAGCTTTGGCGGAACGCACTCCAGCACCGCCATAAATGCGCCCGCCTTATCCACCGCGAGAGCGTCCTCGAAAACGCGCCGCGCCGCCGCTTCGCCCTTGCCCTGAACCTTAAAGCCACCAAAGCTGTTGACAGACTGCGGCGTCATTCCGATATGAGCGCACACGGGTATTCCGCACGCCACTATTGCCGTTATCTGCGGACACACCGCTTTACCTCCCTCAAGCTTCACGGCGTTGACGCGGCATTCTTTCATTATCCGTCCAGCGTTCTCGACTGCCTGCTCTACCGAGGTCTGATAGCTCATAAACGGCATATCCACTACCACGAACGTATCTTTACACGCCCGTCCGACGCTCCGCCCGTACACTATCATCTCGTCCATTGTCACGGGCAATGTGTCCTCATAGCCCTGCATAGTCATTCCAAGACTGTCGCCGACCAGTATCGAGTTTACTCCCGCTTCCTCAAATATTCGCGCGGTGGAGTAGTCATAGCAGGTGATCTGCGATATTTTCTCGCCGCGGTTTTTCATTTCATTTAAACTTTCGATATTGTTTTTTTTCATTACGAACGACCTCCGATTAAAATTTTTTCAAGCTCCGAATAATCTGTCTGAGGATTTTTTGCTTTGGCAACGTCGAGCAGCTTTTCCGAGGCCGCGCTGTAAAGCTCTCGTTCCTTGTCCGTCATTAAACAATTTAAGTGCTTTTTCACCGTTTCGGTATCACACCGCTCGACCGCGCCCGTAAGCGCCGCCGTTGGACCGCTTTGCAGTATGTTTTCCGTATTCTGACGTATCAGCGGAGCGAGGGCGCTCATTGCCGTTTCGGAAGTGAAACCGCAATCGGTCAGCAATTCAACGCTCTCCGTCACAAGCGCACACACAAGATTGCTCGATATCGCACATGCGGCGTGATACCGCGCCTTTTTCTCGCCGTCAATAATCTGCGTGCGAAAACCCAGACGTTCAAGAAAGCTCTGCCATTCGCCGAGATGTTCAAGATCACCCTCAACGCAAAAAAATGCACCCGCCATTTTCCCGTAGCTATCCAGCTTGCTGCTGAAGGGAAAAAGCGGATGTACCGAATATCCATATGCACCTCGGCGGCGAATATCGGGAAACGCCTCCGCGGCTGTCATCGCTCCACTGCAATGACATATCTGCCTGCCCGTAATATCGTAATTTGTCAGCTCGCTGTAAACCGAGCTTATCGCTCCGTCGGGAACCGTTAAAAAAACCGCGTCGCTCTCTTTCAGTAACTCGTCAACCGTGCAATAATGCCGTGACCCCGTAAATTCCGCCGCCGCGCGTGCCGAGCCTTCATGCAGGCTGTAATAGCCTGTCACGGTAACTCCTCCGTCAGCAAAGTATTTTCCCAAAGAGAAACCTGTTTTTCCTGCTCCAATAAATCCGATCCTCATCGCATCTCCGCCTTTCCAAAGCAGAGCGGCGCTTGTTGTTCCCAAAGCCGAGAGCGGCGATATATGACGGTACAGTTTCCTTAATATGGAATACCATCCGCATTGATCACATCTCAACGTTTTAAGTATACCATAGTTTATGCAGTTTGTCAAGAGCTTTGTTGCCACTTAATTATACGGGCGACCCTGTTTCCAAGTCTGCTTAAAATGTCGTTTGAAATAGTGTCGGTCTGTCTTGCGATATCGCAGGCGGTAATCTGTTCACAGCCCGAATTTCCGATAATTACGGCGATATCCCCCTGCTTAACGTCAATTCCCGAAACGTTGACGATAGTCTGATCCATACATATCTTTCCGATTATCGGCGCGCGGCTCCCGTTTATCAGCACGGTCCCAATGCCGTCGGAGAGCTTTCTCGGGAGCCCGTCCGCATAGCCGACCGCAAGTGCCGCGACGCGAATATCGTTATCGGCAATGCTATCAAGACCATACCCGACAGGCTCGCCCATGTATACGTTTCTTACAGACGTAACACGCGTTTTTACCGACAAGACGGGCAATAATTTTTCGTGTCCGACACCTCCGTAAAGCGCTATGCCAACGCGGACATAATCGCCTCCGAGATACGCGTAATTCATCAATCCGTAACTTGCCAACAAATGCAGCTTGGGAAAATAACCGTCATTGGAAAGCTTGTCCGCTGTTTCATAGAACCTATCCGCCTGATTTTCCGTAAACTCCCTGTCGGGCGGCGATGTGGTCTCGTCAGCGGATAAATGCGTGAAAACGCCATCAACGATCAGATTTTTCATTTCAAAGACCCGTCTTATCTCCAAATAATTTTCCGAACGGATACCGAGCCTCCGCATTCCCGTATCAACACCTATATGAACGTGAAATTTCCCGTAGCCATTCAGTGTTTTGGCGTAATCAAAATCAACGACCGCCTGGGATAATTTAAATATTTTCAACAGTGGAAACTGCGTCGGGTGAGTATAGCCGAGTATCAGAATTTCTCCCTTGACGCCGTGACGGCGCAGCTCGGCGCCCTCAACGGCGGTCGCGGTGCAAAAGGCTCTTATCCCAATTTTATTTAACTCGCGCGCTATCAATACCGCGCCGTGACCGTAAGCGTTCGCTTTAACAACGGGCATAAGCTCCGAGCCCACGGGCGAGATACCGCGTAAAAAATCAACGTTTTTCCGCAGGATCTTTGTGTCAATCTCCGCCCAGACGCGAGCCTTTGGCGAACGGAGCGCTCCGCGTATCTTGCCGATCGATGCAGTAACATGCACGGCAAATATTGAGAATATAGCTGACAAAAGCGTTGTCAAAACAAACAGAAGAAGCGTTCTTTTTTCAAAGAAATCCTTTGAAATGATTTTTGAAGCGCCGCGCAAGGCAAGGATCACAGCGGGATGAATAATATATATCCACATCGAGATTTTGCGCAACACGGGCTTTTGCGGCACACTGATCGTTTTCAGAAGAGCGAAAATAAAAAGCATGACGGGTATCAGAAATATATACATACTATCGTGACGGGGAACTTTAAATTGGCGCAGCAAAAAGGCCTCTGCGGTCATTAAAGCTAAGGAAACAATACCGCCCGCCGCGATCTTTTTACGGTCGAATTCGGTGTCGAGTTTTGCGAATTTCGATCCAAGCAGCAGAAACAAAGGAGCAAAAAACAGTCCGTTTCTCGTATACGAAAACACGCCGAAAAGTATATCGTAAAATGTTTTTATTATCGGGTTATTTACGGATAATCCGTAATAACTATCGCCAAAAAGCCCGAGCAAATACAGAACCGCGGCAAAAATAATTGCTTTTTTAAAGGTCGTTTTGTTCAGGAAATAAACGATAATTATACCCAATATGCAGGCGGGAAAGTACCACAGATGATAGAAATAACCGTCAAACAGCAGCATTCTGACCGCTTTCATAAACGTAAATTCCTTGAAATATCCCGAAATTATCCCGAACGGAATATACAAGGCAGTCACTGACAAATACATTTCAGAAAGCTTTATAATTGCCCTTCGAGGCTCGTTAAAATTTGTGAACATTCCCGTTACCATAAAGAAAAACGGCACGGCAATACGCGCGAGTATCCTTGTGAGAAAAAAATCCGCGGCGGGGGATATCGTTTCAAGCGGAGCGGTATGTATCGCGATGACCAAGACCGCCGCTATAACACGGAAAATATCAAGCGAGCCGCTTTTTTTGTTACCTTTCATAGTTTCCGCTCCGTTTCGTAATTATAAATCCATCGCGGTTATTACCCGAAACATCAATGATATCTTCGCCATCAAACGAATAATTTCCCGCCGCCAAGTATGATATTTCATATTCATTCCGAAAAACAAGCGGTTCGGTCCAATATGTAAACTGCTTTATATATTCGATATATTCCTCGAGTACAAAGGCGTTTTTTTCAATGATCTCCGCGTGAGGCGCTCCGACATATCTGAAGTGCCATGGCTCATAGGCGATTTTCGTTATATGCTCCTTGCCTAAAGGGTATCGCAGTATAAAGCCGTATTTTGCTGCAATCGCTTTGAATTTGCCGCATATACCATCATTGGGAAATTCGGGACGGATAAAATCTATATGCTGACGGGTTACTCCCAGATCTATCGCAAGTCCCGTCTGATGTTCGCTGTGCGCAGGTTTGGCAACGTATTTTTCGGTAAATTCCATCCCGCTTTCATTAAGGCTGTCGTCCCATATTTTTTGTTGCTCCGCCAAAGAACGGTATCCGCTTACCGGAGTGATCTCCGACCATCCGTTAATTTCTGTCATTGCCGTTTCAAGGTGTAGTGCCGCAGTATACCTCAATGTGATATCGGAACCGTTCACGGCTTTGAGACCGGGAATTGCATTTTCATGAATGAGTATATCTTCATTTACCAATATCAGATTTCCTTTATAAATACCGTCTTTTGTTAAATATATTCTGCTCATATCCGCTCAGCCGCCTTATCTATTATCATCTCTATCACCTGCGCGAACGAATATCCCGCCGCTTTCATCATTGACGGAAAACGGCTGTGTTCGGTAAACCCCGGAATAGTGTTTACTTCGTTGAAAACGATCTCGCCGTCCTCGGATAAAAACATATCAACTCTTGCAAATCCGCGGCACCCCAAAGTCCTGTAAACGGTCTTTGCCGTTTCTTTTATGCGGTTTGAGAGTTCCGCGGAAACGGGCGCGGGACATAATATCCGCGAGCTCTTGGGTGTGTATTTTTCGGTATAATCGAAAAAGCTGTCCGCCAATATAATTTGGTCAACTTCGCCGATTATAAGCTCATTGGTCCCAATAATTGCGCAGCCGACTTCGGTGCCTTTGATCTCCCCCTCGATTATAATTTCATTATCGAATTTAAATGCCTTTTCCGCCGCCTTTATCAATTCGCCGATATCGGAAACTCTTGATATCCCGCACGACGAGCCTCCACGAAGCGGTTTTACATATACCGGCAAGTCAATCGCTCTTTCAACTTGATTGGGCTTGATTTTTGCCAAATCGGTATATGTGATCGCTTCCGGAACAGCGATCCCCGCTGTTGACACCAATTTGTGCGCTCTGTCCTTGTCCATGCAGACCGCCGACGGGAGCACTCCGCAGCCGCATATCGGGATACCCGCAAGCTCGAGCAGTCCTTGCAGTGTTCCGTCCTCACCGCCCATTCCGTGCATTACGGGAAAAGCTGTGTCGATATGTATTTTCAGCTTGTCCGGGATAAGGCACTGCGATTTTCTGTCGGGTGAAATCACCGCCTTTACAAGATAATCGCTCAGCTCGTCCGCGGAAGCACCTTTGAAAAAGGTATCGTGAAATACGTCCATATCACCCGAAAAATAGAACCATTCGCCCTCCTTGGATATCCAGACCGGAACGGCGTTGTACCCGCTCGGCAAATTGTTTAGCACCGCTTCCGCGGAGTGCAGGGATATTTCGTGCTCCGAGGATGTTCCCCCGAAAATTACCGCAATGTTTTTGTTCACTTTTGTCTTCCCCCTATTTATTAAGACTTCAATCCTTTTCTTTTATTATAATTAAACCTTTTCAATAATGTTTTTGTTTTTACTTGCGATAATCTGATGAGTTTATTATAAATTCTTACAATTTTATGACATTAAAGCAATCATAGTCTTTAAAATAGCCCATTTATTATCATGCGTTCAGGCAAGACATGTGCGTCGGGATATTGAATATGCTCTGAGTTGTAATCACGGGCGGCGCGGTTTTGCGCCATTTCAGAATATTGCCGCAACCGGAACATAATTGCATATCATGATTTGCTTTCTGTCCCATACGGTTTTATACATAAAATAAAAATTGCACACAAGCGTACTTTTTGTGCAGAAATATTTTTTGTATACATATTGCTTTTTTTGAGGATTTATGGTATGATTATATAGAATAGGATAAAATTCGAGTATCGTAAAATATATACCCTCTAATTTCGAATGTTATCCCATAATAATAACATAACGAGGGAGTAGAAAAATGCCCAAAAAGACAGATATCAACAAGATAATGATCATCGGCTCGGGACCAATAATAATCGGTCAGGCGTGCGAGTTCGACTATTCGGGAACACAAGCGTGCAAGGCGCTGAAAAAGCTGGGTTACGAGATAGTCCTCGTAAATTCCAACCCCGCGACTATCATGACCGACCCCGACGTCGCGGACATCACTTATATCGAACCATTGAACGTTTCTCGTCTTACACAGATAATCGAAAAGGAGCGCCCCGACGCGCTGCTGCCCAATCTCGGCGGACAGAGCGGTCTGAACCTCTGCTCGGAGCTTGCCGAGGAGGGTGTTCTTGAGAAGTACGGCGTTAAGGTCATCGGCGTTCAGGTAGATGCGATAGAGCGCGGCGAGGATCGTATCGAATTCAAGCACACTATGGAAAAGCTCGGGATCGAAATGCCGCGCAGCGAGGTAGCGTACACCGTTGACGAGGCGCTTGCCATTGCTGACAAGCTTCACTACCCCGTGGTTCTCCGTCCCGCGTATACTATGGGCGGCGCAGGCGGTGGACTGGTATACAACGTCGACGAGCTTAAAGTTGTCTGCGCGAGAGGACTTCAGGCTTCTCTTGTCGGACAGGTTCTTGTCGAAGAGTCCATTGCGGGCTGGGAGGAGCTTGAGCTTGAAGTAGTTCGCGACGCGGAAAACAACGTTATCACAGTCTGCTTTATCGAGAACATCGACCCTATCGGCGTTCACACGGGCGACAGCTTCTGCTCCGCGCCCATGCTCACGATAAGCGAGGACGTTCAGAAGAAATTACAGGAATATTCGTACAGCATTGTAAAGGCTATCGAGGTTATCGGCGGCTGTAACTGTCAGTTCGCGCACGACCCCGTTTCGGGAAGGATTGTCGTTATCGAGATCAACCCGCGCACCTCGCGTTCGTCCGCTCTGGCTTCAAAGGCTACGGGTTTCCCGATCGCGCTGGTTTCGGCAATGCTCGCGTGCGGTCTTACCCTTAAAGAAATTCCCTGCGGCAAGTACGGAACGCTGGACAAGTATGTTCCCGACGGCGATTATGTTGTAATCAAGTTTGCGCGGTGGGCATTCGAGAAGTTCAAGGGCGCTTCGGACAAGCTCGGCACGCAGATGCGCGCTGTCGGCGAGGTAATGTCAATAGGCAAGACCTACAAGGAAGCGTTTCAGAAAGCTATCCGTTCCCTTGAAACGGGACGTTATGGCTTGGGTTATGCAAAGGATTTTCACGAGCTTAGCAAGGAGGAACTGCTGTCGAAGCTTACCTATCCGTCCTCCGAGCGGCAATTCATCATTTACGAAGCTCTGCGTAAGGGCGTTACGACAGACGAGATATTCAACCTCACCAAGATAAAGCATTGGTTCTTGGAGCAGATGTTGGAGCTTATTAAAGAAGAGGAATCTCTTGCGGCGGCAAAGGGCAAGGTTCCCGAAAAGGACGTTTTGAAGCAGGCTAAGCGCGACGGCTTCTCCGACCGCTACCTCTCGAAGCTGCTTGAGGTTCCCGAGGCGGATATCCGCGAAAAGCGCAGAGAATATGGCATTAACGAGGCTTGGGAGGGCGTTCACGTAAGCGGCACGGAGAACGCGGCCTACTATTACTCCACCTACAACCTTGACGAGGACAAAAGTCCCGTTAATACGGACAAACCTAAAATTATGATACTCGGCGGCGGTCCGAACAGAATAGGGCAGGGTATCGAGTTCGACTACTGCTGCGTTCACGCGGCGCTGGCGCTGAAATCGCTCGGCTTCGAGTCGATAATCGTCAACTGCAACCCCGAGACCGTTTCCACCGACTACGACACCTCGGACAAGCTCTATTTCGAGCCGTTGACGCTGGAGGACGTTCTTTCTATACATGAAAAGGAAAAGCCCGTCGGCGTTATCGCGCAGTTCGGCGGTCAGACTCCTCTCAATCTCGCGGCGGAGCTTAAAAAGAACGGCGTGAATATCCTCGGCACTACTCCCGAGACCATTGACCTCGCGGAGGATCGCGATCATTTCCGCGCTATGATGGAGCGTCTGGAAATCCCCATGCCCGAGAGCGGAATGGCTGTTACGGTCGACGATGCGCTCGAGATCGCGAACCGTATCGGCTACCCCGTAATGGTTCGCCCGTCCTACGTTCTAGGCGGACGCGGAATGGAGATAGTTCACGACGATGAGATGATGCGCGTTTATATGAGCGCGGCTGCCGGCGTTACTCCCGACCGTCCGATACTCATCGACAGGTTCCTTAACCACGCGACCGAGTGCGAGGCGGACGCTATCTCCGACGGCACTCATTGCTTCGTACCCGCGGTCATGGAGCATATCGAGCTTGCAGGCGTTCACAGCGGTGATTCCGCGTGCATTCTCCCCGCAAAAAATCTCTCCGACAAGCATATCGCGACTATCAAGGAGTACACGCGCAAGATAGCCGTGGAAATGGGCGTTGTGGGGCTTATGAATATGCAGTACGCTATCGAGGGCGACACCGTATATGTTCTCGAGGCTAACCCGCGCGCTTCCCGTACCGTGCCGCTCGTTTCCAAGGTCTGTGATATCAATATGGTCAAAGTCGCGACCGAGATAATGACCGCGCAGTTCACGAAAAAACCTTCTCCCGTACCCGAGCTTCACGACCGCGTTATCCCGCATTACGGCGTAAAAGAGGCAGTGTTCCCGTTTAATATGTTCCAGGAGGTAGATCCTATTTTGGGTCCCGAAATGCGCTCCACGGGTGAGGTTCTGGGTATTTCCCCGAGCTTCGGCGAAGCGTATTACAAAGCTCAGGAGGCGACCCAGACAAGACTTCCAATGGAGGGCACGGTGCTGCTTTCCGTCTGCGACCGCGACAAGCCCGAGCTTGTTGACATTGCAAAGGCATTCGAGAAGCTTGGCTTCAAGATACTGTCCACGGGCAAGAGCTACGAGCTTATTACCCAAGCGGGCATTGCCGCGGAGAAGGTTCTCAAGCTTTACGAGGGCAGACCGAACATCACCGACAAGATCGCGAACGGCGAGATACAGCTTATAATAAACACTCCCGCGGGCAAGACCAGCGCGAACGACGACAGCTATATCCGCAAGTCCGCGATAAAGCACCGCGTTCCGTACATCACCACCATGGCTGCCGCAAAGGCGAGCGCGGAAGGTATCGCGGCTATCAAGAACAACTCGCATCTCGGCGTTAAGTCGCTTCAGGAGTTCCACGCGGAGATAAAGTAAAAATAAAGTTAAAGAAAAACCGGGAGGATATCCTCTCGGTTTTTTATTTTATTAGCTTGTTATCAGAGCTTGGAGATGTATCTGAACGCCGTGTCGGTGCTCCAGAAGAACATATCGTCGTGAAAGCGTTCTTTCAGACCGCAGCGCTCTATCATTGACATAACGGGAGGCTGAACACAGGAGAAGTAAACCATGATACCGCTTGCGATAAGCCGCTCGCAGTACTCATGCAGCGCCTCTACGCCCGAGATATCCGCGACGGTGACTCCGCGCATTGAGAATATCACGTTGTAGTTCTCGCCGAGCGCGGATATTTTCTCCTCAAGCTTTGCACAGGTGCCGAAGTAGAGAGGACCGGATATGTACACAACACAGGTGTATTTCAGCTTTTTGGGATCTATCTCTGGATCGTCAAGCCTGTGCGGGTCTACCTCCGCGACGGTGACCTGCATGTCCGAGACCTTGACCACGAACATTATTATCGAGAACGCAACGCCGATAACTATCGCGATTGTCAGGTCGAATACCACAGTCGCGATCATTGTGATAAGGAATTGCAGAATGGCGGTCTTGATCTTCTTGCCGAAAATGGACTTTATCGAAGTCCAGTCGTTCATTCTCCAAGCCGTAACTATAAGAACGCCTGCCAGCGCCGAAAGCGGTATCATCGACATAACGCCGCCGAGCACAAACATCGAAAGCAGCAGTATCGCAGAGTGAACTATTGAAGTCATTCTCGTCTGTCCGCCCGACTTTATCGCGACGCTTGTACGCGCTATCGCCGCGGTCGCGGGTACGCCGCCGAAAAAAGGAAGTATCATATTTCCGATACCCTGCGCGGCAAGCTCGACGTTCGCGTTGAGCTTTTCGTTCTTCATTCTGCCCGCCGAAGCGCCGCACAGCAGCGATTCGATAAGCCCGAGCGCCGCTATCGATACGGCGGGGATTATCAGCCCCTTGACAGTGTTCCAGTCCGCAAACGCCGAGAGGCTCAGTCGGTCGTCCAGAAATACCGTTTTGGGTATCTCGCCTACAACGGGAACCTCAAACTTAAATATCATATTTGCGGCAGTCGTGAGCACTATCGCCGCAAGAGAGCTTGGAAAATATTGGTTTATCTTCTTCGGATACAGAAACATAAACACAATTACAGCCGCGCCTATTATCAGCCCCGTGAGGTTTACGTGCTGTTCGAGTTTGAAGTAGCTTCCAATCTTTTCGAGTGTAGTCATGCCCTCCGAGGTAAGCCCCGAGAGATTGTTGACCTGTCCGAGCGCTATCGTTATCGCAATTCCGCTCGTAAATCCAGTGATGACGGGCATAGGCAGGTACGACACCAGTCCGCCGAGTTTGAATATTCCCGCCACGAGCAGCAGCGCTCCCGCGATAAAGCTCGCAACAAACACGCCCTGTATACCGTACTGAGCAACAAGCGACGCAAGAATGGCGGTCATTGCACCCGTCGGTCCGCTTATCTGATACGAAGCGCCCGCCAAACCGCCTATTATCAGTCCCGCAAACACCGCGGTGATAAGTCCCGAAGCCGCCGTCGCTCCCGAGCTTACGCCGAATGCCAGCGCAAGCGGCAGAGCCACCGCCGCGACGGTCACGCCGGCGAGCGTGTCCTTGCCGAATTTCTTGGCGTTGTAGCCCTTGAATTCGTTCCCGATTATCTTTGCGTATTCCTTTATCAGCATAACAAAAATCTTCTTCCGTATTATTTTATGAACACATCACAACTCCTATTTTACGCCTTTATCCGCGTAAAGTCAAGTAGAATTACTCTGCACTTTAACATTGGTTTTTGTTGGAATTAACCAATTTGGGATGGTATTATCCATTGACAATTTTTGGTATGGGTGATATAATTTAAATGTAATAGGAATTTATAGGAAAGGAGCCTAAAATATGAAAGCAATAACATTGGGCAGCACGGGAATAACCACACCGCAGAACGCTTTCGGCGCACTGCCCGTCCAGAGAACGGACAAGCAGAAGGCGGTGAAGCTGCTGCAAAGAGCATATAAGGGCGGTATTACGTTCTTTGATACCGCGAGAGCATACTCCGACAGCGAGGAGAAGATAGGAGAGGCGCTGTCCGACGTGCGGAAGAACATTTTCATCGCCACGAAGACTATGGCGCAGAACACCGAGCAGATGAAGTCACAGCTCGAAATGTCACTGAAAACGCTCAAGACCGATTATATAGACATTTATCAGTTCCACTGTGCGGGACAGTGTTTCAGACCCGATGACGGCACGGGAATGTACGAGCTTATGGAGGACTTTAAACGGCAGGGAATGATACGTCATATTGGTATCACCGCACACAAGATAGGAATTGCCGAGGAGAGCATAGAGTCCGGGCTATATGAAACGTTACAGTTCCCGTTCAGCTATTTGTCATCCGAACGCGAGCTTTCGCTTGCCGACAAGTGCCGTGAGAAGAATATGGGATTTATCGCGATGAAAGCGCTCGCTGGCGGAATGATAACGAATTCGAGAGTTGCCTGTGCGTTTATCGGTCAATACGATAACGTTCTCCCGATATGGGGAATACAGCGTGAAAACGAGCTTGAGGAATGGCTCGCGTTTATGAACGATACTCCCGAAATGACCGACGGTATCAAAGCGGAGATCGAGCGCGACAAGCAGCAGCTCGGCGGTAACTTCTGCCGCGGCTGCGGCTACTGTATGCCGTGCCCTATGGGAATACAGATAAACAACTGCGCGAGAATGTCGCTTATGCTCCGCCGCGCACCGTCCAATCGATGGCTCTCGGAGGAATGGCAGAGCAATATGAA
The DNA here is from genome assembly GCA_910587465.1 of uncultured Oscillospiraceae bacterium. GTDB lineage: Bacteria > Bacillota > Clostridia > Oscillospirales > Ruminococcaceae > CAG-115. The sequence goes on from CAJUMS010000017.1 coordinate 17,922, forward strand.
GCAGATAGAGAACTGCATAAACTGCGGTCATTGCAAGTCAAAATGCCCCTATGAGCTGGACACTCCCGCGCTGCTCAAGGAGAATTACGCGGATTATGTCAGGGTTCTTGCGGGCGAGGTCGACGTCAGAACATAACGAATACTGTCAAAGTCCGAGGTGCACATCTCGGACTTTTTGTGAATATCAAAAAAATGTTTAACGTCATTATTTCCCATAAATCTTCCTACTTTGTTAATTTAGTACTTGAATTTTTCATCGGAAAAGTATATAATAAGAATGGACTGTTGTGTATAGGAGAAAAAATATGTTTGATGGATTTATAAAAGTTGCGGCGGCGACACCCGAAATTCGTGTCGCCGATTGTGAATACAATGCGGATAAGGTGATCGCTCTGATCACCGAAGCGAAAATGCAATCGGTAAAGCTGCTGGTGTTCCCCGAGCTGTGCGTTACGGGATACTGCTGTCACGATCTGTTCTATCAGCCTACGTTGCTGAACGGCGCACTGGAGCAGCTTTCACGTATAGTCAGATCTTCCGAGGGAACGGATATGCTTATAGCGGTCGGCTGCCCGCTCGTGTTTAATGGCGAATTGTATAATTGCGCGGTAATTATACAGAACGGAGATGTATTGGGCGTAATTCCCAAAAAATTTCTTCCTAATTACAATGAATTCTACGAGGCAAGGCAGTTTACGAGCGCTCCCGACGGTGAATTTAATATACGACTTTTTGACAAGACCGTACCATTTGGACTGAATTTGCTGTTTGAGTGCAAAGAACTTCCCGAGCTGACGTTCGCTGCCGAGATATGCGAAGATCTATGGTCACCCGCTCCGCCGTCAATAGAGCTGGCTCTGGGCGGCGCGACGGTGATCGCTAATCTCTCCGCAAGCAACGAGACTATCGGCAAAGAGGCTTACCGCAAGGCGCTGATCACGGGACAGTCCGCGCGGCTGATCTGCGGCTATATTTTCGCAAGCGCAGGCGAGGGCGAGTCCACGCAGGATTTGGTTTTCGGCGGACACCGCATGATTGCCGAGAACGGTACGGCGCTTGCTGACAGCTGCCTGTATACCACGGGCTTGACGATAAGCGAGATCGACATTCAGCGGCTCGTTACGGAACGCCGCCGCAACACAAGCTTCAAATGCGGGACGGAGCCGAAAATGCGAAGAATTTCCTTTTCAATGCGACCCGAGCGTACCGTGCTCACGCGTAACGTCGAGGCTATGCCGTTTGTGCCGCAGTCCGCCTCGGAAAAGGATAAGCGATGCTCGGATATTCTGCAAATGCAGGCACACGGGCTCGCCGCGCGAATTCGCCACACGCACTGCAAAACCCTTGTTATCGGCATCTCGGGCGGTCTGGACTCTTGTCTGGCGCTGCTCGTCAGCATCGAGGCTATGAAGCTGCTGAAACGTCCGGCAAGAGAAATTATCGCAGTAACTATGCCCTGTTTCGGAACTACAAAGCGAACTAAATCCAATGCCGAGATGCTTTGCCAAATTCTGGGAACAACACTCCGCACTATCAACATCTCTGATAGCGTTCTTCAGCATTTTAAAGATATTGCGCATGATGAAAACGACCACAATGTAACATATGAAAACGGTCAGGCTCGCGAGCGCACACAGGTGCTTATGGATATCGCGAATGAGGAAAACGGCTTGGTTATCGGCACGGGAGACCTCTCCGAGCTTGCGCTCGGCTGGGCGACCTACAACGGCGACCATATGAGCATGTACGGCGTGAACGCGTCCGTACCGAAAACGCTGGTGCGCCATATCGTGTACTATTACGCTCAGACGGTTTCCGATCCCGCATTGCGTGATGTGCTGACCGATATATTCAACACTCCCGTCAGCCCCGAGCTTCTACCCTCAAAGGATGGCGAAATCTCGCAGATAACGGAGGATCTGGTTGGACCATATGAGTTGCACGACTTCTTCCTGTATAACGGAATACGCTGGGGCTTCCCTCCGAAAAAGGTATACCGTCTCGCGCAGTATGCTCTTGGACAGAGCTATGACGCGGGCACGATACTGAAATGGCTGAAAACGTTTTACCGCCGCTTTTTTGCGCAGCAGTTCAAGCGGAGCTGCCTGCCCGACGGCGTAAAGGTGGGCTCGGTATCGCTGTCGCCGCGCGGCGACTGGAGAATGCCGAGCGACGCGTCGTCAGCCCTCTGGCTGAAACAAATTGACGAGTTATAAGGGCTTCCAAAAATCCAACAGGAGATGACCCGAATGAAATACAGGATCAAGAAAAAGCTTATACACTTCTATACAAGCGGCAACGTCGCCGAGGATTTTGTCGCGTCGCGCCGCAAAAAGGTCTCCGTAATGCGTAAAATTATCCGCGCCTGCTTTTATCTGCACTGCGCGGCGGCACTGCTGTGCATCGGGCTGTCGATCCTGCTCGGTTCGGGGCTTGAGGTCGTGCTGATAACCCTCTTTACGGTCGGTGCGGCATGGCTGGCACTGTTCGCCGTTGGAGATACCCGCACAATGAAAGCCGTGCTGATAATCGCAGACCTTGTGTTCACAGCAGCGAGCTTTGCCATTGGCGCGTTTGCAGCGCATAAGGCGGCATTCATAAGCAGCGGTGTGATAATGCTGCTGTCAGGAATTGCTGCCGCGGTATCGTATTTTACATCGATCTGTAAGGACTACCTGGAGGGTTATTCGCCGCGGCTGATAAGGCGCGACGATTACACTTTGCTGCACAGCTTTGCTCCCGAGACGAGCGAAAAGATCATACCCTCCCGCGACGAGGAGCTGCCGCCTCTGCCTCCGCTCACAAGCGAAATGCGCGAGCTTGCCAAGCAGCTAAAGGATATACTTTGCACGGTTCCCGAAAAAGAGCCCGAGGAGGAGATAATCGAGGAGATAGAGCAGTCAATTCATGAGCACGAAAACGAACAAAAAGATGCGATTGAAAATGCCTGATAATTTACTGCTTTTCGAAACATTTTTTAACTGCTTTTCAATGAAAAAATTTCTAAAAACACCTCAGAAAATTTCTATACGGAGACAGAAATGAGCACAAAAAAGCTCGCGCTGACAGCGCTTTTTATATGCTTTGCCGGAGCGCTTTCCGCGCTTGAATCCATACTGCCGATAGTTCCAGTCAATGGGATACGCGTGGGGTTAGGCAACATCGTGACCCTTTTTATTCTGTACATAGGCGGGAAATGGCGGGGCGCGGATGCGCTCACGGTGGCGGTGCTTAGGTGCTTTTTCGCAGCGCTGATCACGGGTTCTCTGACAAACGCTTTGTACGGGCTTACGGGAGGTATTCTCGCGTGCGGAGCAATGATGACGGCACAGCGGATATTCCCGAAAACGGAGGGGGAAATGCGCTTTGATACGCGGTTTTTGCCATTTACCGGCGTGTGCGGCGCGGTGTTCCACATCGCGGGACAACTGCTCACCGCGGTGCTGATTTACGGCACAAAATACGTCCTCGCGTACACTCCGATACTGCTGACCAGCGCTGTGATCGGCGGGACGTTCACGGGACTATGTACTATGCTGCTGTTGAAAAAGCTCCCTCAAAAGCTGTTAGACGGAATTCGAGAGCAGTAATAATTGGTAATACTGCATAAAATACACGGAGGAAACCGATATGAAATTATTGCTTATTGACGGCAACAGCATAATGAATCGTGCCTATTACGGCATACGGCTGCTTACCAACAAAAATGGCGTTCCGACAAACGCGCTGACCGGCTTTCTGAACATATACTCCAAGCTCATTAAAGAGGAAAAGCCCGACAGGATTGCGGCGGCGTTCGACCTTAAAGCGCCGACGTTCCGCCACAAAATGTACGCCGACTACAAGGGAACGCGCCACGCTATGCCTGACGAGCTCGTCTTACAGATGCCGCTTATCAAGGACATTCTTCGCAATCTCGGAATTTCCGTGCTGGAAGTCGAGGGCTACGAGGCGGACGATATTATCGGTACGCTGTCACGCGCGGCTGCCGAGCAGGGCGCGGACTGCGTGATCAGCACCGGAGACCGCGACAGCTTTCAGCTTGTCAACGAGCATGTAACGGTACGGCTTGCGGCTAATAAAGAGGATATTTATTACACACCCGAGAAAATAAACGAGGTTTACGGGGTAACACCGCGCGAAATGCTCGAGGTCAAGGCGCTTATGGGTGACAGCTCCGACAATATCCCCGGCGTTAAGGGCATCGGTGAAAAGACCGCTCTTTCTTTGATACAGAAGCACCATTCCGTGCAATATATTTTCGACAATCTTGCAGAAATTGACGTTGCAAAAGGCACGCGAACTAAACTTGAAAGCGGCAGAGAAAGCGCCGAGCTTTCCCGTCAGCTTGGCGAGATTTGTTTAAAAGCACCCGTTTCCGAGAATATGAACGACTACATTTTCGGTGAAGGTGATAAATCCGCGGCAGTCGGAATCTTGCAGGAGCTTGAAATGAATACTGCGATCAAGAAGCTTAACTTAGGGGGAATAACGGCAAAGGACGTAACGCTCTTCATACCCGTAAAAGCCTCCGAAGAGCCTGCCGTTAAGTCAAATATCACGCCTGATACCGTCGAATATGAAAAGGATGCGCTGACCGTTCTGCTGATTAGCAACGAGATTGCTGTATTCCAAGGCGCGGAGAGGCTTGACTGCGATCTGAAAACGATTCTCGAGAGTGACCTTCCCAAGCATACCGACAACGCCAAGACAATCTTCGCAAAGTGCATAAATGCAGGAATTGATATGAAAAATGTCATATTCGACACTACGTTAGCGGCGTATCTGCTTAATGTAAATGCCGCGGACTACGATACAGAAAGGCTTTGCAGCGAGTACAAGACGGAATTCGCGCAGAACGATCCGCAAACGACTGCCGATCAGCTCAACCGTGCGCTTTTCAAGGAAATATGCACACAAGGTATGCTAAAGGTTTTGCAGGATATTGAGATTCCGCTCGCAGAGGTTCTTTCGTCAATGGAGCACGAGGGCATAGCGCTTGATGTTGACGCTCTGCACAAATTTGGTGAAGAAATTCAACCGAAAATTATTGAAATCGAGCAAACCATTCATGATCTCGCAGGACATAAATTTAATGTCGGAAGTCCCAAACAGCTCTCTGTGGTGCTGTTTGAGGAACTTCAACTTCCCGCGGGCAAGAAGCGCAAAACGGGATATTCAACCGATAGCGATACCCTAGAGGCGCTAATCGATAAAGACCCGATCATTAAGCCGATTCTTGAGTACCGCAAGCTGACAAAATTGTACAACACCTACGTCAAAGGGCTTGAGAATACGGTTTCCGAAAACGGGCGAATGTACACGACCTTCAAGCAAACCGAGACCAGAACGGGCAGGATCAGTTCAGCAGAACCAAATATCCAGAATATACCTGTCCGAACGGAGATTGGGAGGAACTTACGCAAATTCTTCACTGCCTCTGATAAAAAGGTGCTCTGTGATGCGGATTACAGTCAGATTGAGTTGCGCGTTCTCGCAGCGCTCGCGGGCGACAAGGTCATGATAGAGACGTTCAAAGAAGGCCGCGATATCCATGCGGAGACCGCCGCAAGCGTGTTCCGCCGCGCTTCAGAAGAGGTCGACGCCGATTTGCGCCGCAAGGCAAAAGCAGTCAATTTCGGTATTGTATATGGTATCGGAGCATTCTCCCTCGCAAAGGACATTAGCTCAACGCTTAACGAAGCAAAACAATATATTGACGATTATCTGGCTCATTTCTCAGGTGTACGTCAATATATGGATACCAATACCAAGTCTGCAGAAACAGATGGTTACGCGGTAACGATGTTTGGACGTCGGCGCTTTATCCCCGAGATTTTATCCGCCAACAAAACCGTAAAGGCACTCGGAAAGCGCATTGCCATGAACACGCCGATACAAGGAACAGCTGCCGATATTATCAAGATCGCGATGATCAGAGTATATAACCGCCTGAAACTTGAGCTCCCCGAGGCGAAGCTAATCCTTCAAGTACACGATGAACTGATTGTTGAAGCTCCCGAAACGGTATCACAAAAGGCTTTGTCGATATTGCAGGAGGAAATGCAGAACGCCGTGCAGCTTGCTGTGCCCCTGCCTGTCGACGCTAAAATTGGTAAGACTTGGTATGATGTTCACTGATTTGCGATACCCATTGAAATTTTGCCGGAGGTTATCACTAGTTGTATAAATATGAAACCCATTTACACACCGCCGAGGGCAGCGCCTGCGCGACAACTTCCGCAGTCGATATGGTTAAAGCACATAAGGAAGCTGGATATGACGGTATTTTTATCACTGATCATTTCTTTAATGGCAACTCGGCTGTGCCCCGCGAACTGCCTTGGGCTGATAGGATAGAGTTGTACTGCAAGGGCTATGAACACGCTATGGAAGAGGGCGCAAAGGTCGGTATGGCGGTTTTTTTCGGGGTGGAATTTACGGTTCAGGGCGCGGATTTTCTGCTTTATGGAATTGATAAAAACTGGCTGATGGAACACGAGTTTTACCTTACAGTTGGAGATGAGCGTGCATTATTTCGTCTTGTCCACGAGGACGGCGGTTTTATCGTACATGCTCACCCATTCCGTGATTATCCGTATATCCCGCATATCAGTCTGTATCCGCACGATATTGACGCCGTTGAATGGGTAAACGCAAGCCACGGAAAGAACAGCGTGTTTAACGATCACGCCAAGCAATACGCAGAGATGTTCAATTTGACTGTGACAGGCGGATCGGACACGCACTCGTCGGATCGAATGTATGGGGGAGGAATTCTCGTTCCCGAAATGATCAACTGTCCCGAGGACTATCTGCGGCAGCTTAAAAACGGCTCAGTTGTGCCGATCGAACCAAATTGAAAGGTGAAAAAATGAACAAAGAATTCAGCTTGGCCAAGCGCGAAAACAATCCGCGACGCGACTTTATTATTGTAAATAAATTCCAGTCTAAGCACTTTCCCTCTGATCCACAGCAAACGGCATTACATTGCAATTTTCTCGGTCAGGAGATTGTCAGGAGATGTCCGCAGGGCAATTGTTTGGCAATAATTTTTTCGGAAACGGCAGTCGGTATCGGCGCTCTTGCGGCTAAAGAATTAGGCTCGCGGTGTTTTCTGCTCAGCACGACGCGCGAGGAGCTGCCCGGATATTTTGAGAGATTATCATTTGAAGAAACGCATAGCCATGCGCCGTTGCATACATTATGCATACGTCCCGAGATTGATTTCGGAAGCTTTTCCCATGTGTTTCTGATTGATGATGAGTTCACTACGGGAAATACCGCTATCTCACTTTACAAAGAGATTTCGGAAAAGTGCAGCTGTCCGTTCACAGCGGTGGCGTTTATAGCGAGCCTCGAGAGCTGCAAACGGTTTGAGGAAAACGGCATCAATGTAATTGCTGAGGAGAAGTTCAACGAAGCAAGCCTCGCACAATCTCAACGAAAATTTGATGACGATTTCGTTATAACCGACAAAAATCCCGACTATGATATATCTTTAAATTCGATTTTTGATATCCGTCTTGGGGTCAATTGCGGGGATTATTTTGACGAGTGCAAGCGGCTTTGCAATGTGATTTTGGAACAATTGCACGAGCCGATATCCGCAGCGTGCTCAATTGAGATTATTGGCACGGAAGAGCTTTGTCTGCCGCCCATCATGATAGGGCTATTCCTCTGCGAAAAGGGGTTAACCGTGCGGGTTCACGGGGTCACGCGCAGTCCTATGCTGCCATCAGCGGAGGTTGATTATCCGATTCGGGAACGTGCCGCGCTGATAAGCTTATATAATCCCGAACGTAAAGTTTACATATATAATCGTTTTTTCAGCGATCTTACTATTGTAATAACAGACGCAGACTATCCGGATAATCATGCGGTATCACGGCTTTGCGGAGCCTGCGGTGGAAAACAAGTCGCGTTGGTACGGTGGCGCGGACATTCAATGCGTACTTCGCTTAAAAGCGCGGATTGCCAGCTGCTGCTCAAGGATATTACGGGAAAAATCAAACCAATGCCTCCATGCGAACGCGAACTGTTAATTCGCAAAGGCGTACATTATTGCGAATTACTGCCTGCGGAACACCAACCCTCCGAAACCTATTTGCAGCAGTATAATGCGGGCTTGCGAACATGGGGACGTCAGACCGCAGAGTCTGTACGCGCGGTCGCCGAAAATATACTGGCGGCTAAGGGTGAAAACGTTGTCATAGTGTCGCTCGCTCGGGCGGGAACACCTGTCGGAGTACTGATAAAGCGTTATCTGAAGCAGTCTCACGACGTTGATTGCGCTCATTATTCAATTTCGATAATTCGCGGACGCGGAATTGACCGTAACGCTATGCGATATATTTTAGCGCGGCATTCACCCGAAAATATCCAATTTGTGGACGGCTGGACGGGTAAGGGCGCGATAACACGGCAGTTAAACGAGGCGCTTACGGAGTTTCCCGAGGTGGACGGTCGACTTGCAGTACTTGCCGATCCCGCTGGGGTATGCGAAATTTACGGTACACGCAACGATATTTTCATTCCGTGCTCGTGCCTGAACAGTGTGGTTTCGGGATTGTTTTCGCGCACTGTGCTGCGCTCCGATCTGATTTCGGACAGCGATTTTCACGGTGCGGCATATTTTGAAGATCTGGAAGGCTCTGACAAGACCTATGAATTTATAGACGCAATTGAACGCGAAATAGCTTTGTTACCACCATTTGAGGACTATGAATGTCTGCCGGCTGACGGCAAGGGATTGGAGGAAACCCGTAAGATTGCACAAAAATTCGGAGTTTTCGATCTTAATCTTGTCAAACCGAGCATTGGTGAAACCACTCGTGTTCTGTTGCGCAGAGTTCCGCGAGTGATACTTGTTAGGTCGCTTGAAAGCCCGTTAACAAAGCATTTACTTCAGTTGGCTGCGGAGAAATCCGTACCTGTTCAAGAGTACCCGCTCAGGCGCTATGAGGCTGTGGGGATCATTGATAATTAGTAAAAGTGCACAAAGAAAGGAGTTTTTTATGACTGCATTTACAACAGCGGATATTCTGCTCCCAAGGCTCACTGCCGAGGGAATGAGCAAATGGGCAGTCGTCGCATGTGATCAGTACACCGGCGAGCCCGAGTATTGGGAGAAGGTACGCGAGATAGTGGGCAGAGCGCCATCGGCGCTTGATCTGATACTGCCGGAGGCGTATCTTGACGAGCCTAACTGCGAGGAGCATATCGCGAAAATTCATGAGAATATGACAAATTATCTAAAGAATGATTTGTTCAATGTGTACAACGACTGCTTTATCCTGACAACGCGCACACAGGCTGACGGCAGGCTGCGGGTAGGCTTGGTTGGCGCGATCGACCTTGAAATGTACGATTACAATAAGGGCAGTAAATCACAAGTCCGCGCCACCGAGGCTACGGTCGCCGAGCGTATCCCTCCTAGGGTCAAGATCCGCATGAATGCGCCGCTTGAATTGCCGCATATCATGATACTGATCGACGATGTGCAAAATACCGTTATCGAGCCGTTGCTTGAGAAAAAATTACAGACTGTATACGATTTTGAGCTCATGCAGAACGGCGGACATCTGAAGGGCTCGGTTGTCGACGAAGACAGCGCTCGCGAGGTTTTAGCGGCTCTGGACAAGCTCGCCGATAAGAACACGTTCAACAGGCGTTACGGGCTGCAAAACGAGGACGTTCTGCTGTACGCTATGGGCGACGGCAACCACTCGCTCGCGACCGCGAAGGAGTGCTACGAACAGAAAAAGCGCACGAACAGTCCCGACGCGGAGCTTGCGCGTTACGCGCTGGTAGAGGTGGTAAACCTGCACTCACCCGCGCTGGAATTCGAGGCTATACACAGAGTAATCACCGAGGTAGATACCGACGACCTTATGTGCAAAATGACAAACTCACTCGGGCTGACGGAGGACGGGGAGCAGAAATTCTCCGTGGTGCTTGGCGATAAAACGCGCGAATTCGGCATAACAAAGCCAACTTCAAACCTCACAGTAGGTTCGCTTCAAACGTTCCTTGACGATTATCTGCGCAAAAACGGCGGAAAGATAGACTACATACACGGCGAGGACGTTGTCCGCAGACTGTGTGCGGAGGACTCCGCTATTGGCTTCCTTCTGCCGTCGATGAAGAAATCGGAGCTGTTCCCGACCGTTATCAAGGACGGCGCGCTGCCGCGTAAAACGTTTAGTATGGGTCATGCGCATGATAAGCGGTTTTACTGTGAAGCTAGAATTATAATAAAATAATAAAATGTATATTAAAAATATAAATTTATGAGGTGTTATATGAAGTGCAAATGTCCGTGTTGCGGATTTTATACGTTTGACGAACCGCTTAACAATGCGGTCGGAGATATCTGCCCCGTTTGTTTTTGGGAGATTGATCTAATCGTCCGCGATGAGGATAAGCCGAGCGGCGCAAATCACGGGTTGTCGCTGAACGAGTGCCGCGACAATTACATACGCTTTAGCGCTTGTACCGAGGAAATGGCGAAGCACACCCGCAAGCCCCGCGGCGACGAGCTTTGCGCCGACGGCAAGCCTCAGAGCTTTTTTGAACAGGGGCTCAAGGGCGGCTGCTATCACGAGTTCGCAAGAGGAAAATGGGACGGCAAAACGCATTGGAGCGCCGATGCGCTCTTTCTGGACGACGATCTGTTCAACGCCCTGGGCTTGTATCGCGACGTTTTTGGCAAGGTCTTTGAGGCCTATAACAACTATGGACCCAATCGGGTTACGCGCGAGGACTGGGATAAGCTTTACGTACTCGCCAAGGAGTGCGGCGGCGCGGTCGCGGAGATGTTCGGCGAGCTCTCGGTGTGGGCTGAGGAAAATTTTGCCGAGTTTAAGGAATTCTGGATATTGGGGGTATAAAAATGGAACTTTCACAATTTTTCAAGAGCGTTATTGATCAGGACTGCGCGGCAGTCGTCATCTGCAATTTGCAGCACGAGATCATCTATATGAACGCAGCAGCCGTCGAGCGCTACAAAAAGCATGGAGATCTTCTCGGTAAGAGTCTGCTAGACTGTCACTCGCCCGCGTCCAACGAAACAATAAAGCGCGTTATCGCATGGTTTGCCGCCGATAACGCGCATAATATCGTGTATACCTTTCGCAACGAAAAGGAGAACAAGGACGTGTACATGGTCGCGCTACGCGACGAGGACGGCACGCTTATCGGCTACTACGAAAAGCACGAGTACCGCACCGCAGAGACAATGCCGCTGTACGAGCTCGCGGATTAAATCAGTTTATACGCCTTTGCACCGTGCGGAGCGATCTGCACGGTGAGCTTTTCTTCAAGCCGCCCTTTCTTGCCCGACCACAGTTCCTCGAAGGTCACGGGCTGTTCTATCTCCAGGTCGGAGAGCGGTATCACAACCGTTCCCAAAACATCTCCCGCGTTGAATACGGCGGCGTACTGACCGCCGTCGGCACACTGCGCCGTCCAGAGAATATACTCGTTTCCGCCGACCGTGCGACGCCACACCTGATGTGAATGCCGCGCCGACTTGTGCATAGCGAGAATACGCTCGTTGGTGAGCAGGCTCATCGTAAACTCGTCAAAGCCTGTCATCTCTCCGCCGATCATCAGCGGCGATCTGAATATGCTCCAGAGGGTCAGCATGGTAATTTGCTCGTCCTCGGTGAATTTCGTGCAGTTAGCCTTGTCGTAGTCCTGCAAAATAGGGCCTATCGGCAGCATATCCGCGTCGGGGAAATGACCCGAGCCCGCGTGTACCGCCCACTTCTCGGCGCGCTCGAACATTGCGTACAGCAACTCCCATTTATCCCAGAAATCGTCGGTAATTCTCCACATATTGGATATTCTCTTGTATAGCTCCGCCTTTTCAAGCACTGCGGGTCCGGGAGACAGGCTCAGCACCATATCCCGACCACAGTCGTGCAGCGCCTTGCTCAGCATTATCAGCTCTTCCTCCTCGTGAGGGAGCTCGCGGCAGATGTCGTCACACTTGATGAAGTCCACGCCCCACGACGCGTACAGCTCGAAAATGCTGTCATAGTACGCGCGGGCACCGTCCTTTGACGGGTCAACGCCGTACATATCTGTATTCCACGCGCAAATGCTCGCGGTTTTGGCAACCTCGCGTGCAGTCTTGTCCGTGCCTTTGATCTTGCAGTTTCTGTGAACGGCTTGACGTGGAATTCCACGCATTATATGAATACCGAACTTCAGCCCGAGCGAGTGTACGTACTCGGCAAGCGGCGCGAAGCCCTTCCCCCCTGCCGACGACGGAAATCGGTTCTCGGCGGGCAGTAGACGTCCGTATTCGTCCATACACAGATCAGCGAAAGGACGGTATTCGTGCGATTTGGCGTTCGGCTCGGACCACTGAATATCGACGACTATGTACTCCCAACCGTATTTTTTCAGGTGTACGGACATAAACTCCGCGTTTTTTCGTACCGTTTCCTCCGTTACGGACGCTCCGTAGCAGTCCCAACTATTCCAGCCCATGGGCGGCGTTTTTGCAATCATTATCGTTACCTCCGAATTTCACTTATTTTAAGGTCAATTATAGCATATTTTCCCCCAAAAATCAATATTTACAGCTTTTCCGCGTAATATGCGAGAATAAGCTCGGTAACGCGACCGTAGCTAAGTCCTCCGTCGGCTACACCCTGCACCTTGATAAAGCCATCGTTGACCGCACTTGATACCTGCGATACAGAAACTGAGACCTCACCGACCTTGACCTCGACCTCATGATCGCGTATGTACTTGTTTTCGGAATCAAAATCGGCGATCATTTCCTCGGAGAGCATATCGCGAGCTTGTAGCCACATATCAATATCGTAGGCGAAAAGCGCGTTGGAGCAGTACTTGAATGCCTGCATATAGCCCGAGTAGCGGAATTCGGGATATTCGCTGTTGATACAGGACAGGAACGCGAGGAAATTGCATTCGTTCTCAAAGGCTATCCCGCGGGAGTGAGCGCTTTCGTGAGCGGCGGTGTATGGTATTGAAAAGTCGGGCTGCGCGGTGTTCACGTTGCACTCCGCGAAGAACGGGAAGTACATTCCCGTGATCAAGGTGTACGACCACGGCTCGGAGAGCATAACGGGCTTCTGCCGCCAAATCGCCGTCCACAGGAATGGATACTCGCCGACAAGCTTGTCGTAACCACTGCCTGTGCGCGTCAGCTCCTCGTAAATGCTCTCGGAGAACTGCATACAGCCGTTTTCGTCGACATCAAGCTCCTTGTGGGCCTCTGCCGCGCCTTTGGCTAACTCCTCGCACACAGCGAGCAGAAACTCGGGAGACTTCCGCGAGGTGTCCAGATCCATTATTTGTTCCACGGGATAGCGGTAGTAATTCGCGCCATGGCAGATCATGTATATAAGGCTCGCGAACGACAACACGCCGCCAAGGAACCGCCCTGCGCTCAGCAGGGTCTTTCCGCGATTTTTGCTCTTTTTCAGCTTAATTATAAGCAGCACGATAAGGAATATCACCAGCGGCACAGCAAGCACTACGAGTAACTCCGTAAGCGAGATTGGAATAAGCGACGTGAAAAAACCTATTGGCACTGTGATGATCTTGAACAGCCACCTTGAGCATACATATTCGGTGAACGCGGGAAAATACGGCAGTAAAAAATACATTGACGCAGACAATATCAACGGAATAAATATCCATGCAACTTTAAAAAACTTTTTCATTGCCTATCCTTTCAGTAAAATTTCGTGAGTGTTTTTTATATATTTTTCACAAAAAAACTTAAAAATTTTGACATTGCGTGTGTTTTGTGCTAAAATATAGATGGGTCAAATTTTTCTTTAAAAGAAGGTGATCTCATGAGGTTTTCAGAAACCGAGACCGATTGGCTCTCCGAATATCTTCAGGATATTGAGGTAGCCAATAATGAGCTTATCGAAAAAAATTTCTTCGCCGACCCCAAGTCCGTGATTTGCGATATATACGTCCTGCCCTCGCACAACCACCAGACCTTTTACGGAAAACTGACAGCAGAGCGTGGTTTTTATAAGATCATATTCGCCAAAGCGATACAGAACTCGATTTGGTTTTCAGAGCCGATTTATATGTACCGTTTCGAGGAGGCTAAGCGATTTGAGAACCACCCTATGAAGAAAGGGCGCATAATCTGCCGCGCAAAGCTCATGGACAAAGCACTGATAAACCGTCTTCTGTTCACGGTCGAGAAGCTTTCCGAGCGTCAGCCTGCCGAGACGGTCTTGCCGACACTCGACGGAGTGTTCACAGCTGTACGAACGTATGAGAACGGCATTGTTTCACGGAAAATCATGTATACCGATCCCGAAAAGCTCTCGTTCTGCGATAACGCAGGCAATCAAGAAGCACTGGATTTTCTTGGAAATCTTTACCTGTACATCGAAAAAATTATCGGGATAGGCGACTAAAAAATCTCCAGTTCGTTTTTTCGGTTGGTTATTTCTGCCTTTTGATTATTTTCCGTTATTTAATACTATTGGTAATAAATATTTGTATATAATTTAACATTTTATACCGTTGGTATTTGCAGCACATCCAACCTCATAGTATGGATTTTACAAAACAAAATCAGCAAACCGCACTACTATACGGTTTGCTGATAGAAATTATGGTGACCCGTACGGGAATTGAACCCATGATTCCGCCGTGAAAGGGCGATGTCTTAACCTCTTGACCAACGGGCCGAGGGTGGTAGCGGCAGTCGGATTTGAACCAACGACACCCTGGGTATGAACCAAGTGCTCTAGCCAACTGAGCTATGCCGCCATATAAATAAAATCTTAACGACTAAATTATTATACCACATAATGCGGAATTTGTCAAGTACTTTTTTGTTTTTTGGATATGTCAAAAAAAGGCTAAAAAAATAATAAAATATGTGTATATTTTACGAATTGATGCAAAAAATATTCTTTGTCAGGAAAACATATTGACAAAAAAAAGATAATATGTTATAATAAATATCGTTAATTATTGGGGCGTCGCCAAGCGGTAAGGCAGTGGACTCTGACTCCACCATTTCGAGGGTTCAAATCCTTCCGCCCCAACCACCTAATTGCTACCAAAAAGATTTTATGCCCACAAACGGTTGTGCAAAGCCATTTGTGGGCATAAATCTTGTAAAAACAGGATTTACCGTCCACTGATATTTTTAACGCGAAAAAGGACTTGATCCCTCGATTACAAAATTTTCCTGGTTGAAATTGGATATTTTGACCGCATTATGCTGCGCAAAACGCTATCGCCTGTGAAAAATTTCTCGTTCACGAGAGATTGTTCACGGGCGTCTTTTTATTACATAGGGTTTTGACAAAAAGATTTTTAGGGGATTTGAACCATTTGGCAACAAAATTTTAGCGGTTGAATTTATGCAACTCGCACAAAGCGCCTGTGAGCAATCTCTAATTATGAGAGGTTGATCATGGGCGCTTTTTGGTTTTCCTACAACACGATGTTGTCGCAGTTTGCCCAAAAGGCGGCACGGATGCCGCCAACAAAGGCAAACAGGCGACAAAGTTCGGAAGCACCAATCAGTCAGCAAGCTTTGACAAAGCTTGAAATAAAATCATGGTGGAATCATTATAAGCAACGAAAGCAAGCAGATGAAACCTGACTGTCCGCTGATCGGGGAGGATGGGAACGTCTTCCATCTTGTCGGGATCGCGGCAAGAACCTTGAACGCATTATCCGCTAACGCGGAAAACGCTGGAACGGTTTGTCTGAGGAAGCGTCCGAAATGACGGCAAAGGTATTCGGCAGCGGGAGCTACGAGGAAGCGCCGGGGATCATCGGCGAGTATGTCAATATAACCTCCGAGAAAATGTCACCGGAATATAAAACAATGAACTTCCTTTACATATTATATGTCAATTAAGTGTTTTTTCCGTCATTTAAGTGATTTGTATTGAAATTCAGCCCGGTTTATGGTAAAATTTAATATAAAAGTCTGACGGTCTTGTATCGGCTTTGACGTATGAATACAATAGTGCAGATCATGCTGTTGGATTAAAAAATAATGCAATTTTAAGGAGGTTCACAATGAAAAAAAGAATAATTTCGTTTTTTACAGCGTTGAGCATGACCTTAATGCTGTTCACAAGTATGCCGACAAGCGTTTCGGCGGTGACAATTGTTGCCAACGGCACCTGCGGCGCGGAGGGAAATGAGGACAATGTTACATGGACGCTTGACAGCGACGGCGTGCTGACTATCAGCGGTACGGGGGAAATGAAAAGCTCCCCGGATTGGAGTATTTACAATTCAGATATTAACACGCTTGTAATTCAAAACGGCGTAACGAATATTGGCGAAAGCGCCTTTAGAAACTGTAAAAAAATTACATCGGCAACAATACCAAATGGTGTAACAAATATTGGTAAATATGCTTTTTACTATTGCGACGAACTCGAAACAGTGTATTGTGCGGAAAGCGTTTCTGAAATCAAAAATGAAGCGTTTACCGGCTGTTGGAAACTTAAATATCTATTCGTTAATCATGATACGAAAGTGAGCGGATACGGAATCAGTACTACCGCTGCGTTGATAGTAAAATATGATCACCACGGCGCCGACAAATATAAGGTTACAGAAATTAAACAGAATAGCAGCAGCGCAACAATTGAAATCACAGATGATATGAATATTGATTTTGTTGCGCCCTCTTCCAGAAAAAACGTAGCCAAAACAGGCCATACGCATATTTATGAGAATGGAATGTGCAATATATGCGGAGATATTGCCTCCGGCACTGCTGAAATAACAGGCGACGGCTTTTCCTATGAGATCGCCACAGGAAAGCTGACCGTTACATCAAATGGCGGCACGACCGCGTGGAAAGATTATGATTACATTTTAGACAAGGAATCGGTTAAAAGCGCTGAGATAAAAGATACAGTTACTCGCATTAATGCCGAGGCTTTTGCTGATTGTGAAAATCTTACGTCGGTAAGCATAGCTGAAAACGTTATCGAAATTGGCGAATCTGCCTTTGAAAACTGTGAAAAGCTTGAATCGGTAATTATACCGGAAATTTCCGGGCTGAAAGTGATTGGCGAAAATGCGTTTTGCTACTGTAACCATCTTACGGAAATATACATTCCCGATACTGTTACAGAAATAGGAATGACTGCATTTGCGGGTACGGGACTTACAGCAATTCCCCGGCTTCCGGACGGAATCACCCATATAAGCGACGGCATGTTTATGGAATGCCGGAGCCTTATGTCCGCGGAAATACCCGAAAGCGTCGTATCAATTGGAGGAATGGCGTTTGCCATCTGCCCGAAGCTTGAATATGCGCTTTATCCTGCCGGCGCAGCGCTTGGGAATGAAGTATTTTACAGCGTGGATGAAGAGTGGAACGAGACGGAGAGTACGGTAACCCAGCTTAAATACGAAACCGGCGGCGATAAGCGCAGGATCACCGAGATTATTCTCGGCAGCGGAAAAACAGACGTTACCGTTACAGATGAAATGAACGTAAACTTTGTCAACGAAAACGAAAGAAGCAAGGTATCGCAGGAGGGGCACACCCACGTTGACGTTAACAACATCTGCCAGATATGCAACGCCGCAATCTCAAGTCATACGCATAAGGCTTGCGCCGACTCAAGCCACGAAAACTGCACCCATTCCGAGGTTGAGTATGAACCTTTTCCTACCACCCTTGATGCTTTTAAGCTTGATCTTAAAAGCATAATCATAAAAGATGATAAAAATTATTATCTGACGGACGATCTGACCGATGGTACGTTTACAGACATTCAAATATGTATTATAGGTGCAAATGTTAATTTTTGCCTTAACGGACACGCATTAGAGGTAAAAGGTATCAGAGTTTCCGACAACGGTGAATTAAATGTTTGCGACTGTAAAACCGACGGCTGTTTCACAAGCAATTATAATTCATATGGTCTATTAGAAACACGAACCGGCGGAACACTCAACATATACAACGGCAAAATCAGCTCTGTTAATGGTATAGCGGTTATGTGCGGCGACCCTGACGAAGATTCCGACGTTAGCGTTACAAACATATACGGCGGCGAAATAAACGGCGGAATTATGGTAAATAATGGTGACGCTCTTTCGGTTTACGGAGGTATAATTGAAAATGTTACTGACGATTATCGTATCGGTATACATGTTCTTAACGATGCTACAGTAAACATAAACGGCGGGACAATAGTTGGCAGAACATTCGGTGTTGCAGCTACCTACCGTGGCAGTACTGTCAATATCAACGGCGGTTCTGTTGAAGGCATAGATAAGGCTGCACTTTATATCCAAAATGGCGTTATTTGCAATATAACAGGCGGAGCAGTCGCAAGTACAGAACATAGCGCGGTTTATACTTTAGACGAAGGTGTTGTTAATATAAACGGAGGTAATCTTACAAGTACAAGTTTTCCTACCGTTTGGATCGACAATAATGGCATTGCCAATATAAGCGGAGGCAACATTTCAAACCAAGGTTACAGTTCCTATATTTGGAACAGCGGAACATTGAATATTTCAGGCGGCGTATTTACGTCAGACAGAGATAAAATAGGGTACATAAGAAATTTTAACAATTTCAGCCTGCGGGGAAATTCAATTCTCATAAATACAGGCATATGGCTTGACAGTAATGACGACAGTGAAAAAAATATAACGATTGACGGAGCTTTGACAAATACCGAAGCATATCCTATATACATAACAGGATATTTGCCGAGAACGTTCACAAGCGGCTGGGATACGTATATGACGGACAAAAATACGTCCAAATATTTTAAGAGTCCGTATGATAACTCCAAAATTGTTTACAGAGACAACGAAGCGGTAATGGTCTATTACTATAAAATAACCTATGACGCAAACGGCGGAAGCTGTACGATCGGATCTGCGGAAGCTGACGCCTCGGACAAGCTTACAAGTCTTGCCACACCCACAAGAGATGGCTACAGCTTTGTTGGCTGGTTTACCGAAGCGGACGGCGGCAAAAAGATCACCACGGATACGGTATTTACAAACGACGCCACTATCTATGCCCATTGGACGTGCAACGACCATATTTGGGGAGATACTTACGAAAAAGACGAAGACTGTCATTGGCAAATATGTACGAGATGTAACGCGGAAAGCGAAAAGACCGGCCACACTTGGGACGAGGGCGAAGAAACAACGCCTCCCACCGAAACAACAGAGGGCGTTATGCTCTATACCTGCACCGTATGCAAAGCAACCAAGACAGAACCGAAAGCGCCGCTTGACCACACTCACGATTGGAGCGACGAATGGAGCAAAGACGATACGTATCACTGGCATGACTGCCTCAAAAATTGCGGCGAGAAGAAGGATAATGCCGCTCATATATGGGACAACGGTACGGTAACCAACCAGCCTACGGCTGAAGACGAGGGAGAAAAGACATATGAGTGTACGGTCTGCGGAAAAACAAAAACGGAAACACTTCCGCCAAAAGA
Source organism: uncultured Oscillospiraceae bacterium (assembly GCA_910587465.1). Lineage (GTDB taxonomy): Bacteria > Bacillota > Clostridia > Oscillospirales > Ruminococcaceae > CAG-115. The sequence goes on from CAJUMS010000017.1 coordinate 37,406, forward strand.
TGAGCCGAGCGAGCCGGACAGCGGAAATATTTCAGTTGATGTTCAGCCCGGAGAGAACGCTCCGAACACGGAACTGAAAACTCCGTTTGACGAGCTTGCAGGCGCGGTTCTTACTCCCGAGGAGCAGGAAAACATTAAGAATGGCATTGACATAAAAATAATCTTGAGCGTCAGCAACGCAGCGGAATCGGTTCCGACAGATGATAAAGCAAAGATTGAAGCCGCAATAAGAGGGCTTACCGATTATAAACTCGGACAGTATCTTGATTTAAATCTGCTGAAGATAATCGGCAATAGCGAGGGCGTAAAAATAACTCAGACGAATAGGCCGATTACCGTTACCTTTGAAATTCCCGCCGCTCTGCGCGGAAAAGCGGAATATTCTGTAATTCGCGTTCACAACGGAACAGCAGCGGTTCTTCGCGATTTGGACAGCGCTCCGGACACCGTAACGATCGAGACCGACAAATTCTCGACCTACGCGCTGGCCTATAGAGAGAAAACTACAACATCTAATCCGAGCGGAGGCAATTCAAGCGGAGGAAACCCGGGCGGCGGTTCTAATCCCCCGACATCTACGCCGGGCGAAGGTGATAATTCCGATGCTGCATCAAGCGACGACGGCAACACCACATCAAGCGAAAGTGATACTTCAAGTAACGTGAGCAATCACTCTCCAAGTGAGAGCAGTCCGTCCGAGGATAACGGAAATCCCTCAACGGGAATAGCGGTATCGCTTATCCCGTTAGTAACAGCAGCTGCCATCTTAACGGTTGCGGTAAAGCGCAAAAAGAAATAAGATGTAGACGGGATTTGAACCCTTTTGGCGACAAAATTTTTGCGGTTCAAACTGTGCACGCGTTGTCGCTTGCGACAACGCGTGCACATATTATAAGTACACAAGCATTAAAGCCTGTAAATTGCTTCTCGTATAAAGCGAGAGGTAATTTACAGGCGCTTTTTTCATTTTCCGACAACACGATGTTGTCGCGGTTTGCCCAAAAGGCGGCACGGATGCCGCCAAAAAAGGCAAACAGGCGACAAAGTTTGGAAGTACCAACCGGTCACCAAGCCGTTATAGGTTTGAAATAAAATCATGGAGGAAGCATTATTAGCAACGAAAATAAACAGTGCAAGCCCGACTGCCCGCTTATGGTTGTCTGTAAAATACTCATATTTCAAAACTCCTTTTACGGCTTTTGCCTGTTGATAAGGATAGTATAAAACTCAAATGTTTGTTCTCGGCGGCATAAACAATTCCGCTCATAGCTTGTGCCACGGTATCATATATTCGTCCTGTTTTCTTTTCCAAGCGTATTATGCCGGTTTCCAATCGTGAAGTCTTACAAGAGCCTGAAAGAAAAAATCCAGCTTGTCCGTTTGTGCCCGGATTCCCCGGATGAAATCGGTGCGTTCTGCTTCAGAAACCGCTTTCGTAAGCATGGTGTCCGTTACCATTTTCAGATTACTAACAGGTGTCTTTACTTGATGAGAAATGTCTGATACAAGAGTTTGTAATTCCTGCTGTTCTTCATCAACTTTGCGTTGGTTCTCCTGCATAATCTGATAAGGGAGGGTCAAGGCTCGATATTTTCAAAGTCGTGTAATGCCTTACACTTTGGGCAGTACCATTCTTACCCCTTTGCATTGCACTCTATTTGCCACCCGTCCTTTCTCGCTTCTTTAGCCGTTTCAGACACAGAACGTTGCAAATCATTGTATTTTGCGCCACACCGTTCGCATACCGCGGCTAATCTTGAATAATACACAGGGTCGTAAGGACGGCTGTGGGAATAGCTGCTTGTTCTATGACGGCGTCGATAATAATTGTCTAAACCCTCATCAACAATATAATCATAGTCACAATGCGAAAAAAGCGTAAAATCCGCCATACTATCACACATTATTCTCACCACCGTCCATCTTTGCTCCGCAGTGGGGAAAAATTCAGTGTAATTTTTGCCGCCTTTCTCTCCGCAAGCACTACATAAATACGGTTTCCAAGAAAATTCGTCGTCTGGTTTTTGATAAATACAATGCCCGTGCCTTTCCGAACGAACATCGGCAGCAGGCGTATCTTTTGGTATAACAATAAAATTCTCGCACAATTCGGATATGTGTTCCTCTGTCCAAACGGAAGGAGTATCATCTACGCTGTTAATATACCAATTCTGCAAAACGCCTTCGATCCAAGCCGCACTTTGCGAACATACCCGACCGGTGGCAGTAAATATCCACTCCGCGTGAACAACTCCGGTACGGTAAGGATTGGGTAAATCCAGCTTATCGTAGCAGCTTTGACAAAGCATATACCGAGTGTACATATTGCCATCGGTCAAACGACTTGTGTATACATAAAACATCTTATGGCGTTTTGTGGTTTTTTATTCAACCTGTAAAGAGCTGGGTTCAATAGGTCTTGTTGACATATCTCCAAAATAGTGTATAATACATATACGGGCAGAACCCAGAAAACCGGTCTGCCCGTATGTATCTTTTAAAATCAATTAACCGCTATTGATATTTACACAAAAAATAAATTGAATTATTCGTAAACCTTAAATCCTATGGACTGATACAACCTTGCCGCTGCCCTATTAATTGCGCGAACTGTAATTATTTGTACACCATCGGCAAAAGCGTCGCTTACGGCTTTTTCGCATAGAGCTTTTGCATAGCCTTTTCCGCGCAATTCTGTAACAGTACCGACAAATTCAAGAGAAGCGACACCGTTATTATTCATAATTGCAGTCACTGAAGCGGGAACGTCGTCATGATACAAAATATAACATTTCACATCCATTTTTTCGCACCAAATAAAGTGATTGACAGGGTGTATATCGGTGTGCCCCCCTGCAAAAATATCATTTGCCAGCCGTGCCCACACCGCAAACTCTTCCGCTGTATGAACCTTGGTGATTTTATAATTATTTTCTTGGTACTCCATTTTTTCTTCGGGAAGCATCGCTAAATAAACTTCATCGTCTTCTTTTGGCTCTCTCTTTTCATGAGTAGGTTTTTTCCCCGAAAATATATACACCGCTTCGTCGGATAAATTCATACCAAGCCAAATCGGCATATTCATTGCTTTCATTTCATCAACGACCGTTTTCATTTGTTCCGCAGGCAAATTGTTAATATGAACATTATAAATAAAAGATATACCTTGTTCTCCTGATTTCGGTTTTATATAAGAATAAAATTCTTTGTCGACCTTTTCCATGTGTACAGCTTCTCCGAATAAGCCGACGTAATAATTTGCACCATCATCAATGTGTTGGATAATTTCTTTGTTTGTCATATTTTGTACTTTTTGATATAGTAAAGACCATATCATCCTTTCATAATATTCAGACCATGCATTCATAGGATATTGTAAAATTTCTTAATTTGTGCTGGCAAGCCTGCGAATTTTGCCTTGTCAACGACAAAATATGCTCGAAAATTCATGTACAAATCCAATGAATACAAGCTCTTACGCTCAGCTACAAAGAAAGTAAAAACTGAACAGCCGAGCGATCACAGCAAGCTAATTGTTCAATTTTCCCATACTGCACAGATGGCTTGAAGCGGTATGGGATATCGTCCTATTCTTTGGACGTTATGTATTGTTTCATGATGTCATCAGGAATTGTGATCTCATACTCGCAGGTCATATCCCCCATAAGAACCGAATGCACAACTCTTCCTTCAAGTTCCCGATCTAAGAAAGCCTCCGAAAAGTTCATCACATGACCCAAGCTGCAATAGCACAAAGCTGCCGACACCGTTTTTTCCGATAAAATGGACTCTTTGGCAAATGAACAGTGACATGCATGATAGCGTTTCGTCGTGCTGTCTTTTGCATTCAAATATTCCTTCATATTGCATGGGAATGCAATACAAATCAGCTTGTTGCCTTTTCGCACAGGGGCCAGCATCGCAGGATTTTTTCTGATAAACTCCAGAACTTCATTGGTGATTTCCTGCCCGTAGAAATCTTTATTTTCCTTATTCAGTTTGATGAAATTCTTTAATTCCGCATCATGATGTTTTTTTAAAAACGCATCCAAATCTCCGATTTGCAGAAACTCTTCACGCGCCCAAGACGATTGAGACGGACGCAAACCATGCCGTACTTTGCATAGGATAGATCTTATAATTTCCTTATCCGCCTTCTCCTCAAAACGACTCATAAAAGCGTACATATTACGGCACTGACATTTGTTTTCTGTTTCTATATCCGGCAAAATCAACCCATCTGTCAATGTTTCCCAGAATTCATCTCCCAATGCCGCACAGACTTCGCATCTAAAGTTATTCAATCCAAACTTCTCATCATAGTTGATTTTCGTATCTCCCAAAGCATCACCCCTTTAAATGAATCGGTAAAATTAAAGGCCTCTTCAAATCCAACTTTTATGAGGTATTAACTCATCCCTTGATAAAACGTTTCCGCTTTAATTGTCATCCTCTTTACGTTCAAGGGTTTTTGTTCCGGCTTTCAATACTTGAAGTGAAATTTCAAAGCTATCCTCAATTGACAGTGGATGTCCAAATGCCTTATTATTAACCAATAAAACATAGCCTTCTAAAAAAGCTCTGTATGTTCGGATTAAATGATCACAATTCTTCTGTGAAATATTTAATGTAGAAAAAATCTTATAAATAACAGAAAAAAATCTTTTTGTAGCGTCCTGCGTCTCATCACTCTGAAACTTATTATACCAGAGCATTGCGTTAAAAATGCCGGGATTCTCTGTCGCGTACTTATAAAACGTGCGCCCCATTGCCTCTAAAGCATCATATCCCGTAACGCAAACCGCTGCTTCGATAACTCTTTCCTCCAGTTGTTTCCAACCATAAATCATAACTTCTTTCCGCAAATCGTCTAACCCCTTAATGTGATTATAAAGGGAAGGAGGTTTAATGTTTAATTGATTTGCAAGAAGCTTTAAGGTAACCTTTTCCAATCCTATTTCATTTGCCATTTCGGCAGCCTTTTTTATAATGATGGTCTTATCAATATCAGCCCGTGCCATATCTATTATCACCTATCAAACTATTCTAATTTGTATTATACCTAATCAAAATAGTTTTTTCAAGCACTTTTTTCTGAAATATTTGTGAAATTAATGTGAATATATTATTGTGCAGGAGCAAATTTTATCAATTGAACCACCTAGATCTAAAAAATGTGCTTCACTTTTTTGTCATATGCGGTTCAAATTTTGACTTGTTTTCCAGCCCTGTTTATGTTATAATAACTACAGTATATCGCATCCGGACAACATATCCTGTTATCCACATCTCAATCGTTTGACCACATACCCGACCATAGACAGCTTCGGAACACACGGAAATAACCGAAAAACACCCGATGACCACATATTTGACCACTTGCACGAAAATACCCTTGAAACAGTGATTTTAAGGGGCATTTTTTTCCGTATTCTTTGTTTAATGCAGCTCAATTTTTGAACATATTTGGCGATAATTCTTTCATAGCTTTCAGCAGCTTTTTCTCCGCTTTAATGTCAGCCTTGACCTGTGCTATCATCACCGCAAGTTTTTCTTCACATTCCTCTCTTGTCTTGGCGTATATATTATGTACCTCTTGTTTCCCATAAGCGTTTTTATGGTTATATCTGCCTCGTACAGGTGGTGTGGTATCTATCCTTGTCCATTCTTTATCCCTCGGAATTTCGGCTGATGGGATTTCCATTATCCTTATGACCAACTACGATTCTATCTTACCATCTTCCGTCATCGCGCCTGCGAACCATTCTGTCGCTTGATAGTCTGCGTTTTGCCATAGACAGCACCTCCTTTGCGACTACACATCATACCACAAACAATCCGAAAAGTCCAGCGGTTTTTTATCTTGGTTTTCGGTATGAACTTTTTGTGTTAGCGCATTTTCCTTTACTGTAGCATTTATTGGACTTTTTCTTTCAAAGTGACACCTATGTTTCATACTTTTGCATTTCTTGATATCAAACTTCAAGTGCAACAAATAGCTCTACAATGCGGTCGGCTCTGCCGTCCGATGTGATCCGAGAGGGGGGCGGATTAACGCCCCCCTCGCTTTGTCCTGCTTTCAAATAATATCTGCCATATTTGTCCCTTCAGCCAGTCAAACGGCTTGCTTATTGGGATTTAGATTAAGTTTTTCTATCTGTTTTCTCCGTTTATCCTACGCCATAGTTTGGTCAAGATTTTCAAGATGACGCTTGTAATAAAACTGTTTTGCCTGCTCAATCGGGAGTATCATGTAGAGCAGATTTTGCTTATGTTTTTGACTGTCGTGCAAATACATAAAGAGATCCAATATCAATAATAATATAAAATTATATAACCAAGCACTTGACTTTGACGTAACGTCAAGTGATATACTGTTTATAGAGATGTACCGGTCACGCGGAGAACATCTTAATTAAATTTATTTTTCAAAGGAGTTCAACATGAAAAAACAACTTACCGTCCACCCATTCCCACACGACGCAGAATCCAACGGTTTCATCGCAGCTTTGTCAAGTGCGGTATGCGCTGCAAAAAAATACACCGACGATACCCCATACTGGTGTACGACCAAAGGCTGCTACTGCAAAAAATGCGGCGACTGCAACGGGCAATCGCTTGGCAAGACACAGTCAAGCGTCTATCATTGCCTGCTCACTGCGTCGGGATTGGCATTTGGCTTTGATTATCCCGAAGACGACAGCGTTGGTGCACACACGATTCCCGATACCCCGATAGGCTGGCGCTGGGACGATGGTTTTATGTCGGATATCATGGGTTTTGCGGGACTTTCGTTCATTCGCTTCAAAAACAAAACTGTTGCGGAGATCCGCGAGATCATAAAAGATTCGATCGACGCGGGATATCCTGCGATGGCGGCAAATAACAGTGTCTATCCGGATGAAATGGCATGGGTCTCATGTTGGAAGATCGTATGCGGCTACACGGACGACGGGATCACTGTAATGAATTACGGCGGCGAGGTGAGCGATGAGACAAGCGGCACATATGAGGATGTCATCGTTATCACCGGCGAAGTTGACCGCGCAAATGGCGTGGCTTGCGGGCAGGCTTATTTTGACGTACTCAAGCGGATATACGCTGTGCTGAGCGATCCCTCGCACGACGCGTTGGAGAATGAAATTATGTCCGATTTGTCAAATGTTACGCCCGAAAATGCCGTAATGCTGTCGTACAAGCTTATGGGGATAAACGGTGTCCCGGTTGAAGCGAGGTGGCACGCGTCAGAAGCCTTTGCGTCAAAGGACAATCTTCTGTATTCGCTTGTCAATTCGTCATTGGATGATTCGGCGGAGTCAAATGAGCTGAAAGTTGTGGCTGAAAAAATGGCAGATCTGTTTTTTGAGCGTTATGTTGCAGATGGAAACAACGAAACTCACGGGATCGGCTGGAAAATCTGGGCTTGCCTGAATGTTGGACCGCAGACAGAATATCTCCCCACGGAGGAGTCGTTCAAGTTGATTCAGCAGTCCGATGTGCAGAACGAGCTAAAACGGCTGTTTAAAATCGTATTTGACAACGACCGTGCGGTTGCAGGAGGGATCATGGAAATTTTGAACGCTGTGCGCAATTAACATATTTACTAAAATTCAAACACACTTAAAAACACCGGCGTTTTATACGTAAAACCGCAAATATTTGTTTGTTGAATATTTGCGGCTCGTATATAATGAATGGTGATTTCTAACCGAATTTTGGATTTTTTTATTATAATAGGTGACTGTATAAAGACAGACGACCGCACGGAAATCGTTCCTTGACTTTTATAATATTAAGTGGTATACTGTTTACAGAAGGGAGAGGCAAGTATGGATTTGATCAAAATAACTGATCTCAGCAATCAGCTCGGACTATCGTCAAGAACACTGCGTTATTACGAAGAAGCAGGACTTATCACGAGCATTCGTCCGCAGTTTGAAAAATATCGTTATTATGATGAGCAGAATGTACAGCGATTGCGCCAAATCATGGTTCTTCGCAAAATGCAGATACCGATAAAAGACATTGTACGAATTTATGATAGCCGTGAAATGTTGGACATCACACAGGTTTTTGTGGATAAACTCAATGAAATCGACCGCGAGACCACGGCGCTGTCTGAACTTAAACGCATTATTAACGACTTTTTGAATAAAATGATCGAAAAAGGCATCAAGCATATCTCCGCTCTTCCTCTTTTGTACGAGGAAATGGACAAGCAGCTCACCGTGCGGGAAAGTATCGGTATGGAACAGCTTTCCGAGGTATCGGAAAGGCTTGTGCGGCCTCTTGATATTTCCATTGTAAAACTGCCGAAAATGCGTGTGCTGTCCTCATATCTTAAAGCTGATCCGCGAAACTCTGACACCGACGCTTTTTCGCATTATATTCAGATGAACGGTATAATAACCGATTATCACGAAAGCTTTGAGTATCGGGAATATGAAAATGACGTTATGGTCTCAAAAATTGACGATGATTTTGTAAACGACAGCGACTTTATGGATTTTATTTTTGGCGGAGGTCTGTTTGCCGCCGCAAATTTGTATCTCGATGACGATATGAATCAGTCTTTTCGCTCTCTGATAAAAAGCTTTGATG
>CAJUMS010000018.1 GCA_910587465.1 uncultured Oscillospiraceae bacterium
CCAGGCGCTTGAAGCGCCAGTGCAAACCACGCGTTTCACGCGTGGTTATGATTATAGCTTTAGCACAAAAAAACCGCCGGCTGAGCCGGTGGAATCATAGCCACGCGTTTCACGTGTGGTTATGATTCAAAGCTCGCCGTAAAACCAAAGCTCTCCCTCATAAGTATAATCTTCGTCAACGATGACCTCTCGGTAGCCGCGCTCGGACAGCACCGAAACTATATTTCGTTCCGCAAGCAGGGAACGCCCCTCTTGAATAGGAGTCCACGTTTGATACGGATCGTGTCTGTCGAAAAACGTGCTGTAATAATTTTCGTCATAGAATATCGTGATTTGCGAGCACCACAAATTCGGCATACATATCACTGCGACGACCTTGCAGAAACCGACATCTTCAGGTTTCTGCTTGATGAATCTTTCGGCGGCTTTCAGCCATTTTCGACAGAATTCTGTCTTGATTTTAGAGGAGGTCTTCGGATATTCTATAAACATATCGCTTGGTACTTTAAAACACTCGTACTCTCTGTCCGTATTTCTGCGCTCATAGGGAACAAAGCTCTCAATATTCCTAAGCATTGCGGCAAGCTTCCTCCGCTGTCCGCGCTGTTTCTTCTTGAAAAAATACGTCATAAACCTTGTGCCGCTTTGCGCATTGTTCTTGCGGCGGCTGTAATATCGTTTTGCGCGACTACCGCCGAGACCACTGCCGCGCCGTTTATCCCGAGACCGTACAGCTTTCCGATATTCTCCGCGTTTACGCCGCCGATAACGACGAACGGGATAGATACCGCCGTGCGTATCTTGCAGATGATTTCCGGCGTGACGGGGCGCGTATCGGACTTTGTTCCCGTCGCGAATACCGCGCCTACGCCGAGATAGTCCGCGCCGTCCGCCTGCGCTTGGCGAGCCTCCTCGGGAAGCGCAGCTGAAACGCCGATGATCTTGTCGTTGCTCAAGATCTTACGCGCTTCCCTGCACGGGATATCTTTCTGTCCGAGATGAACGCCGTCCGCGTCTGCGGCAAGGCAGATGTCTATGCGGTCATTGATGATAAGCGGGACATTTCTGGGCGCGGTGATTTTCTTCACGCGCATTGCGAGCTCATAGAACTCGCGCGAGGAGCAGTCCTTTTCACGGAGCTGTACCACCGACGCGCCTCCCTCAATTGCAAGCTCGACCGATCTTTCTACGGTATCGCTGCTCATTAGCCGCCTGTCCGTTACCAGATAAAGCGTATAGTCAATGTTTTTCTTTTCCATTTTATTCACCTCGTATATGCGCCGAAATTTCCTCGGCGCTCATTCCCGCTTTATCGAAAAGTCCTGTGCGGAAACAGCCCATATAGCGGCATGGGGGGGTATACTCCGAAAGCTCGCCGCATATTCCCATGAAAGCCGTGCCGAAAACAGCCGCCGAAAACGGGTCGCAGACCGCTGAAAACGCCGCTATAAGAGCTGTAGTCATACATCCCGCTCCAGTTACCCGTTTAAGTGCCGTGCATCCGTTGAGCAGTCTAGTCGCTTTATCGCCGTCGGTAATGAAGTCGGACGCACCCGTTACGCAGCATACGCAGTTGTATCTCAGCGCTGCATCGGAGGCGGCAGCAAGAGATGTTCCTTCGTCGTTAGGGTCACAATCGACACCGTGGGCGCCTACCGCGGAATACCCTCCAAGAAACGTAAGCTCTGAGACATTTCCGCGCACCGCCGATATCTTCACCTCGGAAAAAATCCTGCGAACCGCTGTCCTGCGGAACTCCGAGAGCTGTATGCCCACGGGATCGAGAACCACGGGAATTCCCTTTTGATTTGCCGTTGTACCCGATTTGAGCATTGCTGAGATGTGACGTTCAGAGAGCGTTCCCATATTCAGCAGGAGAGCGTCCGCCTGCGCGGTGATCTCCGCCGCTTCGGCGGGGTCGTCCGCCATTATCGGTGATGCTCCCGCGGCTAGCAGCATATTCGCGGTATCGCCCGCGGTGACGTAGTTGGTTATGCAGTGAACCAGCGGATGTTTTTCCCTAAGCGCGGTTATCGCGTCCGAAAAATCTTGTTGCAGTGACATTTTTTCACCGTCCGTTTATACTTTATTTTTGACTGTATTGTCCCCGCCGAAAATCCTGTCTATGGTCTTGACGCGTTTCAGCGCGGTAACGAGCACCGCCGCTATCACCGTGCCGACCACGCAGGACACAAAGAACGGGTACACGAATCCGAACAGCGTAGCTTGTTCGTTGCCCATAATCAGGAACGCGATCGGATAAGACAGCGTACCCCCGATAACGGATGTGCCGAAAAGCTCCCCGAGATACGCAGAAATAAGTCTGACAGCGAGCGGCTTTCCTTTAAGTATCCAATGGCACATAGCGCCCGAAAGGAACGCCCCGACCATAGACCCCGGAAACGCCAGCGGTGTGCCAAGCCCCGTGATATTGCGTATCAGCGCAGCGCAGAAGCCCGAACCCATAGCCCACCACGGACCTAAGTACACGCCCGCGATGATGTTCACCATGTGCTGCACCGGTGAGCATCTTGCTCCCAGAAACGGGAACGAGAACATCGACCCCACGACCGCCAGCGCCGTCAGAAACGCCGCCATACAGAGCTTTCTTACATTTGTGTTTTTCATAATGATACCTCTTTCCGCACGGCAATATTTTCAGCCGCGCAATGCGTTACGGACAGAGTTTCCCCCTGCCGCCGGTCGATACTCAAAAGTATCCTCTCACCGCGAAACACGCGTTCCCTCGCTGAAAATATCACCGCAACGGCGCTCCCCGCGCGGCGTGTACCATATATCGGAGCATTAAGCTCCGCTGTTACCTTATTGCCCTCTGAGCTTATAACCCTTGTTTTCCCTGAGATCAAGACAGAGCGGTGAGATATATTCCTTGGCTTTGTATTCTTCCTTCTGACCGTCCATATTGCCGCCGACATAGATCCGCGTTTTCGTAATCTCCGTATACGGCGCGAGCTTTTTTACATACCTCACCAGCGAATTATACGCCTTGACGGTGCAGTCGGGCGGCGGAATAAAATTTTTATCACTGTCGTAATAACCCGACGAAAGATACAGCCGCCCGCGGAAAATCTCCTTGCTGTCGTCCTTGATACGGGAAAAGCTCGCCTCGATAACGGTGTTTCCGCTCGGATTGTACAGCCAATTAAGGCGATTGCCGCTGTCGACTCTTTCAAAGTCGATATCTCCAGCCTCGAGAAGATGAAAGTACCAAAACGCCCTGTCGTCCTCGGTGATAATTCCGAGATCGCGGCTTTCCGTAAGCGCCTGTGTGGCGACGTCCTCGCGGACTATCGTACAGCCCATATCGAGCGCCTTTTGTGCCAACAGCATAAAGCCGTTAAATTCAAGCCAATAGTTTATCTGTTTACTCATACGACCTCCGCTTTTTTGACAACCGCATACATCATATGCGAAAACTCCCGCGGTATCGAGGTCTGTCCTCTTTCGATTATTTGAAAACCACTTTGCAGCAGTTCTTTTTCAAAAGTCTCATTGCTTACTGTTCGAAGCGATGTAGCGGCGACCGTAACGGTTTTTCCGTTGTGTTCTCTATTAACAGGTTCAAAAGCACCGTCGGGATCGCTTTGATGTTCGGTTTGTCCATCGCCCATAGACATTATAAGTGCGATGCCGTTATCCGCCAGATGTCCGTAAATAAAACGGTAAAACGCGGCTCTGTCCTTGTTCGATATCAGCATATGGACTACCGCGACCGAATAAATAAAATCGAATTTACGGTCAAGCTTTTCGTTTATACAGTCAAGTACAACAAAGTGCTCTTTATACTTCGGTAAAAGACTCCGACAAAAATTTACGGCTTCCTCCGAAATATCAACCGCAAGGAGATCGTACCCGTCTTGCAGCAATGGTATCGCGTCCCTGCCCTCGCCGCAGCCCGTCTCAAGTATGGCGGCGTTTTTTCCTATGCCGTATTTCAACATTGTGTCGAAAACTATCGGCGATATCTCGTCGCTTGCCCACCGCATACCCTTTTCGTGAACGGTCTTGTAACGCTCGTCATAAGCTTCGTAATATTTCCGCATATATCTTCCGCTCCGTCAGCAGCACTGCCAGCCGTATTCCACATTATCGAAGCTGCGTTTTTTTAAGTCCTCTTTGGAGATCAGAAAATAGCAGTTCCCCGCGTCGCCGAACATTATCCCGCACTCGTCCTCGCAGTCGAGCTGTAACAGAACCGTGTCGTATTCGCCGTCGTCGTAATAAGCGGGAGCCGACTGCACAAACAGCGGATAGCCGCCTACGCGCGAGTCCGCGGCATAGCAGATCTTGTACAGCGCGTCCCACTCGTTATCGGATACCTTGTTCTCGAATTTGTCGTTGAACTCTTGACATTCCGTGCAGATAAATCTGCTTGACGGCTTGAACTTCATCTTTCCCTCGGCGGCAAAAGGCGTCATTCCCATATAGCCGCTCTCGAATGGATTTTCCGTCATCAGCACGGACGCGTCCTTTTTGTATTCGGGAATATAGATGACCTTGCAAGCGGAATCCCCTCCGAAATAATCGTCGTCGCCGATATAGAATTGTAGCAGCCCGTGCTCGGGGAAGTCCTCGAGCAGCGGCATTTCGTCAAGATTTATCTGCGCGAGGAACATCATAGGTCTGCCATCATTATCGCGCGGATAATTTTCCTCGCTTTCGAGATACGGACAGCCGCCGCACTTGCTCTCCCAAGGCAGAGTATCGCCTTGTTTGAATGTGATCTCGACAGAGGGTCTTTCGGTGCTTCTGAGGTATTCTTCGTACTGCTTTAATTTTTCGGGTATTTTCTTCATAACGCTGTCCTTATCAAAAAATAGTTTACTTGACTTTCTTGAAATGCAAAAACGAAAGTATGCCTATCGGCAGAAAATATATGCACCAGAACACAAGCGCAATAACGCCGCCAATGCTTGTTCCGCCGTCGGACATTTCGCTGAAAGCTCCCGTCATTGGCATTATAAAGCAGCTGATAAAAAACGCTCCGTGTATCATCATCAGATATTTCAGCCATTTGTCCGCTCTGCTTTTCACTTTGATCGTCAGTCCGATAAAAAATGTGGAGAGAGCCATGATTCCGTATCCGAGCAGATCGTAACTGAAAATCAGCCCGCCGCGTTTGAAGTCGAGTATCTTCATTGCCTGCTCATTCATGTCGTCCAAGCGGACGTTTGTCGTCTGCGCAAAATATACGAGAAAGATCAGCACAGCGTATACTGCGGAAAAGATCATTCCGACATTTGCCGCGACCTTATGCTCCTCGTCGCTTTCGTGATGAAAGCCCGCCGACATCATAATATATCCGATAGGTAAAAACATACAGACAAAGTATGATCCAAAGCTAAAGTCGGTTATCAGACATACGGCGAAAAGAAAAACAGTAACGGTAACGATAGCCGCACCGATTTTTGAGATCAATCTATTCATCAATATTTTCTCCTACTATCCTATTTCCGCAATAGCCTTTTGAATATCCTTGCAAACCAATTGACGCATACTGTCGGCATAACCGGAAATATTTGCTTTTTTCAGCGCCGAAACAATGTCGTTTTTTAATTCGGGTTTGTGCTTTGCAATCATCGGCAGCAGCTTAATGCATTGCCTTGCGGTGATCGGTTTAACGTCCGTTATATGTTTCAGATATTCGTCAATGATCTCATCGATCTTATTATCACTATCCCATTTAGAGTTACAGGCTATCAGCGTCAGTCCTCTTGTGCGGATATAGGATTTATCGCTGTCCAGCATATCGAACAGCTTGTCCATATACGAATAAACCTTATCGGAGTGCTCGCTTTCCTTCTGTAAGTCTTGCAGGGCGGCATATGCGGTGCGGTTGTTTTTATCAAGCAGCCGCTCAAATATTGCTTCAATACTTTCGGGCATAGTATACTCTCCTCATTTTTCCGAGCAGAACTTGACTTCCTTGCCCTCAAGTATCATATTTGTGGTACGCACGGCGCACATCTTTCCGCACATAGAACAGGTGTGGCGGTCGGCGGGAGGAGTGCTCTCGAAATAAGCGCGAGCCTTTTCGCCGTCGATAGCGATATCGAACATACGTTCCCAATCCACCGCGTGACGCGCCGCCGCCATTTCATTGTCCTTGTCGCGCGCGTGAGGAACGCCTTTCGCGATATCGGCGGCGTGAGCGGCGATCTTGGAAGCGACTATCCCCTCCTTAACGTCCGAAAGATCTGGCAGCCGCAAATGTTCGGCGGGAGTAACGTAGCACAGGAAATCCGCACCCGAAGCCGCCGCGATTGCTCCGCCGATAGCTGAAGTAATATGATCGTATCCCGGAGCGATATCCGTAACGAGCGGTCCGAGAACATAGAACGGCGCGTTGTGGCAGATACGCTTCTGCAGCTGCATATTCGCGACGATCTCGTTCATAGCCATATGCCCGGGACCCTCGACCATTACCTGAACGTCCTTAGCCCACGCGCGTTCGGTGAGCGCGCCCAGTTCGATAAGCTCCGAGATCTGCCCCGCGTCGGTGCTGTCGTCGATA
This sequence comes from uncultured Oscillospiraceae bacterium, assembly GCA_910587465.1. GTDB lineage: Bacteria > Bacillota > Clostridia > Oscillospirales > Ruminococcaceae > CAG-115. Next base: position 6,536 of record CAJUMS010000018.1, read on the forward strand.
CAGCCGGGGCGGAGCGCGTCGCCGAGCGAGATAGTCACGTCATATTCGCGGAGAATTTCAAGCACCTCGTCGTAATGCTCGTAGAACGGATTTTCATTGCCCGTCATCATCATCCACGCGAACAGCAGCGACCCTCCGCGCGACACGATATTCATCATGCGTGGATCGCGCCTGAACGCTTCGACGGCGCGGCGGTTGATACCCGCGTGAATGGTCATAAAGTCCACGCCCTCCTCCGCGTGAGCGCGGACGACCTTAAGGAAATCCTCGGCGGTGATCTCCAGCAAGTCCTTTTCAAGATAACCGATAGCGTCATACATGGGAACCGTGCCGATCATTGCGGGCAATTTTGCGATAAGCTCGCGGCGGAACGTGTTGGTTTTGCCGTAGTTGGACAAGTCCATAATAGCCTCCGCGCCGAATTTTATCGACATATCCACCTTTTGCATTTCGAGATCGTAGTCTTTGGCGTCGCCCGAAATGCCGAGATTGACGTTGATCTTAGTGCGCAGCCCCGAGCCGATACCCTCCGCGGAAAGCGCGGTGTGGTTGATGTTCGCGGGTATGCACACGCACCCCTCCGCGACCTTGGCGCGTATAGTTTCCGCGTCCGTATATTCCTTTTCGGCGACGGTTTTCATCTCGGGGGTGATTATCCCTTTCTTCGCCGCCTCCATTTGCGTTTTGTACTCTCTCATAATTTTTCCTTTCCCTATGTTATTTTTAAATTTTCCGAAACGTGAACAAAATGCACGATCAGGAACACACACGCGGTGATTGCAAGCGCCGTGTTTTTTCGCCATAATCCGACAAAAAGATAGAGCAGCGGCGGAAGAGCCACGATAAATATCAGCATCACGGCGACGCTCTGATGACCCGTAAAATACAAAAACCAGCCAAAATAATTCAGCAATAAAATTCCCGCGGCTATACAGAAGAACAATCGTTCCTTTTCTGCGGCTGCTGAAAAAAACTTTGCGTCATTATGTACGATAAACGTCATAAGCACAATACATGATGAGCCTAGGACCTTCTCGCATATATCCAGAAAAACGGACGATTCCCGCATCTCCATGATCGGATTTGCACTAAGCTTAAACAGGGGCATAACCATATAAGGAATTTCCTGAAGCGCAAATATTATCAGCCCCAATACCCAGAACCCCGGATATTGACTGCCGAGAATTCTGACCCATTTAAACACAATCCATTCTCCCTTATATCTTATTCGATGCAAAGCTTCATATACTGCCCGTCCGTTCGCATATACGTGTGCTTTCCGATAATCGACCGCAGATTTTTTATTTCCTCTTGCGTGCCGCTTGCAAATTCCTGATAGCAAATCGTTGAATTCTCCGTATTGAGATCCTCATAAAAATCTCTTATCCAACAGCCGAATTCATCAAGCAGCTCCTCTAACGGATACTGCGAAATCTCCGCGGCGCTGCCGCCCTCTCCGAACTCTGGCTCCTGAACGAACGACAGCGAGGAAACATAGATAGTTTCGCCGTTGTCCTCGGTCTTGTAAATGCCCTCCTCAACGAGCGTGTAACCTGCTCCGCCGTACTTCGGCGCTTCAAAGCTCTTGATATCTTTCATAACGATTTCCTTTCTTATTTGATAACCTTTTTCAGATAATATCTGCAATGCCCCTCGGGACTGTTTTCCAATATTCCGAACACCTCATACCCGTGCTTGATGTAAAAATTCTTAGCCTGAAAATCGAACGTGCTGAGGTGGGCGAGCGTACAGCTGTTCTCCGCAGCGACCTTGCCGCTTTCGCCGACGATTTTTTTATTTATCTCAAAATATCTCCCGTTACGCAGCTCGGGAACCTTACGCGAATTGCTCTCGGTAAGTCCGGAGTATATCAGATCAACGTCGCCGTCAGCACAATCCGTTATTTTAAAATCCATTCCATTATCCTTTCATATGCTCTCCAGAGCGGTCTTGAACGGCGCAAGATCGGGAAAATCCTTGACAAGCTTAGTCATATTCCGCAGCAGAACGGTATACCAATCGTCCTTCGTGCTGACGTAATATTGAGTTATCTTGTCCAGCAGCGCAAGACAATCCGACCGCCTGTACTGCGACTGCGAGATAAGCGCTATCGAATAGGCAAACCCGATAGTGTCAAAGTTGTACTTAAACGCGGGATCGGGATAATAGCCGTCGCAAGCCTTGAGCAGCGTATCGATAAGCCCCGTCTCGGCGAGCCATTTCTCCATACGTTTGTATTCGGCGGGCGATACGGGCGCGTGAGCGTATTTTGTCAGCTCCTTGCAGAATTTCCAAGCTGTGAGCTTAACGTCGTCGGTCATATCCACAGCGAAAATACGCAGCGTCATTTCCTTGTGCATAGCGGCGTGGTCTACGTCGTTTATACGGTTTTGGGAATCGGCTTTCCATGCTTCCAGATACTCTTGCATTTCATACAATGTCGGTACTTTTACGGCTTTTGCCATCTTGAATTCCTCCGTTAATATTTTTATTTTTAATTTACGAAAATCTCGGAAATGCCGTACAGAACCGCCTGACCAGAAATTTTTACGCGCTCACCGCAGACCTCCGCGTACAGTACGCCCGTTCGCTCCGAAGCCTGAAACGCGGTGATCGAGCTTTTCCCCAACCGCTCCGCCCAGTATGGCGCTATCATGCAGTGAGTAGAGCCTGTCACGGGGTCCTCGGGAACGTTAAGCTCGGGTGCAAACACTCTTGAAACACAGTCGTATTCCGTGCCTTTTGCAGTCACGGCAATGCACAGCCCGGCAAGCTCTCCCATTGCCGAAAAGTCGGGCATTAACCCGAAAACATCATCCTCGGAGTTCAAAACCATAAGCAGGTCTCTGTCAAGAAAAGCAAAAACGGGTTTAACACCGATTGACCTTTCCATAGCGTCTGTGACCTCAACGGGGTTGAGCTTATAACGCGGAAAATTCATAACGAACACACTGTCCTTAATCTCCACGCTCATCTCCCCCGAAAGCGTTTTGTACTTTATCGTTTTGCATTTCGTCTCTATAAAATTCGCGATAACAAACGAAGCCGCGAGCGTAGCGTGACCGCAGAAGTCGATCTCGCTCTTGGGAGTAAACCACCTAAGCCGATAACCCTCCCCATCTCTAACCGCGAACGCCGTTTCGGAGAGGTTGTTTTCCGCAGCGATATTCCGCATAAGCCCGTCGCTTATCCATTCGTCCATAACGCAAACCGCCGCTGGATTGCCCTTGAAAAGCTCGTCGGTGAACGCGTCCACTATATATTGCTTCATTGCTTTTTCTCCCAAATACTTTCCATTATCTCGGGCAGGTTCAGATATTCATTATACATATCTTCTCTGCTCCTTCCGACAAGCCGTGTACGATACTCCTCGGTCAGATAGTCCAAATGCATCTGCCAGTGCTAATCTGTGATATCATCTCCAAAATCGGAATCGGCGGTTTGGAGCATACATTCATAAAGCAGCTCGTCGAAACATGTTCACATAAGATACTCGTCTTCGTAGCAGTCGTGACAATACAGCATAATTTTCGGCTCGTCCATTAAATCACCCTGACAAATAAAGCAGAACAGATCACCGTTTCCCCTCATTGCAAAAGGGACAAGCGCAACCCCCTTTTTCAGCGCAGCCCCGTCATGCTCGGTACGCCATTATATCCACTCGCCGACCTCCTCAATACGCTCGGGAATTTCGTCAAACATAAGCGGCTCGCAGTCGCAGCTAAGCATAAGGAAGGCTTTGGGGTCGTTCAGATACTTATCCCTGTTTTCGCGGAAAACGCCGATGCCGGACTCTAGCCACTCCATAGCGCCGGTGTTGTAGATTTCGTGCCACTTTTTCGGAAATTTCACTCCGATTATGCTTTCAAGCTCGGATAATGTCATATTATTTTCCTTTGTTACGGTTGCGTATGTATTCCGCTTTTACAAAGTCAATAGTCTTTCCTCCGATACCGAAATTCTTGTCCGGCAGCTCTTTTATGGTCACCGCAAAAAACTCCTGCGGTATTTTCATTATCTCGGATGAGACCTCTGTCAATCGCTTTATCAGCAGCTCTTTCTGCTCGTCCGAGAGTTCTCCGCTCTCGACTGTGATATACGGCATTTTTAACGTCCTTTCAGATCAGCAGTCATTATATACTCCTGTTCGTTTTCGTTAACGATCTTAAAACCGACTTTTTTGTACATCTTAACCGCGTAATTCTCCTTCTGCACCGCCAAAGAGGCGCGGCTGTAACCTTTAGTCTTGAGCAGCTTCAACATCGCCAACATTAAATCTGTACCTATCCCATGTCCGCGATACTCCTCAAAAAGAGATATAGCAAACGACGGGGTTTCATCGTCGATATGTCCGTAGTCGTTCATTATCCTTACCCAGCAGGCGCCTACGACCTTTCCGCCTATATCGGCGACCAGACAGTAATCGTCTTCTTTCCTGCCGAAATCCCGTATATAGACCTGTAAGTCCTCGTTGAGGATAATATTCCGCGGCGGCTTTACCGCGCCCTCGGGAATAAATATCGCCTCGTACAGAAAATCCTCCAGCAGCGGGTATTCCTCAACGGTCATTTCTCTTATGATCATCCAGTCCTCCGTTAAAAGATAAAATTAGCAAGCGCATAAATCAGATGACATACGGTAAATCCGCATACGGGAACAGCCGCGATGTAGTTTTTTCTGTCCAAGGTGAACAGCAGAAACGCTCCGCACGGCGGCACGGTAAGCATAAGCACGACAACAGCGTCAGCGATACCGTTATAATACAATACCCACCCCAACCAATACGCGATACAGCAAGCGATAACCCCGACGATAAACGGCGAGAACCGCAATTTCGGGCAGTCTGTCCGTTTAAGCAGACAAAGCGCCGCGATCATCACAGCCTGAAATACCGACCCGATAATATCCGCGATCTCGGTAACGGATTCACCGCGAAGTATATCATTAGGCGCAGGCACAGCAAACCATACAAAATTCGGCAGCATTATCCCGATAAACAGTACAAGCCCCCAAACCTCAACCCCGAACCTGTACCCTTTCACGAGCTTACCCATATCGCATCCCTCCTGTTTTAATAAATAAGCTTGAGTGCAATCCCTGTCACTTTTTCACCATACTTAATTATATTTGTTCATGGAGCGCTTCGTACTTATCAAAACATCTTCGCGCTAGTGTGTTGATCAAAACGTCAAGATCGTCAATGTTTTTCAAAATAATTACAATCCATCCTCTAAAGCTTTCAGATCGCCGTACAGCTCGTCCCACAGGAACTGCCCGTGGAACTTGCTCAGCACCGCCCACATAAGCCCGTCCTCGTCCTCGATCTCTCCAACGTAGCTGCCATAATACACAAACATTCTCAGCGGCGCGGCGCAGTTGAACCAATTCGGCAGCTTTATCTCCGACAGAACCTCGCAGCCGTGCTCGTATATAAACGCCCATTCCTCGTCGGAGTAATCCGTACTTAATTTTATTACCATAGCTTGTAAAAATGATGCACTGGACCATGCCCCTTGCCAACGGTGTATGAATTTTCGATAGCTTCGGCAACGTAATTTTTAGCGAGCCGCACGGAATTTTTCAGATCGTTCCCGAGTGCGAGGTTTGCCGCGATCGCCGAGGATAATGTACAACCCGTCCCGTGAGTATTCGGCGAATCCACGCGTTTCGCCTCATATACCCACTCCCCTTTACTATTGACCAGAATATCTGTTGTACTGCCGCTAAGATGACCGCCTTTGACCAGAACATTCTTTGCGCCATTGGAAATAATTTTTTTGGCGGCAATCAGCATATCATCAATATCGTGGATATTTATACCGCTAAGCTCCTCCGCTTCGGGAATATTCGGTGTGATAACGTCCGCGAGCGGAAAGATGTGCTCTATGAACGCCTTGTCTATTCCGCTTTCGGAGAGCGCGTCGCCGCTCGTCGCGACCATAACGGGATCGCAGACGATATACGCGGGCTTGTACTGCCGTAACTTCTCCGCGACCGTCCCGATTATCTCCGCCGTAGGCAACATACCGAGCTTCACCGCGTCAATCTCCACATCTTCGAAAACCGCGTCTATCTGCAATTCGACTTCACTTACGGGCACATTGAACACCGAGATAACGCGCGAGGTATTCTCAGCGACAACGGAGGTGATAACGCTCGCGCCATAGACCCCGTGTGCCGAGAACGCTTTCAGATCTGCCTGTATCCCCGCGCCGCCCGAGCAGTCCGAGCCTGCGATAGTAAGACACTTTTTAATGCTCATAACGATACCTCCAAATAAAAACGCCCCTCTCACGGCGAGGGGCGAAAAGGTTCTTTTCCGCTTTCCCTACCACGGTATTGACCGACAGGTTCAAAGGGTTGGACGCTTGTCCTCTCAACTCCGCGGAGTACCCCCAGCTTTTATTATTTTACTACTTTTTTCCGTTTTTGTCAATAGAATTTATAAATATTTTCATAGACGACGGCGTATAATAAGAGTTTCCCCGCGAAAGACAGGGAAACTCCGTTTATTCGATTTTTTCGTAATTCGGAACTAATTTTCCGATGATTTCCACCTCTTAAGGTTGGGTATCACCTTTAAAAGCGCATTCCTTGCATCTTCCCCGCTTTTGCAGCTCCCGTCCTCCAGCATAAAAGGAATACAGCTTTCGATCATTTCCTCCATAATCTCGTCCTTGCTGAACGCTCCGTTTTTGTAGCAATAGCAGCAGTAATCCGCACTTTCCGAGCCGTCCTTTTCGGTGCCTCTAAGTTTTTTGTCCTCGATAGGCATGCCGCAACTTTGGCAGATTTTTTCGTTCATGTGGTAACCACCCGTGATCTCAATAATATTGTTATCGGGGTCTGTAAGATGAAAATAGTAATAGGCGGGATTCGCTTGGCGTATTTCAGTAACATTTCCTATGTTAAGCTCTTTGATCCTTTTGTACTCCAACATCAGATCTTCAACCCAATAGTTTTGCACAAACTTATAGGGGCTGTCCGGATCGGTGCAGTGTCCTATAAGATTACTTTCGTTCATCAAGGAAATACACTTGCCGTCGATGTAAAAATTCACAAACTTGTTTCCGCTCCGACAACGCCCGTCTGCCTCAATGCCGAAAAAACTTTCGTAAAACGCCACCGATTGTTCAAAATCTTTTACCACCAAGTAAACGCTGCCCAAATGCAGCGGATTTTCTTTGACGTTTTCCTCTGTCGGATTTTTCATCAGTATAGTGTCGGTGGAAACCTCGAACAGCTCGCTCATGCGAATTATTTTTTCAACGTCCGGCATAGCCTGACCCAATTCCCACTTTGATACCGACTGCCTTGACACCTCCAGCATTTCCGCAAGCCGCTCCTGAGTAAGCCCATGCTTAACGCGGAGACATTGTATCTGATCGCCTATTGTCATCTTCCCGTTTCCTTTCCTCAAAGCCTATTTGTCTTATCAGAACTTAGCTTTGATATTACCATTATACAAAATCTTAAGATAAAAATCTACCAATTTAAATTGGAAATTTCGCAACCGTGAGTTGTCAAGCAATGATTTTCTATAACCTCTGCTGCGGCAGCGCACAGAAGTCATTGTTATACAACGGTATTGAATGACAGGTTCATAGGGTTGGACGCTTGTTCCATCAACTCCGAAGAGCACCCCGGTAGAGTATATTTTACCGTTTTTTAAGCGCGTTGTCAAGGGATTTATAATTTATTGTTGACAGATTGCGTGGTTATCAATATAAAGCGACAGTAAGTTAATGTTAACTTGGGTTTGCTTAATAAACGTGTGATAAAGGTAATATTATTAAGATAATTTTCAATTAAACGTCAACAAATACTATTGACTTTTTTTGCACCTTGTGGTACAATTAAACAAAGCGGAGTTACGCTCCGCGGTTAATTTAAAATGCGGGAGAATATGCTATGAACAACAAATTTCTCGGGTTGACACCGCCTATGGGGTGGAATTCATGGAACACCTTTACATGGGAGATAAACGAGGAACTGATAAAGTCCGCCGCGGACGCGTTTGAAACGCAGGGTCTGCGCGAGGCGGGTTATGAATACGTCGTAATCGACGACTGCTGGAGCGAAAAGCAGCGCGGCGCGGACGGCAGGCTCGTTCCCGATCGCTATAAGTTTCCGAACGGCATTAAGGCAGTCGCGGATTATGTTCACTCCAAAGGGCTGAAATTCGGCATTTATTCTTGCGCGGGTACTCACACCTGTGGCGGACACCCGGGCAGCTTTGAGCACGAATTTGACGACGCGGAGACCTTTGCGGAGTGGGGTGTTGACTACCTCAAATATGACTACTGCTATAAGCCCGATCATATTCCCGGCGAGGTTCTTTACAAAAGAATGTCGACAGCGCTTCGCAACTGTGGACGTGATATTATGTTCTCAGCGTGCAACTGGGGCGGCGACGGAGTATACAAGTGGATACGCGAGAGCGGCGCCCATCTGTTCCGTTCTACGGGTGATATTCAGGACAGCTGGGAGTCGATAAAGCGTCTTGCCATGTCGCAGATAGGCAACGAGTGCTACGGTGGAAATTTCTGCCACAACGATGTCGATATGCTTGTCGTTGGTATGCGCGGCGGCTCGAACAATCAGTGGATAAATTCCTCTGAGGAGGGTGTGAACGTTATCGCGGACGCGGGAGTGGCTGCCGCTCCGAAAATAGGCGGCTGCACCGATACCGAGTACAGAACGCACTTCTCGCTGTGGGCGATCATGAACTCGCCGCTTATGATAGGCTGCGATATCCGCAATATGGACGACGTTACGCGCGGCATACTCACCAACAGGGAAGTTATCGCTATAAATCAGGATATCGAGTGCCGCGGACCGTACTGTATACGGCAATGGAACGATCCCGAGAATGTTTTCGCGCTTGTTAAGCCCATGTCTGACGGCGGCTACGCTATTGGTCTGTTCAACTTTGGTGACAGAAGCGGCGAGATGTCGCTTCAATTCTGGGACATTGGACTGACATACGCTTCGGGGCGCGGTCTGGAGATGTACGACTGCTGGAACAAGAAGAATCTCGGTGTATTTACCGAGCGCTTTGTCACTACTATCGAGCCGCACGATTGCGTGATGCTCCGCGCTAAGGTGGTCAAGATCCGATAATGGCGAACTGGAAAACATGCAAGGAATGTAACGCGCCGCTTGGCAGCGATGATATCGCGATAAACCAGAAGCTGATTTCACGTAATGTACAGGAGTTTTTCTGTATCGACTGCCTCGCGGAATATTACAAGACTACGCGAGAGGCTATTCAGGCAAGGATAGACTACTACCGCAAAAGCGGGCACTGCACGCTTTTCAAATAGGGATATATGATGAATAAGCATACCGCGGCGCTGTCAAAGCTGACAGTACTTGGATTTTGTGCTGCATGCCGCTCTGACAAGCCTTACCTATCTATGTGTATAACTGTGGTTTGACTGACCTGTCTGATTTACTTGGTCCTGTCTGTTGATCCCCTTGCGGGTAAGGATATAGCACGGATTAAACGGCAATTACCCAATTATTATATTATTTTCTGACGGAAGGAGAACCAAATGAAAAAATTTGCATCTATCATTTTATCGCTTGCGATGATACTTTCAATTGCCGCCTGTGATAAGAGCGGAAACAGCAGCGATGTTTCCTCGGACGGCTCATCGGGAATGTCCGACGTCGGAGGCGAAAATTCCGGTGGCAACGGTGAGAACAGCGGAGGGGAAGATAATCCGAACATGCTTTCAAATCCTGTAAAGAAAACCGAAGACGGAGACATTGATATGGAGGCAGCTTTGGCATACGAGACCGATTTCGAGGCGCTGAAAAAGAGTCTTTCCGAGCGCGAGGTCGACCTGTCCCAACCCGTTTCGCTCAACGCCCGCAACAATCCCGAGACTATGAAGGTCTGGAAATTTCTGAAGGACGGCTACGGGAAACAGATCATTACTGCGCAGCAGCAGATGGATCACCGCGCGACATTTGAGGACAAGGTATACTACGACGCGGTAGAGGATATCCCCGCTATGAAGGGCTATGATTTTATATTTGTCACGGGCATCAATCCTAATCGCGGCGATATTGACGCGGCGCTTAAATGGGCGACCGAAAGCAACGGTCTGGTGACATTTACGTGGCATTGGAATGTTCCGCGTGATATCGACGATCCAAATTCGGGCGTGGCTTTTTACGGTCCCGAATATTCCGAAAGCGATGAAAAAACGCGAAACTTCGACCCGCTGAAAGCGTCTACCCCCGGCACTAAGGAGTACGAGGTCGCGGTACACGATATGGATCTTGTTGCCAGCTATCTCCAGGAGCTGGAGGCAGCCGGAGTTACCGTGCTGTGGCGTCCGTTCCACGAGGCGAGCGGAAGCTGGTTCTGGTGGGGAATTCAGCCCGGAGACCGCGAGGCAATCAAAGCAGGCACATATGAAACATACCAGAGACTTTGGTATATGATGTACGACCGCTTTGAAAATTACCACAAGCTTTCAAATCTGATCTGGATATGGAACGGTCAGACTAAGCTATGCGAGGTTGACCCCAATACCTATGATATCGCGGGCACCGACGTATATCCTAACAAGGACGATCATTCTCCGCAGACTAAAAAATATGAAGAGCTTAAAGGAATGACCTATGAGGGCAAAATGTTGGCGCTCACCGAGTGCGGAAATATTCCCGATCCGCAGCAGTGTATTGACGAGGGAGTAATGTGGCTCTATTTTATGCCATGGTACGGAGACTTCATTTACGAGCCGTCAAGCCCGGGTTCGTCTATACCTAAGTGTGATCTGTTTGGTACGCCGCACCCAAATCCCGAAAGACTTTCCGTTGAGATGCTGAAGGAATATTTCGGTAATCCTGCGATAATTTCTTGGAAGGATCTGCCGGAATTCTGCGGAGAACGCAATACGCCCGAGCCTATTCTGGTATGGGAAGCAACAAGACAACCTCATTCCTGATTCCGGTAGTAAAGAATAACACAGCCCTGTCGGCATGACTTTTCCTGCTGGCGGGGCTGATATTTTTTATTAGAAGCGGTAAAATTTATTTCTACTAATCTATTACTGATTGTAAAAAAGAATTGAAAATATTCCACATTTTCAACTGTAAAAACGGTTGAAAGGCCGGTCAAAACTGTTGAAAAGTTAGCGTTTTTAGGGGAGTTTTCAACAGTTTTTGAGGAAAAATTGCCCATTTTGCACCATAATGCCCTTTTAAATGTTGAAAACCGTGTTAAAAACGTTAAAAACTTTAATTCTTAGTTTGCGCACTAAAGTTCAAATCTTTCGCTGATTTTTTCGGCGATAGATTTTTCGCTATCGTCGTTTTTGAAGTTTAGCAGCCATGCAGTGATTTCGGTCTTTCCGTGTGCGGCGGAATAGTCCGCGAGAATCTCCGACAGGGAATTATCCAACATTCCTGCGGCCAGCGGCAAAAGTTCAATAAGGTTTCTGTCTATAATGCTTGTGAAAATCATAGATTTTCCGACGTGCTTAAAGCTGTTGTATTGCAGAGCAAGTTCAAAAACGTCTTGCCGCAAAGCGGTATCCCAGTCGAAGTGCGCGTTATAGGCGAATGGGAGACGGATATCGTTAGATCCGATAAGCGAATACATCATCACGTCTGGGGACAGCAGTGGACAGTTTTTGAACGCCGTGCCCAGCAGTGTTATTGTATTATCTTCGGGGAAAATAATGCTCCGCAGCTTAGGGCAGTCGCTGAACGCGCCGTCATGGATTATGCAGACCGCTTTCGGCAGCACGATTTCTTCCAGCTCGGGACACTGTGAAAACGTGTTCGGACGTATTATATCGACGCCCTCGGGCAACTCAACGCGCCTCAGCGAATTGCAGCGGCTGAACAGTCCGCCGTCGGTTATTTTAAGGCTCGCGGGCAGGACAATATTTTCAAGCGAGGTACAGCCCTCAAACGCTCTTCCACCGACCCTCCGCACTGTTTCGGGAATAGTCACGGACTTCAGATAAATCGCGTCTTTAAAGGCTTTCGGTGCTATGCTTCCAACCCTGACAAAACGAAACGCCAACGGTATCTCTATCTCGGTTATAGCGCTGTTGTCGGGTTGTAAGTAGCGTTTAAGCTCAAAAGCGTCATCTGTACGTGTGAACTCGAAGAGCTTTGCCAGCGCAAGATTATCCTGTTCATAGTTCATAATTATTCCCCGAAAAGCCGATATTTTTGTTTTTGTGTTCAAGCAGCCACGCGGTTAGCTCGGTGTCGCCCTTTTGTACGGAGATATCCGTGAGCTTATCGAGCAGCTCTCTGTCGTCTAGCAGTCCTCCGTCTGCGGCAATACGCATATAATCCATCCAACCGAAGTTTATGATGACCTCAAGCAAATTCACAAGCTTATCGCACCACTTAACGCTTCGGAAACAATTGTTTTTTACGGCAAGTGCAAAAACGTCCTCACACAGGATTGGGTAGCTTATCAAGGCGATTGTCTTATCAAGCCGCCGCCCCTTTTCCCATTGTATATACTCCGATTCGGGAATGGACTGTGTAATGTCGCAGGAGCGCAGGATACCTATAAGCTGCGTCTCGGCGGGCAGATTAGGGCAGCTGTAAAATATATTTTCGCCTATGACGGTAGAGGGATTGAGAAATGTTACCTTTTCAAGACACCAACAGCTGTCAAATGCACAGTTGCCTATACGCTCCAGACTTTTCGGAAGGGTTACCGAGGCAAGGTAGTCCTCGCACACTCCGAAAGCACCTTCTCCGATACTGAGCAAGCCTTCGGAAAATACTATCCCGCTAAGACCGTAACAATAAGAGAATGCCGATTTCCCGATAGTCTTTACCTCGGGAGGAATATTCACCTCCTCGAGATATGCCGCGTATTCAAAAGCCCTCTCGCCGATAGCTGTTACGGGCTCGCCGTGATACTCGGACGGTATCTCGACTTTATGTATGTTTTTGTCATCCTTTTTCAGATATGAGGTCAGCGCGTAGCCACCGTCGATCTTTTCAAATTCAAACATTTCGTCATAGTTCAAGAGCGGTCCCTCCGTTAAATCCAAATCTGCTCTTTTTATAGCCGAGCAGCCAAGCCGCTGCCTCGGCTTTCCGAAACGAAACGGCGATCAACGTAGTTCTTTCTATGTAATCTTTATCTTTGTTTTCAAGCCAGCCCGCCTGTTCAACAAGCTCTAAATACGCCGTGAGATCACGTTTTACAATTTAGACGAACGCAAGGTCGCGGTTACTGTCGTAGCTGCCGTTCAGAGCGAGATTGAAAACGTCGGGGTGCAAGGAGTTTTCCCAATCAAGTTCAACATAATGTTTAAACGGCTTTGCGCTGTCGGTCGAACCCGCAAGCCCCATCATAACTATTTCGGCAGGCAATCTCGGAGATTCCATAAACGCGCAGCTTTCAATATTTCGCAGACTTTTCGGCAGCGTTACGCTTTCCAGTGACATGCATTTGCGAAACGCGTTGCTGCCTATGACCTCAACGCCCTCTCCAAGCTCCGCGCCTTTCAGCGTCGAACACCCGAAAAACACCGCCGCGGGCAGCTGACGAGCACTGCCCGAAATGTGAACGCTATCCAGCCGCGCACACTCGCGGAACGCTCCGCCCCGCCCGGCTTTGGTACGCTCTCGGGAATTACGAGCGTCTTTATAAACGGTGATTGAGCAAACGCCTCAAAGCCTATCTCCGTCACGGGTAAGCCCGAATACTCCGACGGGATAACGATATCGGTAACGCTGCTGTCGTTTGCCGCAATAAATTTTTTAAGTGACAGACCGCTTGCACACTTTTCAAATTCGTACAGACTTTTACAATTCAAGTTGATCACTCTCTCATTAACCAAGCCGCCGACTTGTAATCGGCGGCTGAGAAATTAAGCCTTTGTCTTTTCCGTCTGCGATTGAAGCAGCTGGTGGAAGTCGCCGCCCGTCATGGGCTTGTAGTAGAAGAAGCCCTGTATCATATCGCAGCCGAGGTCGCGGAGGAAGTCCACCTGAACCTGTGTTTCAACTCCCTCGGAGACCGTTTCGAGATTAAGGCTCTTTGCCAATGTTACAACCGACGTGATGACCTTTTTATTCTTTTCGGTGAGGTCATTTCTTAGGAAAAATCCTCCGTCAATTTTAAGCGTATCGAATGGCAGCATCGTTATCAGATTTAGCGATGAATATCCCGAGCCGAAGTCGTCAATGGATATCCTGAACCCTCTGTCCTTAAACCATGTTACCGTTTCAACCAGCTTGTTAAGATTTTCGGTTAGCAGGCTCTCGGTGATCTCCAGCTCGATAAGCTCGTGCGGTACGCCGATATTGTCGACAAGCGCGTTTAGCTTTTCGCAGAAGTTATCGTCCGCAAGGTGATGGCGCGATACATTCAGCGACACCAGCGGGACATCTATACCCTCACGCAGCCAGCGCTTTATATCCGTTATCGCTGTGCGGTATATCGCGAAATCCATTTCGGTAATGAAACCGTTCTCCTCGAATATCGGGACGAATTTACCCGGAGAAATGATCTCGTTGTCGGGTCTTATCCAGCGCACCAATGCTTCTGCGCCCACTACTCTGCCCGTCGCGATATTCACCTTGGGCTGATAGAAAACGTGAAATTCGTCATTTTCAAGCGCAGATATCATATTCGCCTCAATGTGGCGGCGCTCCTTTATCTTTTCGCGGAGCGCTCCGTCATAGAACGCTACAAGGTTTTCGTGATAGTATGCCCTGTCGCGGATAGTTTTCTGCGCGGTTATAGCCCTGTCGAGTGCGCCCATAAAGCCCACGGGATCGTCGTTCATATCGCACACTCCCGCAAGCAGATATATCTGCGTGTGAAGCTTTTCATAAATTTGTCGCTGAATGCTGTTGAGCATCAAATTCATACGGGAGGTAAACTCGTCTTTGTCGGTGTTTCTGAAAAGTGCCGCAAACCGCGAGCCCTCCGAACGTCCGAGAAGCTCACCGATTCCGACACAGCGCTGTATTATCTCCGCAATCGATACCAGTATGGAATTGCCGAGTTCAAAGCTCTTTTCCTCATTTATCCTGCGGAAGTCCGCAACGTTGATGACTGCGACAAAGCTGCCGACAGTACCGCCGAAATTGTCCCCGGAGGTCATTTTCAGCGCCTCTGCCGTGAACACATCGAACGTCATAACACCCGTAAGCGAATCCGCCATACGGATATTTCCGAGACAGTCCGTAATGTCGGTGGAACTTATAATGTAACGGCGCTCGCCTTCCGAGTTTTCTTCAACGGACGCGGTGACGTCCAGCCAACGGCGGTCGGTCTCGTCGTAATACGCAGATGACGCGAACAGCTTATCCGAATTGTCGAGCTGTAACGCAGGACAATTTATACATGGCTCGTCGCGTCCGCGCATTTTCTTATAGCATACATCGCCGGGTTTCATTCCGTAATGCTCCGAAGCGTTTTCGCCCACTATTTCCGCAACGAAAGTGCCGGGAATCAGCGAAAATCCCTCCATACGATGATTGCTGATTATCGTATTCTTTAGTTGACCGCTTAATTCGCCAAGCTTGCTGTTGACATACATCGCGTACATCTCAGTCATCGCATTCGCCAGTTCGTCGATAATCTGCATATCCTGCTCCGAAAGCTCAAATCTGCTGTCAAAAATCACCGCGAAATACTGTGATATCTCGCCCTTGCAGCGTATCGCACGGCACTCCGCGCAGACTGCGCCGTTCTCCAGCGATAGCCCGTTTATCCGTTCGCCCGCACTGTGCAGACGCAGCTTGCTGCGCCCCGCAAATATTCTGCGCACGTCCTCGTCCGAGCAGCTCTGCCCGATACGCGGACATTTTTCCGCAGCCTTTCCCGTGGAATTGTAAGTCATATATTGACGGAACTTTCCGCCGTCATTGTTGAATACATAAATGTTCGACGCGCCTAGACATTGTCCCGCCGCCTGAAAAGCCGCCTTAAGCATCAGCGGACGGTCGCTTTCGCTGCAAAACGCTCTTATAATAAGATCATATACCTTTGCTGCGCCGCTTGACAGAGCCGCACAGTCAATAGCGGTATGCTCCGCCGTGATCTTTTTTGCGGACATTGCCGCGGTATAGTGCATAAAACACCCTCCGCCGCTCTTTTGCGCCTCGGATAAAGCCGCGGAAGCCTCCTTGTAGACCTCCTTAAGCTTGCGTCCGTTCTTGAACAGCGAAACGCCGACACTTGCCGTAACGGGCGCGCCATCAAATATGTAGTCGTTTATCGTTCTTATAATACGTCGAGCCGCCTCGTCAAGCGAGGACAGGCTGGAAAAGCTGAGGTACAGCAGAAACTCGCCGTCGCGGACGCGCGAAAGTACGCTGTCGTGCTCGACAGAGCAAATACTCTCCAGTATACCCGAAACGGTTTTCTGCACATAGTCGGAATACTCTGCACCATGCTCCGCCATTACGGAGCGGAAATTATCAATCCCCACGGACAGCAGAGCCGCGTTCTTATAGCGGTTCACGCCCGCGCGTCTTTCCATCACGCAGTCACGGAAAAGCTCGGGAGAATACGCTCCAGTAAGACTGTCTCTACCCGCATGAGTGGACGTTTCAATACCGCCCTTCTGCTCGGTAATGTCAAGAGTGCGCCCGATGACCTTAACGGGTTTACCGTCATCGAACGTTGTCTTGCCCTCATAGCGCATCCATATCATTTCGTAATTATCGTTGATCACGCGCAGGTCGCAGGACATTTCGCTGTCGCCGCGCTCCATAGCGTCGCAGAAACGGTTGAACGCAGGAAGATCCTCCGTGCACACGATACCCCAGCTTATCACCGAGTCCCTGAAATGCACGATAGGCTCCAGATTATTTTCGTATCTTCCGCTGAGCTTTTTATATTGATAGCAAATATCCGTTGCTATGTCATACTCCCACAATCCGAAATTGGAATACTCGGAACAAATTTTCGTGCGCAGCTGCTCAGCACGAAGAGATATTTTCAGACGCTTTATTTCCTGCCGCGCCCGTTCCATCTCCTCTAACAACTCGTTTGCCATTTCCGCTCACCTCTCTTACTAAAAGAATTCGACCCTATGTTAATTATAACTTATTACAATCCCGTTGTCAAGTGATTGTTTATTTTTGGGAGACTTGCACAAAAGCAGCCCCGAAAACGGGGCTGTAAGCAAATAGTTTTTGGGTATTATTTTCCTCGGCAATGTACTGATAAGCAAAATCAGCTTACAAACTTTCCGCAGTTTCAATCTACGGATTGTTGATTTTTGTTTCGTCTGCCGCCGAGGCGAGGTCTTTTGTCCAAAGCTCCTCAAACTCCTTGATCGGCATGGGTTTAGCAAAGAAGTAGCCCTGCACCATATGACACTTGATATCTTGTAAGAAATCAACCTGCTCGACGGTTTCTACGCCCTCGGAGATTACCTGCATATCGAGGTTTTTGGCAAGATCGACTACCGTAGAAATGACTGCGCGCCCTTTCTGGGAATTGACGGTTCCGTTGAAGAATTCGCGATCTATCTTTACCACATCGGCGGGAATGTCCTTAAGCATATTAAGTGAGGAATAACCCGATCCGAAGTCGTCTATCGACAGTTTGAAACCGATATCGTGGAGCTTCTGCATTATCTTCAGCATCAGATCCGCGTTTTCGGTGAACACGCTCTCGGTAAGCTCCAGCTCTATGTACTCATACGGTATACCGTACTTGTCAACGATCTCGCGCAGGCGCCAAATGTAATCGTCGTTGTTGAGGTGCATACGCGATTGATTTACGGAGATGACCACCGGAGTAATCCCCTTGTCTATCCATCGCCGCATAGCCTTGCAAACCTCCTCGAGAATGAAGAAGTCCAGCTCCACAACAAAGCCGTTTTTCTCGGAGATCGGGATAAACTGATCGGGGAACACAAATCCGAACTCCTTGCTGTTCCAGCGGATAAGCGCCTCGCCGCCCTCTATATGCCGCGAATTCGTACCGTATTTCGGCTGAATGTAGCACATAAACTCGTGCTCCTTAAGCGCTGTCGGCATAACGTTTTCGAAGTCCTTTTCGCGCAGGGCGTTGTCGTGCATTTTTCCGTCATAGAACGCTATCGCGTTGCTGTGTCTGCCCTTTATCGTCTTTTTCGCGATGTTGCAGCGATCAATAGCAACGTTGAAATCCACCATATCGTATCTGTCCACGCACTGTCCGAGCCTGCACACGCCCGCGCTGAACAGAACGGGGTAGGAAACGAACAGCGAGTTGCGACGGTCGAATTCCGCAAAAATGTTGTTGAGCCTGTTTTCAAGATCGCTGTCGGAGCCGTTCTTCACCGTGCATGCAAAGTTGTCGTCCGAGATACGCGCATAAATCTCGTAAGGCTCAAGGTGGTCGCTTATGGTCTTGTACAGTCTTTCCAGCATACGGTTTCCCTCTTCGTAGCCGAGACGGTCATTGATAAACTTGAATTTATCGATATCAAAAACGATTACTGCCCAGTTATCGGGATTGGACTTGCGCACGACCTTCTCCGAATCAATAAAGTACCTGCGCTTGGTGCGCCCTCCAGTGAGTGTATCAATTTCGGCAAGGCGGCGGCTCTTGATCGTTGTAAGCACGACAAACAGTGCCAGCAAACCTCCAAGCACAGCAAATCCCGCGAGTATGATCCAGACATACGGGTCACGCACCTCAGTAACCGCGCCCTGTGAGTTGATGATGTTGTAAATGTCGGCAATAGATTCGTTGCCGTTGATCTGCGCAATAGCTTTTTCCAGTATACTTCTCAGCTCGCTTGAGCGGCGGGATACCGCAAAGCATTCTGAGTGGAAGATCGGCAGGATGTCATGTATCATAAGATCTTCATGCTGTGTGGATTTCAAATAAAGCGCGTTCCGGCAGTCCATACACACAAAGCTTTCGTGACCGCTCATCACCATTTCGCACGCGATAGTACTCGTAGAATAGCGGGAAACATTCGACTGCGGACGGAAGCGCTCAAGATACTTTATTATTTCGCTGTCTCCGTTAGCGGTAGCAATCTCCGCCGTATCGGACATAGATGCGTCCGCCCTGCCCGCAAGCACTATTGGCGAGCGGGTAACGGGTGCGGAAACGAAATACCCTGAATATCCCTTTACGCCGGTTGTCGGTATTCCGCCATAGATAACGTCTATCTCCTCCGACGCCATGGCGTTCATACATTCAGACAGCGAATTATACGGAATTATCTTGATCTTAAGCCCCGTATTAGATGAGATCTGATCCATTATCGATCCTACTACTCCCGTCAGTCTTTCCGTCGAATAGTCGTAGGTCTCGGCAATATCCGCGTTGAGATTATAGCCCATTACTATCTCGCTATGGGACGCGAGATATATCCGTTCCGCGGCAGAATACGCATACCTTTGCGAGCTGTAATTGGATATGTTTTTCTGGTACGTATCGCCCGGGAACGAAGGATAGCTCAGAAACAGTTCCGACATTCCGTCGGTGATATTTGATGATAATTCGGTGTCCTCCGCTCTTATGACAAAATAGCATGCCGACGTTCCAAACTGATAAACTATCGTCTCGTTCTCCCACGGACGGAAACAATTTTTCGCCACCGCGTCCAGCTTGCCCGAAATGAGGTCTGCTTTCATCATATTCTCGGTGTTGTATTTTATGAATTCCGCGTCTTCCAGGTCGCTGCATACAAATTTCTCATCCCTGAAAAAATCGCCCTCGTCCTCAAAGAGATAGCCTATCTTCATATGACTTATCTCGCTTGCGTCGCCGAAGTTTACGTCTTTTTTCGCGCCGTTATTGTAGACATAAACGGCATTGAATTTGGTGATCATTGAAAAGCCCGCAACAGCAAGAGTATCATCGCCGTACAGCCCAAGCTCCTCCTCATTTACGCAGGGTATTACGTCTATCGTGCCGTCGCGGAGCATTGCGAACAGCTCCTCGGGTGATCCGTCTTTATATGTAAAGCGGTTGAGCGTATATTTCGATATCTGGTCAAGATAATCGCAGGCAAGTCCTGAAGTTCCCGAATTTGTCTTTGTAACGCCGAATTTGGCATTCGCGCCGACAACATATGTTTTTGTTGCTCTTGAATATGCCGAAGCTGTAATACTAGGCGAAAAATCCGTCAACAAAACAAAAAGCGCCATAAGGAGCGCCGCCGTCCGCCTGAAAGTACGCAGCCCTGTCATTAAAACCCCTCCCCAAAGGTACCTTAAGAAAGCAAAAAAATAAAACCTAAGGTAACACTGTCGGAACCTCACGCGATTGCTGCCTTACATTTGTTTTTAACTATCCTTGTATCCTTAAAAGTGATTTATTTCACTTTTAATATTATAGCAGTTTATGAAATAATTTTCAAGCTGTTAGTGTAATTTTTTCAGTTCTGCAATAAAACATTTTAGTTTTTTATACACTTTGCACAAAATTATTGACAAATTGCCGACAATATGGTATAATAATCTTGCACATAGTACCTTTTAATAAGGTATAAAAGTAAAAGAGGAAAAAGAGGTAATATTATGAAATGGTATGAAAGCGCGGTATTTTATCACATCTATCCCGTCGGATATTTCGGCTGTCCCCGTCAGAACGATCAGACGAGTGAACCTACGCACAAGCTCTTGAAGCTCATTGACGATATCCCGCATATCAAGGAGCTCGGCTGTAACGCTATCTATTTTGGTCCCGTATTTGAGAGCGTAGCGCATGGTTACGACACCATCGATTACAAGACTATCGACCGCCGTCTCGGCACGAATGAGGACTTCAAGAAGGTCTGCGACGCGCTGCACGAGAACGGTATCAAGGTAGTTCTTGACGGTGTGTTTAATCACGTCGGACGCGACTTCACCGAGTTCCGCGACGTTCGCGAGCACAAGCTCGGCAGTGGCAAAAAGGACTGGTTCCACGTTCGCGAGGGCAACTCATGCTACAACGACGGTTTCTACTACGAGGGCTGGGAGGGTCACTACGAGCTTGTAAAGCTGAATCTGTTCAATCCCGACGTAAAGCAGTATATCAAGGACGTTATCGCGGGCTGGAAAGAGGAATTCGGCATCGACGGTCTGCGTCTTGACGTTGCGTACTGTCTTGATCAGAACTTCCTGCGCGAGCTTCGCGGTCACTGCAAGTGGCTCAGCGAGGACTTTTTCCTGCTCGGCGAAACCCTCCACGGCGATTACAATATGTGGATGAACGATCAGATGCTCGACAGCGTTACCAATTACGAGTGCTATAAGGGATTGTTCTCCAGCTTCAACGATATGAATATGTTCGAGATAGCGCACTCGATAAACCGCCAGTTCGGCAGCGAAAACTGGTGTCTGTACCGCGGAAAGCACCTGTATACGTTTGTCGATAACCACGACGTAACTCGTGTCGCAACCATACTCAAGACCAAGGAGCACCTGCCGCTTATCTACACTCTGATGTTTATGATGCCGGGTATACCGTCCGTTTACTACGGCAGCGAGTTCGGTATTGAGGGCGACAAGCGCGGCGGCGGTGACGACGCGCTCCGTCCCGAGTTCGACCTTGAGAAGATGAAGTCAGAGGGTCACCGCGACCTCTCCGAGCACATCAAGGCGCTTGCCGGGATACAGAAGAACCACCCCGCGGCAGCCGAGGGCGACTACAAGCAGGTACAGCTCACCAATCGTCAGTACGCGTTCTCGCGCACGGGCGGCGGAGAAACCTTGCTCACCGTTATCAACGCGGACGGCGCGCCGTTTACGTTCAACCTGAATATGGGCGGAGAAGCCGAAAATCTTCTTACGGGCGAAAAGCAGGAGCTAGGCGGACTTACACTGCCTGCGTTTACAAGCGCGGTATTTAAAATATAAGACGGGGTGATTTTTATGTATTTTTATTGTTTGGACATTAAGCTGCAAAATAAACTCCTTAGTGGAGCGATTGCTACTTTGAGGTTTAAGATTATATTTAACTGTGCGGTTAAAATGTACAATGCTTTTTTTGGGCAGAAAAATGTTAGGACGAAAAACAGAAAGTTTATCGTTTGTTATAGGTTTAACAAAAAAACGATAACTATATGCTTGTTGACACAGCACCCAATTCCCAATCTAAACAGAGCAGGCAACTGTTTGCGGCAATTGACTGTATTTATGGGATATTTAGGCGGCTGGGATTATCTTACCGCGTCCAGCCCCGGAAAATTATTTAGAAGAGCTTAAACACGGTACGGTATACCAAAGAGTAATTACACGAGGTTTCTATGAATAAAACGACCGCAATGGTTCTGCATACCGTTGCGGTTAGGTTCTTGCGGAAACGCTTTGAACGGCGGTTCGGAGTTTCGGCAAAACGGTACATATTAACGGGCGTTCTGCCCGCCGCAGCAATCTGCGTGATCCTGCTCATAGCGGCAACCGTGCTTGCGTGTTTCGGTATCAACTGTCTTTGGCTGTGGATGATAGATATGATACCGAGCGAAGGGTTATTTCCGTTCTTTGCGTCGGGTTATTCAATATTTTTTCTGGCAGCGCAGTTTGTTATTCTCGCAAGGGAAATATGGTAAAACGGAGGAATACATATGGCGAAAAGTCCCGTTGAGGTATGGTTGTGGCTGCTGCTCGTAATGCAGCCGTACAACCCGAAAACCATTGAGATACTCGCACAGTGCGGCGGCGACGCAACTCTTGCCTCGCGAATGATACGCGACGGAGAATTCCCGTTTCTGAGCGATAAGGAGAAAAAGCGTGCCGAACAGGTACGTATGGGAACGATACGCCCTATCCTCGAGCAGTGCCGCGAAAACGATATCCGCATAGTTACTCTTGACGATGACGAATATCCCGAGCTGCTGCGGAATATTAAAAATCCTCCGATACTGCTGTTCGTCTGCGGAAGTCTTGAAGGACTCAACGAGCAGATAAGCATTGCGGCGGTAGGCGCGAGGGACGTCTCGGAATACGGCAAAGCTGCCGCAGTGGGGATATGCGCTCCGCTCGCGAAAATGGGTATTGCTGTCGTGAGCGGTCTCGCCGTCGGCGCTGATACCGCGGCTCACCGTGCCGCGCTCGATGCGGGTGGGCGGACTGTCGGTGTGCTCGCCTGCGGAATGTTCGTGAACTATCCTGCCGAGAACGCGTCGCTGAAGCGCGAGATAGTTGCAAGCGGCGGCACGCTGATAAGCGAGCTGCTCCCGAGCACGCGGACGTTTGCGGCGTATTTTCACCAAAGAAACCGCATTATCTCGGGTATCTGCTCGGGAACGCTCGTTATTGAGGCGGGCGAGAAAAGCGGTTCGCTGTTGACTGCGGCACACGCGCTTGACCAAGGTCGCGACGTGTTCTGCATACCTCCGCACGACATCTTCTCCAAGCGTTACGCGGGAGTAGTACCGCTGTTGCGCGATGGTGCCATACCCGTTTTCGGGTATACGGATATCGTTGAGCGGCTGCTTGCGGACTATTCGGGCAGAGCGCGTATAGAGCAAATGCTCGCCGAGCCGTTGGAGAGCGTTCCGCTTCGGGACGAGCCTAGACCCGTAAAGAAAAACGCTTCCGCAAAAGCAGCGCCCAAGACGGAAACGAGGTCTACCGAAAAGACGAGAGCCGTGTCCGTCGAGGAGCTGCTGTCGTCGCTCGACCCGAACGAGGCGACCGTTCTAAAGCTGCTCGCCGAACGTTCTTCGGGAGTGGACGAGCTTATGGAGCGCAGTGGACTGGATTTCTCCGCGCTGTCCGAGGCGATAACAAATCTGGAGCTTTTCGGGTATATTGCCAGGGAAATGGACGGGGTGTATTCTTTTAGCGTGTAAATACCCACAAAAAATCACTGTTTTTTTGTGGATATTTCGTATTGACTTCTAAATTAAAAAGGAATATAATATAATAAAATGAGTTTGAAGCGCACAGACTGCGGTTCGGGCATAAATTAACTTAAATGAAAGGGAATTGTAATTAAAAAGTTAGTTGCGGCTTGTGTGGCTGCGGTAATGACTATGTCTTTAGTAGTTGTTGTGGGCGCGGAAGATGTTGAAGATAAGAGCGAATATACCGTTGAAACGAATTATGTTTCAGACGACGAGGATTTCGTATTGGTGTCTGAACAGTCATATGCTGACGAAAATGGGATGGAATGCGTTTCAAGGATTTATGTAAAGGCTGATGAAATCAATATGTACGCAGCGCGCTCAACTCAAGGGAGTATGACCGTAAAGGCGGAAAATACGTTTACTGAAAGCGGTGCTGGTGTAAGTACAGATTGGGTTACTATATGGGTTAAAGGTACATTTACTTGGAATTCTCAAGCAGATACCGCTACCGTTTCCAATGTAACTTCCGGATATACGCCAAATCCCGGAAGACTGTTTAAGGTTATATCTCATCCGGAGCCTGTTCACTACGATAATCAAGGTGCCACTTTTTTATTCGGGAAAAGGTATGCCTGCATTGAAAGAAAGATAACAATGACAAATGGCGACGAACGGGTTAGTAAAAAGACTTTTACCCTGTGGCTAGATGTAGATGTAACAGGTGATATTCATGCCAAGCCCGGAACCGCAGATATTACTGTTAATTGACCTTTTATAGGAGGGATATAATATGTTAAGTAAAAAAATAATTTCCTTTGGCAATGCAATTGAACCGAAGGAAAAACAGATTATCGCTTTTGGGGGAAATTTTTTGGGTAATAGAACTGTCAAGGTCATTGCAAGCGGAGTGATCGCGGCGATATTCATCGTTCTGGGGACTAATTATGTCGTGCATAATTTCGGCTATAACTATATGCCCAAGGCTTGGTATTATATTTTAGGCGCGTTTATCTTTTTCATAATGCTTATCGGAATTGGTGAGTTTTTTACCAATATCCGAAAGCCCATGTTCAAAAAATATGTTATTGCGGATATAGCGGCGCTTGTGTTGCTTGTTCCTCCGGTGACCGTTATGGATATTTTTTGTGCTGTCGATCTTGCGTTGATTTATGATTATGGACAATTTCCGTCAATGTTCCTGCGCGGTATAGCATTCAATCTGTTATGGTTCGGGATTCCATCCGTGTTTTCAATCGTGTTTGGCCGGTTAGCTTTACATGGAAAAAAGGTTGAACAATAATAATTTGTGTCTCGTTTAAGAAGTGTGTAATATAAAAAATCGGCGTCGAGTTAATGCTCGACGCCGATTTTTTTGAGACGAACTTTGGTCCGCCCTGGGAGTTATTTGAAATTCGAGGTATCAATTCGGTTAAGCGCACGCTTGAGCTTTGCGTCGGCGAGCAGCAGCTCCTTGTCGCTCTTTGCCGCCTTTATGCGCTCCTCGGCAGCCGCCTTGGCGGCGTTTGCGCGCTCTACGTCGATTTCGTCCGACCATTCGCAGGTCTGCACTAAAATCGTCGTAATTTCCTTTGACACCTTTATAATTCCGCCCGATGTTGCCGCGCGGCGGAACTCGCCGTTCTGCATGATCCGCATTTGACCTATTCCCAGCGCCGCGCAGTACGGTTCGTGTCCTTTCAGTATGCCGACATCGCCGACTGTTGTGCGGACAATGACCTGCTCGGCCTCGCCGTCAAAAACGGTTTTCTCCGGCGTGATTATTTGTAACTTAAACGGCGTCATCTGAATATCCTTTCATTGGGAATTTATCAGCTTCCCTTTTTAGCCTTCTCGACTGCCTCGTCGATAGTGCCGACAAAGAGGAATGCCGACTCGGGCAGGTCGTCGTGCTTACCCTCGATGATCTCCTTAAAGCCGCGGATAGTCTCCTTGAGGGGCACGTACTTGCCCTCGTATCCCGTAAACTGCTCTGCAACGGAGAACGGCTGCGACAGGAAACGCTGAATTTTTCTCGCGCGGGATACTGTCAGCTTATCCTCATCGGACAACTCGTCCATACCAAGGATCGCGATGATATCCTGAAGCTCGTTATAACGCTGCAAAATAGCCTGAACAGCGCGCGCCACATCATAATGATCTTGACCGAGTATCTCGGGGGTAAGTATTCTGGAGGTCGAATCCAGCGGGTCGACTGCTGGGAAAATACCCATAGACGCTATGTTACGCGACAATACCGTCGTAGCGTCCAAATGCGCGAACGTCGTCGCGGGAGCAGGGTCGGTCAGGTCGTCGGCAGGTACATAGACCGCTTGAACGGATGTGATAGAGCCCTTCTTCGTGGACGTGATACGCTCTTGGAGCGCGCCCATTTCCGTAGCCAGCGTAGGCTGATAACCAACGGCGGACGGCATACGTCCGAGCAGCGCTGAAACCTCCGAACCTGCCTGAGTGAAACGGAAGATGTTGTCGATAAACAACAATACGTCCTGTCCCATTTTATCACGGAAATACTCCGCCATTGTAAGTCCCGAAAGCGCAACTCTCATTCTCGCTCCCGGCGGTTCGTTCATCTGACCGTATACGAGAGCCGTCTTGTTGATAACTCCCGATTCCATCATTTCACGATAGAGGTCGTTACCCTCACGGGTACGCTCTCCTACGCCCGTAAATACGGAAATACCGCCGTGTTGCTTTGCTACGTTGTTGATAAGCTCCATGATAAGGACTGTCTTACCAACTCCCGCGCCGCCGAACAGACCGATTTTACCGCCTTTGAGGTACGGACAAATAAGGTCTACGACTTTGATTCCCGTTTCAAGAACTTCATTTGAAGCTTCCTGTTCCTCAAATGTGGGGGCGGGACGGTGAATTTCCCACTTTTCCTCCGTTTCGGGCTGAGGTTTGTTATCGACTGCCTCGCCCAGAAGGTTGAAGATACGTCCAAGCGTCTGCTCGCCAACGGGAACCTTGATCGACGCTCCTGTGTCGACTGCCTCCATACCGCGGACAAGTCCGTCCGTGCTGCCCATTGCGATGCAGCGGACGAGATCGTCGCCGATATGCTGCGCTACCTCGACAACGAGCTTTGTGCCGTTGTTGTCGATCTCGATAGCGTTAAGCAGATTAGGCAGATTTTCGGGCGCGAAACGGATATCCAATACCGCGCCGATAACCTGGACTATCGTGCCTATGTTCTGATTTGTCATTTTATAACTTTTCCTTTCTTAATAGGAATTGCTAAATAACCGTTTGTTATACCGACATTATTCCTGAGCCGAAGCGCCCGAAACGATATCGATAATTTCCGTTGTAATGCTTGCCTGACGCGCTCTGTTATACAGCAGCGACAGGCTCTCCGTCATCGCGTCCGCGTTGTCGGTAGCGTTCTCCATAGCGGTGCGGCGAGCCCCCTGCTCGGAGGCATACGACTCAACTACCGCGCACTGGATAAGGCTCGCGGTGAAGCGCGGCACTATACGGTTGAATACCGCCTCGGGAGAGGGGTCGTACTCCATCGTGCCGTAGTCCTCGAGCTGCACGGTGTCCATGGGGAGCACACGCATACTCTCGGGCTGCTGCGACATTGACGAAACGAACATCGTGTAGAACACGTGTACCTCGTCAACCTCGCCGTCCGCGAACATCTTTATCGCTATGTCCGCAATATCCTGTGCCGTATTGGGCTTGATATCCTCCGCTATATTCGCGTAGGACGCCACAACTTCGTAATCGCGCTTTGCGAAATACTCGCCCGCCTTTTTGCCGATAGCGATTATTTTCGGCAGTTCGGCGTCGTCCTTGTGAGCCGCGGCGGCAGCCTTGAGGACGTTGGAGTTATAACCCCCAGCAAGTCCTCGGTCGCCCGCGACAACGATAAACAGCTTATGTTTTACCTCGCGTTTTACCGTATATATAGTGGAGAAGTCGGTGTTTGCCGACGCGATTTCACACATGGTCTTGTACAGCTCGTTAAAGTAGGGACGCGCCTGCTCCGCGCGGGTCTTAGCCTTACGGAGCTTACTCGACGCCACAAGCTCCATAGCCTTCGTTATCTGTCGGGTCGAGCCGACGGAACGGATACGGCGCTTTATGGCTTTCATATTACCACTGGCTATAATATCACCCCCAAAAAGTATTTCACGTCATCAGACGTTGTCGTCCGTGGTGATATATTTAACTTTCTTTTCGATGTACAGCCAAGCCACCGCCATCGCTGTAATGACCGCGATAGTAGTCGCTACTATGCTGAGTACAAAGGAAGCCTGTTTCATAAAGAAACTCCTTTCGATAACCCTCTCGTGGGTTTGCCCGCAGGGGTTAACCCGTGTAGGTAGCCGCGAAGCTCACAAGAGCTGCCTTCAGCGACTCCTCATTCTCGGGGGAGATCACCTTATCGTTTCTGATGCCTTCGAGTATGCTCGGATTGTTCGTCTTGAGCTCCTCGATAAGGTCCTTCTGATACTGCTTGATCTTCTCAACGGGAATGGACGCGAGATAGTTGTTGATTACCGCGTAGATAATCACTACCTGCTCCTCAACCTCAAGCGGTGCGTTCTCGTCTTGCTTTAGAACCTCAACTATACGCTCGCCCTTTGCAAGTCTATCCTTGGTATCCTTATCCAGATCGGAACCGAACTGCGAGAACGACTGCAGCTCACGATACTGCGAGTAGTCGAGCTTAAGAGTACCCGCGACCTTCTTCATTGCCTTTATCTGCGCGTTACCGCCGACACGCGATACCGAGATACCGGGGTTTACCGCGGGACGAACGCCCGAGTTGAACAACTCCGTCTCGAGGAATATCTGGCCGTCGGTAATGGAGATTACGTTGGTCGGGATATACGCCGAAACATCGCCTGCCTGTGTTTCGATGATAGGCAGCGCCGTAAGCGATCCTCCGCCGTAGTCCTTGTTAAGGCGAGCGGCACGCTCGAGAAGTCTTGAATGCAGATAGAATACGTCGCCGGGGTACGCCTCACGTCCCGGCGGGCGCTTAAGAAGCAGGGACAGCGCACGGTAAGCTACTGCGTGCTTTGACAGATCGTCGTATACGATAAGCACGTCCTTGCCCTTTTCCATAAAGTACTCGCCCATTGCGCAGCCCGAATAGGGTGCGATATACTGCAAAGGTGCAAGCTCGGACGCGGTGGACGATACAACGATAGAATAGTCCATAGCGCCGTTGTTGGTAAGTCTCTCCACAACGTTCGCAACGGTAGAGTTCTTCTGACCGATAGCAACGTAGATACAGATAACGTCCTTACCCTTCTGATTGATTATAGTGTCGATGGCGATAGCGGTCTTACCCGTCTGTCTGTCGCCGATGATAAGCTCACGCTGACCTCTGCCTATCGGTATCATGCTGTCGATAGCCTTGATACCCGTCTGCAAAGGAACATTTACGGGCTCTCTCGTGATGATACCCGAAGCGATCTTCTCAATCGGGCGGGTCTCCTTAGCTAGGATATTGCCCTTGCCGTCAAGCGGCTGTCCGAGGGAGTTTACAACGCGTCCGAGAAGCTCTTCTCCGACGGGAACGGACACGATGCTGCCCGTGCGCTTTACGCTGTCGCCCTCTTTAATGCCCGCGTCCGAGCCCAACATTACCGCGCCTACAAAATCCTGCTCGAGGTTGAGCGCCATGCAGCGCACGCCGTTCTCGAACTCCAGCAGCTCGTTAAGCATACACTTTTCCAAGCCGTGGATACGTACGATACCGTCGCCGACGGTAACAACCGTGCCGACGTCGCCGAGCTGGATCTTTGCGTTGTAGTTTTTGATGCGGTCCTTTATCAGACCCGTTATTTCATCGGGGCGTAAATCCATTACATACATCCCTTTCTTAGCGAATTTAGCAAGCCTTCAACTCAGGCTATCACCGAGCCAAGCTCGTCCCTGAGTGCGCTCAGCCTTGCCTTGACGCTTCCGTCATAGCGCTTGCTGCCGTAGTCTATGATTATGCCGCCGATAATGCCCGGTTCGACCTTTTCGTTGATCGTAACTGTCTTTCCGATTATCTTCGACATCTTTTCCGCGATTTGCTCTTTCATCTTGTCGGACAGCGGCGAGGAGGTCGTGACGGTTATCTCCGCCAGCTTGAACTTCTCGTTGTAAAGCTCCTTAAAGGTCTTTACAATGCCCGCAAAGCAGTTTATTCTGCTCTTTTCAGCCAATATGCACAGCAAATTTCCGACAAGCTCGGAAACGCCGCCCGTCTTGATTATGTCCTTACACAGTGAGAGCTTTTCGTCCGCGGATATCGTAGGCGTGCCCATAAGCTTTACAAACTCGGGCGCGTCCGCAAACACCTTGGAAAGCTCTTCCAGCTCACCCAAAATGTCCTTCAGTCCGCTTTCGTTCTGCTCCTCGCACAGATCAAAGAATGCTTCGCCGTATACCTTTTCAGCCTTGTCGTTCATAAAAATTTCCTCCTACGTTTATGGGGCGGGCGGTCATTCTGCCGCGCCGACCTCGCTCAGGAACTTGGAAATGATATCCTCGTTGTCCTTAGCGGAAATTTCCTTCTCAACGACCTTGCTTGCCGCCATAACGACCATCTCGGAGATCTCGTCCTTGATCTCGTTCTTGGCGCGCTGTTTGTCACGCTCTATGTTCTCCTCCGCCTTTGCGCGGATCTCCGCGGCCTTCTGATTGGCCTCGGTAACGATCTCCTCCTCGCGCTTCTGCGCCCTTAACGTAGCCTGCTTTACGATTTCGGCAGCCTCGTTCTTGGCGTCCGCAAGACGCGCGGTATATTCCTGCTCCGCCTTTTGAGCGGTCTCCTTAGCCTTCTGAGCTTCGGCGATCTCCGCGGCAGCCATTTCCCGACGCTTTTCAAGGATATTGCACACGGGTTTATACAGGAAAATTCTGAAGATCAGGAAGATAATGAGCGTATTTATCAGCGTAAACACAATAGTGCCGGGGTCAATGGAGACCAGATCCAAAAATGTATTGCCCGATGCCGCTTCGGCTGCTCCCGCTGACGCCTCTGCCATTACGCCGAGTATATTCAGCATATTTGCTCCTCTCCTCTCAATCTAAACTCGTTGTATCGGCCAATTACAGAAGCTTGCCGAGCAACGGGTTAGCGTACATGAGAAGCAGAGCGATTACCAGCGCGTACAGACCCGTGGTCTCGGCAAGCGCGTCGCCTATGATCATGGTTCTTGTGATAGCGCCCGAAGCCTCGGGCTGTCTGCCGATCGCTTCAACCGCCTTACCGCCGCAGAAGCCCTCGCCTATACCCGGGCCAAGACCCGCGATCATCGCGGTGCCTGCGCCGAGCGCCGAAGCTCCGAGAACGATAGCGTTCGCCAAAATCTTCATAGTTTCCGGTGTCATTCCATCCATCTTTAGTTTCCTCCGTAAAATAAAAATGTATTATTGTGAGCGTAAGAAACGCCCGATATCCCCTGCGGGATATAAGACAGAATTTTTCGGGAGCACGTCCCATGCGGCTGTTATCCCTCACAGTCCGCCGAAGAGATGTACGACATACTCAGCATAATGAAGATGTACGCCTGCATTACGGCAGAGAATATGTCGAAGTACAAAGATGCGATCGCCGGTATAAGTATCGCCAGCTTGCCAAGCGCGAAGTAGATCAGCGCGTTGATGACCGTACCTGCGATCATGTTGCCGAACAGACGCAGCGCCAGAGCCAGCGGATTCGCGAACTCACCGATTATGTTAAACGGAAGCATAAACGGCAGCGGCTCGATAAAGCTCTTCATAAAGCCCTTGAACTTTCCGGTTTTGCCCTTGTTGTACTGGACCATGCAGAAAGTGATCACCGCGAGCGTTCCCGTGACGGAAACGTCGGCTGTCGGATTTCGCAGTCCCAGAAGTCCCATAAGGTTCTGGATCATGATGAAGCAGAACAGCGCCATTATGTAGCTGCGATACTTGTTGTACTTTTTGCCCATAGTGGTGTCCACCGTGTCGATGAAGAAGCTCACGATCCACTCCGCCGCCATCTGCCTTTTGGTCTCGGGAATCACCTTGAGGTTGCGGGAAATTATCAGCACAACGGCAAGCAGTATCGCAATGACTACCCACTGAACGATGATACTTTCCGTCAGCTTAAACCCGGGGATACCAAACAGGTTATCCACGACCACCAAAGGTCCGTTTACGGTGATGCCGCCTTCCGACGCGAGCATCAATGCAGTCGGCATATATCATTCCTCCTTTTTTCTTAGTGCCCTTATTGTAATGGCGATCTTCGGGAAAAAAAGCGGGATCACCGCAGCAATAAGGTTTATAAACGGTGCAAGCGCACCGATTGTAAGCAGTGCGAACAGTCCCAGATAACGTATGCAGTACATAACGTTCATATAGGTCTGCGCGGATTTGGCATTTTTTTTCAGCGCGGACTGCGCCGATTTGCCAAGCAGAAAAAAATTCAAAACGGCTATTATTATTCCATATACGCCGCCAATCAAAAGCGTGTAATCGAACTTCAGCGCAAAAAACAGCACTGCCATAATAGCCATATATATTCCGCCGATAGTCAGAAAATACGGTGCCAAGGAACGCATTTCCTCATAAACGGGCTGATTTCTTCTTGTCATAATGTTATTTCCGCAAGTCCTTATACTCATCGTAATAATCATTGTCTCTTAGCGAACTTGTGAACGCTTTAGGCGCCGGCTTATCCGATTTCTCGTATATCTTTATAAGCTGATAAATATACGATACTGCGCCGCCTATCATAAAGATAAGTGCCAGTGCCACACAGATACCCATTACCCAATCGGGCAGCTCGAAATGTTTTACCGCCCAGCTTCCGCCGCCCAGAAACAGCAGAAGCGGCGTTATTATCACAAATGCCAGTTGGCTTACCTTTGCGTAAACCGAAAATGGATTATCTTTCTTCATCATCAGTATACCAGCTTTGTAAGACGCCAACCGTCCGTTCCCTTTACCATTGAGACTTCCAGAGTGTGCTCCGAAGGAACCGATGAAAGAACGGTGTTTTCGTCCGCGCCCAGAAAAATGGTCAGACTGCATTCAGTCTCGCTTACGGGAACGAACTGTATGCGGCTGCTTTCCCACGGCTTATCGTAGGTAGTGTCCGGCGCAAAGCTTGCAATTATCCCAAGAGCGCCATCATGGTCTTCGCGTGCGTTATATACCGTGAGACCGTTTCCGTCAAAATCATGGAGTATCCGTTCCGCTTCGTCGGCGGTAAACACCGACTCCACAAACGTCTCCAGCGATGCATAGGTCGGGTACTTGCTCGATATCGCGGTATAGTAACCGTCCTCGGGATCATTGCCGTAAGGCTCATCCCCGTGAGGAGTGCCTTCAAGCAAAAACAGCTTTAGTATCTCATAATTATTGGCCACAAGGTCGTGCGCGTTGTTATTGCATTCCTCAACAAGCTCCTGCGTAGGACGGAAAGTAATGGACGCGTCTGAAGACGTCACCGCAGAGCTGTCCGATGGTGCCCGTTGACCACTGTTTCCCGAATTCATAACAATAAGAAAAACGACCGCCGCGACAGCGGCAATGCCTACCAAAACGGTGGCGATAAGGGGAGCGAGTCCCCCGTTGGCGTTTTTCGAGTTCTTTTCGCTCATTATGCCTGCCTTTCGGTTTTGCTTACACATTTATTTTACTTTATTTAACCCTGATTGGGCTTGGGGGCTGATTGCCCATCTTTATTATCAAGAGAAATAGCCTCGGGAAATACGTTTCTGCTGTCCTCCTTAGAGAGGAAGGTAGTGTTTACATAACCCTGTATGATCGCGCCATCGGTTACAGCTATCGTTGAGGCGTTGATGTCGCCGAATACTATCGCGTCGCGCTTAAGCTCCGCCTTGCCTACTATGTCAAGCTTTCCTCTGATCCTGCCGTTGATGTCTGCATACTGTGAGGAGAGGTCTCCGATAAGTATCGTGTCGCGGTCCATTTTCATTCTGCCCTTGAGCGACACGTTGCCCTGCATTGCCGCAGAGTTCATTCCCGCATTGTTGCAGGTGATATCGCCGACGATCTTTCCGCTCATATCGATGTTGCGGGTGGTCTCGACATTGCCCTTTATGTTGCCGTCTATCTGCATATTGGCAAGGGAGCGTATATTTCCGTCGATAATGGTATTCTTTGAAATGATAGTAGTTTCGTCGACCTCATTTGCCGACTGCATAGGAGTACCGCCGCCCGCTGCGGGGGGAACATATCCGCCGCCTCCGTAGCCACCATAGCCGCCTTGACCGTAGTTCCCCGAAGCATTGGGATTATATCCGCCTTGATTGGGATAACTGTCTTGTCCCTGCGGCATCTGTGTATTCTGCGGAGCATCCTGCGCCTGTGCAGACTGCTCTTGCTGAGTATTCGGTTGTACCTGCGGCTCGGCAGTTACCTGCGCGTCCTGAATATTCTGAGCGTTTTGTGCATTCTGTCCGAAGTTCTGGCGAATATTCTGCACGTTCATATTAACGCCCGGCTCACCATCGGGCACCGTGCTTTGCAGCGGAACACCGCTTTGCGTATTTTGCTGTATATTCTGCGCGTTGATCTGTGACGAATCACGGAAATACGGCGTTTCGAGCGGTACGCTGCCCGATTCAAAGCTCTGTGCGGGCTGCTGCGGCACGGCGGGTTGTTCCGCGCTCTGTTTGAGGTAATTGTCAAGCTCCGTGGGCTGACCGTCGGGGCGGGAGGGAGTCTGCTCCTGACCGTCCTTCTTCCACAGCTCTTTCACTGCCTGCGAAAAATTATCCTTAATTCCCATAGCGTTATCCTTTCAATCTCTATGCACAATCCTTATGCAAACGGTCCGACAAACTGTACGGGTTGTGTGTCACTGTTTATCTTATCGAATTTATAACCCTCATCAAGCAATACTTTTATTATATCTTCGAGAACAAGTACCGTATTCTGTCTGATTGCCGCGTCGTGCATAAGCACAATAGAACGGTAATTCTCCTTGACCTCTGCGGGAATGGAATTGTACATCTGTGTCCATGTCGCTCCCGCAACGTCGTAGCTGTCTACATTCCAGTCGTAGAACCTGAACCCTCGCCGCGACATTTCCGCGATTATCGCTTCTCTGGTATCCACGTTGTAATCGTTGTTGCTGCCTCCGGGAAAACGGAATATTTCGGTGGATATCCCCGTTGAGTCTCGTATAATATCCCATGCCTCGTAGAAATCGTCGAGAAACGCTTCCACTGACGCGTATATCTTTTCGTACTCGTGCGATGCGCTGTGAACGCCGATAGCGTGACCGTCTGCGGCGATAGCCCTTAACGTCGCCGCACACTCTTCGGAGCGGTTCGGCACCACAAAGAACGTCGCCTTGACGTTAGCTTTTCTCAGATACGACAGTATCGAATAGGTGTTACTCGAAGGTCCGTCGTCGAACGTCAAGTAAACCGTGTTCTCTTCGCGCACATATTCGGGCGGTTCTTCGACATACATATCCTCGTACAGCGTGGAGTATTGGTTTTGCGGCTCGCTCGTTTCATTGGGAACTGAGCTTGTTTCGTTCGTACTTGACGAGCTTTCCGAGTTGGTCAAGCTTCCCGAACTGCTTGAAACGGGAGCTGTGGATATATTCGGATTTTTCTTGTTGATATACGCCACAATATCCTCGTCAGACAGCCCGCATTCCTTGAGTATATCATAATACTCATCGATCGTGCCGCCGCTCTTATTTGCGATAATAGTGATGATATCCTTGTCCGAAATGCCGTTTTTTGACATTATTTCATAAAGGCTCTCTCCGTTTACGGTGTTTTTTGATGCTGCTATCGTTATAATTTCCTTATCGGTCAAGCCCGACTTGGAAAGTATATCGTATATCTCCTGAGCGTTTACCTTGTTTTTCTCATTCACGTAGGAAATAAGCTCCGTATACGCTATCCCGCTCCGGGCGAATATTTCGTCAAACCCCTCTACCGTGCTCGCCTTTTCATTCACGAGCGCGTCTGCCACCAGCGAAAGGCGGCGGTTTTCGTCCTCTATCGCTGCCAGCTTTTCCTTTGCCTCGGAAAGCTGTGCGTTGTTCTTTGCGAATAACACACCGAACACCACAGCGGCAGCCAGCGGAAGAAAGAACAATATAGCCAGTACCGATTTTATCAGCACCTTAAAAAATTCAACGCTGCCAAAACGCATTTTCTAACCTCTTCTAAGGACTCGTTCTCATAGCCGCTCAACGTTTGCATTACGGCAAATTTTTTAGTATTGCGTCATAACTCCTTGTCCTCAAAAAATTTTCTTCGTAATCCAAGCATTTCGATCTATGAGAACAAGTCCTAACTTCTTATATATTAAGTGATAATTCCCCTATTATTTAATAATACTATAAAAAATGTAATTTGTCAATAGCAACAATAAACAAAACCGAGTTATTACGCGAAAACAATCAATTTTATGACAAAATTCTTTGCTGATTTTTATGCAATATGTACAATAAAAAGAAAATGGCACAAAAAACACTGTGCCATTTCCAATTTATTCCACTGTATATATGCGTTTCATGCGAATGTCTTTAAGGGGACGATCACTGAAGTCGGTCTCTACCGAAGCGATCTCATCCACCGTTTCTATTCCCTCGACCACGCGGCCAAACGCGGCATAGTTCCCATCAAGGTGCGGA
>CAJUMS010000019.1 GCA_910587465.1 uncultured Oscillospiraceae bacterium
CGAAATTTCGGCGTTTTTGTTCTTTTTCGGTATAAATATGATTGCCGCTATTATGATTACCATTACTATTGTTTCGGAAAGGCTGCCCTCGAGACCGAACACTCCGCCCGTCCACAAGTCCATATTCTCGGCGAGCTCAAATCTGAATACCGAACCGCCCGCGTCCATTCCGCTTACGGGCAGTCCGTAGAAGTTGCCCTGAACCAAATTCCAGACAGAGTGCGCCGCGCAGCATACGAACAGGCTGTCGAAACGGATAGCCAGCACTGCGAACATAATTCCCGTAAGGGTAAGGTTCACCAGAACGATAAGGTTGAAGCCCGCGTTCATGAGGTGCATAAGCGAAAAGAACAAGGAGCTTATCAGCACCGCCGCCCACAGCGGCAACTTATTCGACAGCGACGACATGAAGTAGCCGCGGCAGATTATCTCCTCCTCCGCGCCCTGAATAAGCCAACCCACACACATAAGCGCGAACATCACGCCGTTGTTCAGATCGGTGCCGACATATTTAACCGCGCCGAACGCGTAAGAGAGCAGCAGCGTCGCTGTGAACATCGCGAACCCCGTGACAAGTCCTATCAGGTACTTTACCACACAGCCCTTCTTGACAAAGCCCATACTGTTCAGGCTGCGGCGCTCGACAAAGCGGCAGTATATAATGACGATCGCCGCGGGCAAGAGCGTTGACAGCAGCTGCGCTATCAGCACCTCTCCCGTAGGGTTAAGCGTCATCTCACCGAACGCACGGGTTATCTCCTCGGTGCCCTCAATGCTCTTGTCCATGACGATCTTAACAAAGATAACCGCGTAAATAACTATTGCCTGCGGCGTCTGCGCCACGCTGAAGACCAGCACGAATAGAATGATATGAAGCCACCATGGCGGCTGAAACTTCGCCTGCTTTGCGCCGTCGGTAAAGTGTGCTCCCGAAAAAATAGTCTGCAATTTCATAACATTACCTCCTGTATATAATGTATATGTTATATATGTACATTATATACGATATGCATATATTTGTCAAGCGGTTTTTTGAAAATATTTTTAAAAAATTTTGCCCTGTATTTCAAGGGCAAATTTCGTTATTTTTCATCATTGCCGCCGACTATCCGCGCGAGCTGTGAAAGTATGCTGCTCCGCGCGTCCACGGTGACCTCGCCGACGTTGCCGAAAATCTTCTCTATGTACTCCAGCTCTTTAAGACGGCGGAGCGTGGCGTTTTCGTCCATGAGCTTGGCGGTGTTCAGCAGACTGCGCGTACTCGCCACCTCCTCGCGGCGCGTGATGACGTTCGCCTGCGCGCGTTTTTCCGCGGCGAGGACGCTGTTCATTATCGCGGCTATCTCGCCCGGAAGAATGACGTCTTTGATACCCGCCGAGAGAATTTCAACGTACATTCCCTCTGTGCGCTTTTTCAGCTCCTCAAGTATCTCAGCTCCAATATTTTCGCGGTCGGACAGAAGCTCGTCCATTGTCTTGCCGCCGAGATAGTCACGCAGTGCAAGCTGTGCGGCGGTGTACAGAATGGTATCGAATTCATTGTACTCCTCGGCGATCTTCTTATAGTCGGTGATCCTCCAGTTAGCGGTAAAGTTGACGCGAACGCCCACCTTGTCCTTGGTGAGTATCTCCTGACCGTTTATCATTATCGTCTGCACACGCATATCGTAAATTCTTGCCGTAACCTTGACCGCGCCGTTCCAGTAAAAAAAACGACCCTCGTTAAGATATTCGGAGGTTTTTCCATTATACCCAACGACCGCCTTGCACTGGGCGGGAACGTTTATCTCGGTGACATACGCCGCGCCGAGACCACCGAGAACGGTAGTCGCAACGTCAGTGATCTTCGGCTCATCGGTGGAGTAAACCTTGAACTCGTGCTCGCCCTGCTCGCTCCAGAACGCATGGCGACCCGCTGTAAGTGCGCCCTCAAAGCAGCCGTCCACATAATGCAGACAGATCTCGCCGTTCTTCACCGTGACCTCTGTCGTCAAGCCCCTTGCGCCCGTACATTCGAGCAGTCTCGACAGCGGACAGCCCAACGGTGCTATCTCATTGCCGACAGGCAGCACCTCGATAGTCTTTCCGCCGAACGCGTAATATTTCCCCGCGCCGAGTATTTTCAAAAGTACGCCGTTCTGAAACAGCAGCCCCTTTTGACTTTCGTTGATCATTACTTTCATTTTGGTCGTCCTTTCAATCGTTGCTGTCTTCCAGTATCGACGGAGCCTGTTCGTTCGCCTTTTGAACCCGCTTGTCTATCCATTTCGGCAGGTTTATCAGCAGCATGATGACGATAGTCATCACCGTGATAAACAGGCACGGCATATACAATCCCATAAGACCGTTCTCCTGCTGATCGCGGAATATTTTCAGATATGCAAAATGAGTAACGAACGTTCCGACAGCGGCGATAATATGTATCGTGGCAGCTATCCTTGAATGTCCGAGCATTAAAATAAACAGCCCGATAATATACAGAGCCGACGTAACTATCCAGTATATCGACGACGGATCCGCCGACACGTCTTGAATATCCAGCCCGCGTATCACCAATGGTCCGAAAATGCCGAGCACCACT
This sequence comes from uncultured Oscillospiraceae bacterium, assembly GCA_910587465.1. GTDB lineage: Bacteria > Bacillota > Clostridia > Oscillospirales > Ruminococcaceae > CAG-115. The sequence goes on from CAJUMS010000019.1 coordinate 2,582, forward strand.
CCGAAAATCGTGGTCATTATCAGCTCGAGAACCTTTAGTATTATCACAGCGACGCGAGCCGCGCCTTCGCCCTGATCCCGCACGAAAAAGAAAAAGCTCTCCTTTTCTTCCTTTTTTTGTGAGGGTATTTTGCTGTTAAGCTTTACGTTTTTTCCCATTTTTACTCCTTTATCTAAAGGCAAAGCTGCGCACTTTGCCCTCTCTTTTATGCCTTATCACTACCGTTGCGATAGCCCCAGCGGTCTATCCCCGCGCGGCGCATTGCTCCGAATATCCGCATTTTCACTCCACTGTTCTCATGCTCGAGACGGGCTAAGAGCTCCTTTGTGGTCTGCCGCGAGGTGGTCTTGTCAGCGGGGCATTTCGACTTGACTATCTCGAAATCATTTCTCCGAGCGCACGACATCACGGCGCTTTCGGGAGCGAACACCAACGGACGTATCAGCGTGATATCCTTCCGTGAAAGATACGATATCGGCGCGAAGCACCCGATCCTCCCCTCGTTGAATAGGTTCATCATAAACGTTTCGACAGCGTCATCGTTATTGTGACCGAGCGCTATCTTATTGCAGCCGAGCTCCTTTGCCGCATCGTGCAGCGCCCCACGGCGCATCTTCGCGCACAGCGAGCACGGATTCGACTCCTTGCGGATATCGAAAACGATCTCTCCGATATCGGTCTTTATCAGGTGGAACTCCACGTCAAGCTCCCTGCACAGCCGCTCGACGGGCGAATAGTCGGTCTCGACACCGCCAAAACGCGGATCGAGGGTTATCGCCGTTACCTCGTATTTCTTTTCGTAGAACCTGCGCATTTTTGCCAGTCCCGCCAGCAGCACAAGACTGTCCTTTCCGCCCGATACGCCGACGGCTATTTTGTCGCCGTCCTCGATCAGGTCAAATTCCTGACAGGCGCGGCGTATGTATCCGAGAATTTTCTGCATCGTTATGCCTCCGTGCAGACCCTTTCCGAGCCTACTCTACTATTATATAGCATTTTGTCCGTAAAGTCAATATCTGCATTTGTAATAATTTTGTAACTATTTGTAACCGCTTTGTAATTGCTTTTGAAAAAACAATATGGTATAATAAGGTAAAACAAGGAGGATATTATGAAAAAGCTTCCACATTCCGTTCTTATATTCGGATTTGTCGATATTTTGTTCTTCTTTCCCATAATATGGCTTATAGCGTCGGTACTTTGCGGCATAAGCTTTGTTAATACTCCCCCGTTTGCCGAACCTCCGCGAAAACGCAAGGCACGGACTTCACGCCCCTGAACATTGACGAAAACGGAAACGTTCTCGGCGTTACCAAAGCCGCCCGAATTCGTTGAGGAAACAACGGCACGCCGCGGCTTGCGGCGAAAGGAGCATATCATGAAAAACATACCGTATACCGGAATTATTTATATTCTCGCTGTAAGCATAATATTGGTAGTACCCGCCGCAATTTTCGGACTGTGCTCGCTTTTTGATTTCAAGCCAATGAGCGGCGAGAATAATCCTATGGCGCTCGGTTTATCCTTTAAAAACGCTCCCGAGGGAACTGTCCGTATCGAGCCGCTCGTCAAATCGGAAAACGGCGAATACGTAAGCATTTCCGCATACTGCGAGGAACTCGGCGACACTTATATGCGGCTGTCGAGAGACGAAACTCCCGAGGAGCTGCAAAAGCGCCTTGGGGCGTTCAAGGCAGCGTATATTGACGAAAACGGAAACGTCCTCGGAATTACCGAGACCGCGCGTATGAAATACGGCGACTCCAATCCGCGCGAGCTTTCCGCTGACGGCAACGCGCTTACATTCACCACGGGCAGTATTGCCGATTGGCAGATGGCGGTGATCCTTATCGCGTTTCTTCTTGAACCGTTGGCGGTTTTTATACTTATTGTGATGATCATTTTGGCGATCATCAACTCCGTTTCCGAGAAGATCACCGAAAGTAAAAACTCATAATAAAACCCCATCGGAGCGCCCGACGGGGTTTTATAATATTACGGTTTAGTGCCGAAGATCACATTTCCGTCGCTTATTATGCAAAGCCGCTCCGCGTTTCCCGCCGAGAAGTCGTTGCCGAGATTGAACTCCGTCCAGTCGTCGGGGGTAATGCGTATCTGCGCCGTGAGCGTATCGCCCACGGCAAGCGTTCCGCCGCCGAATTTGACCGCGCATTTCGTGTCGCAGTTATCGCCCGACGCAGACGAAAACTCGCCCTTAACGCTTTCGGTGAGCGCCGTGTAGCCGCTGCCCGAGGTTGCCGCATGGTCGCACCAGAAGTTTAGTCCGCTCTTGCCGTCCGCGGTGAAGAAGTAATCTATCTCGAGCGACGACAGGTCGATAGCCGTGCCCGTGCCATTCTGTAATTCGATCGTAAACTGTATCGTGTTGCCGTTTCCGCTCGACTGCTGTTGATTTACGGTAACGCGCAGGCCGCCCTTGTCCGCGACGGGATCAGACGGGGGAGTATTAGTTGACTGCTGAGAGCTTTGCCGACTGCTTGACGAGCTTGGCGTATCCGGAGCGTCGGATGGCTTTACAAGTCCCGCGCTCTCGCCGTTAGGCTCTGTACCGAAAACAAGTTTGCCGCCCTCGTACAGCGTGAGCGAATTCGCGCGGACAAGCTCCGAGCCGTTAGTGCCGACAAGCTTCGCGAACGATGGATCGTTATCGGGAGACCAACCGCCCGCCGCCATTCTGAACTGCACTTCCTTTTTATACGCGCTCTGTCCGCCGGGATAAATTTTACTTCCGCCGAAGTCAATGCTGACGTAATAGATTCCGTTTTCCTTATCCCATTCGTACAGTCCACCGAACGCCGCGCCCTCGGCGTAGTTGAGCGAGACCGTAACCGAGGACGGGTCGGAAAGCTCCGACAGATCAACGAAATAACGCAGCTCAAGATCGTCCGCAACTCTCGCGGGCCACGCAGACTGATTGTACACCATAGCCTTGATCTCGGTAAAATCGTCGCCGCTCGCGTTAATGCGGTACTCGACATACATCTCCTCGCCGACTTCCTCGACCGCGCCGAAATCGACCAGCGTTTCGCCGCCGTATTTCTTGTGCATCTTGGCGAGAGCGCCCGTAAAGCCCGCGTTGTAGTCGTCCGCTACCTCGTTCTTGTTATAGTCTGTAACGGTATCGGTATAGCCGTCCGAAGCGTCGGGACCGCCTACCAGCGCGCCGAAAAGCGTATGGCGGTGATAATTTGGCTCGCTCATATTGTCAGCCCACGATCCCTGCGCGGTGCGGTGATGAGGGTGCTCGGGAGGATTTTCGCCAAAACCCACAACAAAGCTCCGCCCCGTACTGCCGAGCGCATAGTTTATCTGGTCCTCGCAGAAGTCCATGTACGTTTTCGCCTTATCGGATGAGCATTGTCCGCCCTCCGCATAGGATGCCGCGATAAACGCCGCAGTAGTCGCATAGCGCAGACTTCCCCACTGATCTATCCACGCGAGACCCTTTGGCGTATATGTAACGCTTTCTCCGCCGATACCGCACCACCAATCGAGATTTTTCTCGATTTTCTGCTTGAATTTATCCTCGCCTGTTAAATTTGCGAGCAGGCAGACCGCTCCCGTGTACTTGTCGTCCCAGCACATCGTCCACTTGTAGTTGCCGCCGCACTGCGTTTCGTAATCCTTCGCCTTGTCAAGATACGCATTATCGTCCGTTGCGATATACAGCCACATTGCCGCCCATGTAAGCTCGTCGTAAAAACCGCTCCACGAGGTGTAAAAGCCGTTCGCGGCGGTGTAGCCCTCATCGCTTTTGGTATCCTCGGCAAACTTGTACAGCGTCTTGGCGTGCTCCAGACATTCCTCCGCGTAGCCGGTGTCGATATCCTTATAGACCGCCGAACAGGCAGCTAATGCCGCCGCTGCTTCCCCGACGACCGTCGACCCCGGAGAATTCTTATCAACCTTGAACGACGGACGGTTCATCTGCATTACCTCGCACGCGCCCCACCACGCATGATCGGCGTTTCCGTCGCCAACCTGATAATAGTAGATCTCGTCCTCAGGGTGACATTTGATAAGATAGTCGCATATCCACTTGATGTTGCCGAGCGCATAATTGAGCTGTCCGCTCTGCTCATATGCGGATTTGTCCCCGTATACGCTCCACGCGAGCATTGCTGCGGTATACGCCATGGGCAGGTTGAACTTTACGTTGTCGCCCGCATCGTACAGTCCTCCCGTGAGGTCGAGACCGGCATCCACGCCGTCCGTCATTCCGCTGTCGCCGCGCCAGTTTGTACGAGCCGTCGCCTCGTCGATATCGCCGCTCCTTTGCAGCTCGTAAAACAACAGCGATTTCTGGAGCGCCTCGCCGTAATTGAACGCGCCTGTGCCCTTAACGCCCTCGTATCCGCTGCCCGTCGCGGAAAGACCGTTTCCCGACGGACGGGAATTGTCGACCGGCGGTGGAACAGAGCCGCTGTCGTCCAAGCTGCCGTTATTGCTTGACGATCTGCTCTGCGAACTTTCGGAGCTGTTCCCCGCAGAGCTTGCGCTGTCCGAATTTGCGGAGCTTTCGGAGCCGCTTGTTTTTTCAATGCCGCCGCTCGAACAGCCGGATATCAGCATTACCGCCGCAAGAATTCCCGCGAACAATCCGCGCTTGTTTTTCATAAAAACCTCCGTTATTGCAAAGCCGCGCGGACATATTCCGCGCGGCGGGCTATTATTCGAATTTATCGTAAAACTGCGTACAGTAGCAGTCGTCGCACCATTTTGAGCGCTGTTTGCTCCTGCACTTACGAAAATATTCCTCGACGCGCGCGAAGTCATCCGCGCAGGTTATTCCTTTGATGTCGAACTTGTATTCATATGAGGTATAACTGCATGGGCTGATGAACCCGCTCTCGTTGATAAACCAAAACCACGATCCCGTATCGCACTCGGCAACGGGATTTCTCTCGTTCCGCGACGATTTCAGTATTCTGTCAAGATACTTCCCGCTCCCGTGAACAATTAGTCCGCGCTCGGCAAATATCTTTTTCAGCAACGGCAGCCGATTTCGGAATGCCTCCACCTGCTGCTCGGTAAGGCGGTTAGCCTCAAAGAACTCTGGTCTGTCAAAGCCGCCAAGCTGATTGAACGTTACCTCGTCAACTCCCAACCACAACAGATACTCGCAGAACTCCTCAAACTGCGAGATATTGTTCCGCATAAGAATGGTGTTCACCTTGATTTTCAGGTCGCTCATACAGTCATCGCGCTTTTCAACAAGGGTCTTGATGTTCTTCGACACGGTATCGAAGTGCCCGAAATACTGACGAACCGCATCGTCGCACTCGTTAAATCCATCCAGACTGAACACGAGCTCCGAAAAATTATCCAGAACCGCTTTTTGCAGCTCCTTTTTGTTAAACAACAGTCCGTTTGTGGTGGCGCTCACTCCAATACCGTAACCGTGCAGCTTTTCCGAAAGCGGAACGATATCCTTCCAAAGAAACGGCTCGCCGCCTATCCAGCTTACGAGCATTTCCTCTTCCGTCTGACGGCGGTATTCGCCCAGCACCGTACACATTCTCTCCGCCTCCGTACTGTCCGCGTCGGAGCGAACGCGTTCAACTTCGGTACTGTACGAGCAGAATTTGCACTTCATATTGCAGCTTTGAGTTACTCTCCAGACTATTACTCTGCCCACAGAAAATCACCTCGGCAAGTTTATTTTGCTTGGTCTTTATATCTGTTTACAAACGTCTGTGCTACGGGGATTATCTTTTCGTACTTCGCGTCGCCGCCCTCGACTGCGTTCTTGAAGAAGTTATACAGCTTTCTGCTCGAACTCTGCCCTGCCGCGCGGTGTGCAACATATTCATGAGTAGCCACGAGATCGGGGTTATCCATAATCGCGATAGAAAAGTCAACGAACCTCTGCGCATCGCTGAATTGCAGGAAGTTGCAGGCGGTTACGATACTCGAATAGAAATTTGGCGATACGATCACCTCGCCGTTGTATTCCACGTCGCCGCGGAGCAGGCAGTTCAGCTCCTCGTCCGACAGCTTCTTTATCGCGTATGCGGACTCGATCATCTCACAGTCGGGCATCTGCTCTGACTTTTCGAGAACGGAAAACGGCAAAACGTTGTTGCTTACCGCCTTACGCCTTACGGTACTCAGTTTAGCCGAAAGGATAGAGAATTGTCTCGGCTTGTATTCGGCTCTGCCCTCAATGATGATCCTGAGCATATCCTTTGGGAACGCTTTGAGCGGTATCTTTACCGACGGACTTCTGAACCCTGTGATCCCCTCGGGAACAAATATGGGTTTCGGATTTACGGTGGGCGTAGGTGCGGACTGAGCCTCGGTCTCGGCACCCGCCTCACCTTCCTCGGTCACGGGAGCGGGCGAAGATGCGGGCAGCGGAGCCTCGGGGTAAATTATATCGGTATACGGCTCGGTTATCTTCTCAATGACCGCGCAGCTGTACGGAATATCCTTGTCCGTGCAGGAGACCGCTCCGTGATGCCCTTTAAGCAGCGCGGAATGAAGTCCTGACAGATGATAAACGATACCTTGAACGCGGCGGTATTTTACCTGCTCATCGGTATTCACTCTTGTTCTTGCCGTAAAATAGTCCAGAGGCTCGGTCGGCACAAGAAAACATGGCTTAAATGTCTGATCGGGACCGATAACGCGGCTTTGTTCCGCAGTACCGCGCACCTCGTGCGAGATGTTGTAGCCTCCCCAGAAGAATATGCCGCTGCCGTCGGTAGGATAATAGTCCGACATATACGCGGTGTATACTCCGTCCTCCAGCAGTGTGAATATATCATGCAGACCCGCCGCGAGCGAATCACCGTTGTTCAGCTTGTTAAAGCTGTTACCGAGCGCATCGTGAATTTTAGGCTCGTATCCCTGAAATCCGGGGCAGAACGACACCAGCTTATCACTTCTCTTATTGGAATGATTCGGGCAAATAAAATTTATTACGGGATCTGTACCGATAAAAAACAACCGCGTTTGCGTACTCGCGCTTCCGCTGTAATCGGTATGTCCCGCTAAACAGGTACCGATCGCCGCCTCTCCGTTCTTCACGGAGATAAGCAGCACGCTTTTACCGTTCAGATCTATCGTTTCCGATTTTACCTCGGCGCTCATTGCACTCATCTCCTTTACCGTGTTATCGTTGTTCAAGGCTCAGTGCGATAATATCCGCAATTCCGCCCACATATTTTTTATCAAACGCCTTTTTGGGAATATAAGCGACTGCGGCGTTGTTTTTATACAGAATAAACATTTTATCCGACTCGATAAAATAATCCAGCTCGCTCCACGGCACAAGGTCTCTGCTTTCGTAGGTGCAGCTTTCGCAGGCCGCGAAACCCAATCTGCTTACTACGAACGTTATAGGTTGTCTTGTTGCAAGATCGGCGTCCGCCAGTCGTTTGAACTTCGCCCTTGCGATTGCGTGAGTGATGATATACACCAACAGCGAAGCAATACCGCCCGACGCTATCGAGATCGGCACAAAATACAGGATATTGTCGCGCGTTATGCCGATGGTAATATGCAGAATGCCAAATACTACCAGCATAATAAGCAGCGCGATAAGCCACAGAAATTTCACCAGCTTGAAGTTGAGCAGCATAATGAATGCCGCCGCTGTCTCTCCGTCGTCAAGCATGCCCTCTCCCGTATAGGTCTCTTTCCCCGGAGAGCACTCGGTGTACATGGATTTCAGCGGGAACATGCGCTTTTCATGCTGATATCCAAAATTGTACTCCTTCTGACGGCACTCGATTATCGCGATAGCCCGCAGGATATCCTCAGTATCCGAGATCATTTTATTTGTAATGCAAAAGCTTTTGTTGGCGGTCTCTATGGTGATCTCCTTACGCGTTACCGTAACCTCGCGCACAATATCCCAGCTGTAAACCAGCGGCGGCTCCGAGCCCACCGGCTCGTAAACCGCGAACACGCTTCCGATAATGTATGTACGACCGCTGTCATCGTCGCTGACGCATACGGGCTTTAAGTCACTGAAAGCCATTTCAGGCACCTCTTCTTTCCGATTTTTTGGAAAATCGATACAATAAACCATTGTATACATATATATTATAACATATAATTACGAAAAAAGAAAGGGGTTATTTAAAAATTGTGAAATTTTTTTCACATTTCCGACGAACAACGGTGAAAATGTATAAGGAAATTTTTATTTAGCTTAATACCCTTCAAGCATTGACGAGAGTTAAGTTATTTAGTTGCTCACATAATTTCTGATTCAGTCTTATTTTGCCAACATGAAAACGGGGAGCTGAAAAGCTCCCCGCCCCTTTTTAAATGATTACCGCCTTGCCGTAAGATGCAATATAAAACCCGCTAATGGCAGGGTGGGTAAGATCGCCCAACGTTTTCACGCTCCCGCCGACTGTGAGCCGAAACTCACAGGAGGTCTGCAATCCGCCGTCGGAGTCGAAATCCCGTTTACAATGTGTTGGATTATAGTAGCACACATTCGCGTATCAAGGCAGTAGTATTAACAACATTATTCTTTCCCGAGATGCGAAGATTATTCTTCAACCCCGTCGAGCTTTTCAAGATCCTCGATATCAAGCTCGGGGAGCTCCGAAAAGCGTTGTAAAAACACCTCTCCGACTGCATTGTATTCCGCGTCGTCGTCAATGGTCGCGAGCATAGACTCGCCGTTGCTCTCGGTCTCCTTAAGCACGACGAACTCCGCCGCGCCCTCTTCCTCGTCGTAATCGGCAGGGATAAGCGCGTAGTAGACCACTCCGTTTATCTCCGTGCGATCCACAAACTCAAACCGCGTAACGTTTCCTTCCTCGTCCTCGAGCTCGATAATCCCCTCGTCCTCGTCAAGGAAAACCTCTTCATTTTCAGCCATATCCAGCCGCCTTTCCGTGCGTGAGATTTTCTTCCGAGAGCCTGTTCTCACGGCCGCTCAAAAAGAACCACGCTTGTGTTTATATTTTACACCACCCACGCGTTATTGTCAAGTGGAAATTATGTGAAATAATGCCGTTTTCACGGTTTTCTCGGAATAATCATTACTTTCACCAAAACAAATAATAAAAATATATACAAAACGCCTATGAAAAAAATAAAAAAATCTATTGACTTTTACCAAAAGATATGGTATTATTATATCAAGGAAGGAAAGAGAGAACCCGAAAACAAGCCGAGAGGTCGGTACGGGTGCTCCTCCAAATATACCGAAAGGAGTTCAGTCCAATGGAAAGCTAAGTTTGAGGCAGAAAGGCGAAGGCTTGGTAGAGTCTAGCCGCTACTTTGAAAGGAGTTACTCCAATGGCTTGTTGAACTTGCAACGGCAATAAAATTCAGCTTTGAGCAGAAAGGAAGCGAGTCCCATGGAAACTAACGAACCATTTTTCAAATCGTCTGCGGAGTCGCAACCCGCCGGCCGCTGAGGTTAAAATATCGGCGATGATTTGCGCGGGACTTATTCCCGAAAACGCAAAATCCGCCGCGACAAGGTGTCTAACCTATTAAGAAAACCGCAGAGGTTTTCGGCAGTCCGCAGATATTTTCTACCGCGTTAAGCGTTTACATAGATAAGCCGTATCGAAAGTGGTGATTGCGATGTGCGCTTTAAAATTGAGGTTAGGAAAATATTAGCTTTGCAAAGCCGACTGAAAGGAATGAGTCCGATGTCCGATAAAATTTGCTGTACGATCAAATTTTAATAAGGAGTACGGTCCAATGTAATATCGAATTCATAACAATTGAATATGTTCGAGCCTCCGCGAACAGCGGGGGTTCGTTATTTTTTCAAATCTATTGCTTTTTCCGGACCGTAATGTTATAATTAAAGTACCGAACGGTATGCCGCAGGGCAAATATTAACAAAAAGGAGAATATTACAATGAGCAAATACACCGGCACAAAAACCGAAAAAAATCTGGAGGCAGCTTTTGCGGGCGAGTCTCAGGCGAGAAATAAGTATACATACTTCGCGTCCAAGGCTAAGAAGGAAGGCTTCGAGCAGATCGCGGCGCTGTTCCTGAAAACGGCCGACAACGAAAAGGAGCACGCGAAGATGTGGTTCAAGGAGCTGAACGGTATCGGCGACACTGCCGAAAACCTGAAGGCTGCCGCTGACGGCGAAAACCACGAGTGGACGGATATGTACGAGGGCTTTGCCAAGACCGCCGAGGAGGAAGGGTTCCCAGAGCTTGCCGCTAAGTTCCGCGCCGTCGCCGCTATCGAAAAGCGTCACGAGGAGCGTTACCGCGCGCTGCTGAAAAACGTAGAGATGCAGGAGGTCTTTGCCAAAAGCGAGGTCAAGGTCTGGGAATGCCGCAACTGCGGACATATCGTAGTCGGCACCAACGCACCCGAGGTCTGCCCCGTCTGCAATCACCCGCAGTCTTACTTTGAGATCAGCGCGGAAAACTATTGATAAAATAAGCGGAGAGCCGTCAAGCTCTCCGCTTTTTTATCAGCCGTTAAAGAAGATCACCGCGCCCGCGTCACGAGCCTCGTTAATCGCGTTCTGCATACGGTCGAACAGCTCCGCAAAGCGCATACCGTGAATGCTCGCCGTAAGCTTTATCGCTCCCACGCGCATTGTGAGCGGTATCCCCCTGCCGTTGAAATCGACGGGCTGCCCGTTCAGCGAAATTACCTTTTGGGCGGCTGCCTCGGCAGCGGTTTTGTCGTCCGTGCCCGTCACTACGGCGAACTCGTCGCCGCCTATACGGAATGCCGCCATGTTATCCCCCGCCGCAGCGTCCACACGGCGGAACGCCTCGCGTATAACCAGGTCTCCCGCATCTCTGCCGATGTTCTTGTTGACCTCCGCGAAATTCACGATATCAAAGCAAAGTACCCAATTATCGCGGTCTGTCGGTCTGAGCTCGTTGTAAAGCTCGGTGATATCAACTCGTCTGCCCATATAAATTCCTCCTTTAAGCGTGTTCTCGTCGGGGATTATCCGCGGAAATAACCCCGTCGAATGCCATTCCGTTCTGAATTTGGAGGGAGAAACACCCCAGAGCTTGCGAAAAGCCCGTGTAAACACCTCGGGAGAATTGTACTGATATTTCATCGCGATATCGGTCAGCGTCATATCGGTGTGCGCAATATCCTCCGCGCTCCTTGTCAGACGCCGTTTGGAGATGTATTCCTTGAGACTTGTATGCGTGCAGTAGCGCCACACCTTTTGCAGCGCCGACAGCGAGCAGCAGCAAGCCGCCGCGATATCGTCCTGTGTTACATCGTTGCACAGGTTGTCCTCAATGTAGTTCACCGCGTCAGCGAAAATACAGAAATTCTTCATTATCCCACCTCCGTTACAGATCGCGCTTATCTGTGACTATATTGTAGCATATTTCCACACGGCTGTCTTGACGTTTTGAGCATATTTTTAAATAACGGGATAAATTAAAGGTCGCTCGCATTTATACCCCGTGAAATAAACGAAAGCAATAAAACCACAAGTATAAAAATTCACATTTTTTAAATGAAATTTCCAAAAACCCCTTGACAAGCCTTTTATAATGAGGTATAATAATTTAATGTGAGTAGCTGTGTAGGGGATAATTGTACCCCGACGCAGAAAAAATAATTGAGGAGGAAATGAAAGATGAAAAGAACTTACCAGCCCAAGAAGCTCCAGAGAAAGCACGAGCACGGCTTTATGAAGAGAATGGCTACCAAGAACGGCAGAAAGGTTCTCGCACGCCGCCGCGCTAAGGGCAGAAAAAGACTTTCTCACTGATGACGGGTGCCGATGTCTCCGATGACAGATTTTAGAAAAAGGTACGTCGTAATCAAAAGCAACCGCGATTTTACCTACCTCTTCAAAAAAGGGGAGTCCGTGGTGAACTATGGCTTTGTGTGCTACATAAAGCCGCGCAGGGCGGGTAAAAACCGCCTTGGAATAGTCACGGGCAAAAAGGTCGGGAACGCGGTCAAACGTAATCGGGCAAGGCGGATAATCAGAGAAGCTTTCCGCCTTTTGGACCCGATCATCAAGGAAAAAACCGATCGGCGCTTTGATTTCGTGTTTGTCGCGAGGGCAAAAACGCCAACGTTAAAAATGCAGCAGATCTTAAGTCTTATGAAAAAGAATATTCTGCCGAAGTTGAACAAGACAGGCTAAGTATGTCTGTCGTTTGATCGAAATGAAATATATTTTTTTGGGAATTATTAAGCTGTATCGACTTACGCTGTCAAAGATTTTACCGCCGTGCTGCCGCTTTTATCCAACCTGTTCCGAGTATGGTCTTACCGCCATTCGGCGGTTTGGTGCGGTTAAGGGCGGTTATTTGACATTTTGGCGGATTTTCAGATGTAATCCGTTCGGCAACGGAGGGATAGACCCCGTGCCCAAAAAATTCTGCTTTCGACCCGAGAAGTTCACCGTATCGCGCACAAAAGCGCAGATAGGTAAGGACTGCGCGGAGCGTTACCGCAGACAAAGATCACGTAAAAAATCTCCCTATAAACGGCGCTGACCGAGGGAGTTGAACGATATATTAAAGATATTGTAGAACAAATACTGTTTGTGCATATTTATTGCCCGAACGGTACAAGCGCAGCCGCCGTCGCTATGTCAGGTTCTTTGAGCCGAACATAGCGGCAAGAAAGTCCAAACGCTCTGCGTTTGGGCGGCGAGCGGAGCGCTTTCAATAAGAAAGGTCGTGGACGTTATACAGTTTTTATACAGCTTGATAGGTACGCCTTTGGGGTACATTCTGTACTTTATTTATAAGTTCATATGCTCCAACGTCGGAGTTGCTATCCTGATATTCACCTTTATAGTTAAAGCGGCGCTTCTGCCGCTATCGATAAAGCAGCAGAAAAACTCGGCAAAGTCGGCTATTTTCCAGCCGAAAGTAGCCGAGATCCAGAAAAAATACAAGAATAATCAGCAGAAAATGCAGGAGGAGCTTGCGAAGCTCCAGGCACAGGGCTATAAGCCAATGTCAGGCTGCGGCTCTATGCTGCTGTCGTTTCTGATACTGTTCGGTGTCATCGACGTTGTTTACAAGCCGCTGACGCATATCGTGCATATGAATAACGATTCTATCAACGCCGTTGTAGAGGAGTCCTACAACGTAGAACTGACCTCGATCATCGTCAATGAGTACACAAAGTCTGCCGACGAGGTTGAAAAGTTCAATGAAAAGGATAAAATCAAGAACGAGGATATTCTCCGCGATTCGGCAAAGCTTGTCGATTATTACAACGCGCACTGCCTTAAAGACGGCGACAGCGCCGTTGACACGACAGTGTTCAATACGTTGGACACAAGGACCGTAAAGGTAGTTGAGAGTTCTATCAAGGCGGCGATAAGCGAGGCTTACGCGCAGGATAAGTCCAACGCGCAGCTTGCCAATACCGATCTATACAAGATAACAGACGAGGAAAAAGCCTCTCTCGACGCTATGACGTCCGAGGAAGAAAAGTCGACATACCGCAAAGAGCACTCGTTCAGCAACAACTTTATTAACGTGCTGAACAACGTACAGATACACTACGGTGCTTACAGAGCAACAGGCGACGACACCGTTTCGTTCCAGGCAACCTCGAATATGCAGCGCGAGCTGTATGCCCTCAACTGCTTCGGCACGGAAACCGAAAACTACACCTGTAAAAACGCGTACAGCGAGGCGGCGGTACGTCCGGAAGTAAGAGCGGAGCTTGAGGAGTTGTACGGCAACCTCAACTTTATCGGAATAAAGCTCGGTGTAGTACCGAAGGACGATATGAGATTCCCGATGATACTCGTGCCGATCGTTTCGTTCCTGATGTCGTTGCTGCAGGCATTTGTCTCCAACAGAATGATGACAAAGAGCAATCCCGAAGCTGCGGCAGCTATGGGACCTATGAAGGTCACGATGTATATCATGCCGCTTATGTCGCTCTGGATAGCGTTTACCGTACCTGCGGGAGCGGGCTTCTACTGGACGATAAGCTATGTATTTGGTATTATTCAGACGATACTCCTCAACAAGCTCTATGACCCCGCAAAGCTCAGAGAGCGGGCAATCGCAGAATTTGAGACAAAGCATGAAAAGACCGTAAATGTAGAGGCTGTCAAAGTCATCAATGAGGACGGCAAGGAGGAAACTCTCTCTCAAAAAGAAATCAACCGCCGCAAGCTCGCGGAGGCTCGTAAAGCAGACGCGCTGAAATACGGCGAGGAATATCACGACGATGACGACGACTGATCGCCGTCGGAAAGGGGATCAAATGGAAAAAGAATTCACAGCAAAGACCTTGGAAGAAGCAAAGGCTCTTGCCGCCCGGGAATTCGGCGTAAGCTCTGACGAAATCGAATTTGAAATTCTCGAGCAGCCACGTAAAACGCTTTTTGGCGGATTGAAGGGCGAGGCAAAGGTCAAGGCGGTTTATGAGGCGCCCTCTGCCGAGACGCGAACCGCAGCAGAGGAATACGTGCCCGATACCGAAGAGGAGGATTTTGAACCCGTAACGGAGGGTGGAGCTTTTGAGAACGACGGCGGAGACCTGCCCGAGGATTTTGACATAAGCGGCAGTCTGAAAGTAAAAACGGCTATTGAGTATCTGACCGACGTTCTGCACGCGCTCGGACTGGAGAAATTTGAGATAACCCCGATAAGGCGTGACGGAAACGTAGTATTGAACATCACGGGCGAAAAGCTTGGCATCGTTATCGGAAAACGCGGCGAGACCTTAGACAGTCTCCAATATCTGACGATACTTGCCTCCAACCGCTCCGAGGAAAGCTACTGCCGTATCTCCCTTGACTGCAACGACTATCGCGACAAGCGCCGCGAAACGCTTGACGCGCTTGCGAGAAAGACCTCCGCAAAAGTCATCAAGCAGGGAAGAAAGATAGCTCTCGAGCCTATGAACCCCTACGAGCGCAGAATTATCCACAGCTGCGTCGCTGAGATAGAGGGAGTTTCCAGCCGCTCGACGGGTACGGAGCCTTACAGAAAGGTTGTTATTTACGCCGACAAGCCAAAGTTCGACAATCGCCGACGCGGCAGCGGAAGCCGACGTTCCTCGGACGGAACGTCGACACGCAGTTACCGTCAGTCAAGCGGTTTCTCGACAAGCTTTGAACGTGAATACAAGCGCAAGCAGTATCAGCCCGATGAGAATGCCAACGCGGGCGAGTTCTCAAAGGAAACGGTCGATACCGAAAAGAACGCTACACTGTACGGAAAGATCGAGCTTTAATTTGTACACCCGAGAGCCCCGGCTTTCGGGTGTTGTTTTTTTATTTGTGGTTTAATGATCCATTGACTATTTCCTGCTTATGTGGTAAAATATAAATAGTATTCTTAAATAAGGAGGCGGGCGCTGTGCGCTATAAATACTTCTTCCACGCGGACACTTCCAAGTACGGCGAACGTCTGCGGCACCTGCTTATAATCGTCAACGTGCCGATCATAGCGCTTTGCGTGTTCTGCACAATTCAGATAGTCCTGAACTACCGCTCGGAGATAGCCGTTATGCTTCTTGCGGTCATAGCGGGGTGTATTTTGATCGGTATGATATTCGCGTTTTCGGCGGTGTATATCGCCGAAAAATATAGACGCCGCCACGCGCATTACACGTTTTTCGACTTCCTGCCATGCGGAATGGTGTTCAGCGAATATGCGGGCGAGTACGTCCACTGGGGCGACCGTGTTATCCTGCGGCGGTTGTACTTTATCCCGTTTGAAACACTTGAGAGCGTCTCCCGCGACCCAAAGAAGTCCCCTCACGACATCACCTTCAAGGGCGAGATACGCAGCTATTTCTACGAGAGCGGCAGACTTGGCTACCACGTAAACGAAGACGGCGGCATTGAGTTCGATACCGATATGCTTAATCGGGGAATGTTTGAAAAAGTCCGCGAGATTACCGTGAAGAACCGTTTTGGCAACACCAAGCGACTGGAGAAGTCAGCACTGTACTATCTTGAGCAATTTAAAAAAATACCCGAAAAAAAACCGTTCGTTCTTTCGGATTTCGTCACCGTGCGGCGGAAGCCAAAGCCCACAACATCAAATCCCGCGCTTGAGGCGCCGAGTTATAACAGAAACTGGAAATAACATAAATTAGAACTGTAATGAGCAATGAGCGGCGGAATATATCAGATGTGCAGACTTACCGCCGCCGCAAAGCAGGCGCTAAAGTATATGCCGCTGTTCTGCACTGCCCACGCCGCGGACGTTTTCGACGCTATGGGTTTGTGGAATAATTCGCTGCCGTATATGGATCATGAAAAGGGACTTGACATGGGATATGAGTAGCTTTCGGCAAGGCTGTTAAAAAATACGTCTTGCGGTTTTTTATACTATAAACGATTAGAGATAAATGTTATATAAAGAGCTTTGATGTTGTGTTAAAGTAGTTGACAACCGTGTCAAAAAGTGGTAAAATAAAGGCATATAAATAATTTTCGGGCTTAAAACCCCACCCAAAAGGAAGGTAATTTATCATGGAGATCAAAATCCAAAAGACAACAGAACCTAAGGTAAAGCCTACAGACGAGACCAAGCTTGGTTTCGGTCACATTTTTACCGATCATATGTTCGTTATGAACTACGACGCGGGACAGGGCTGGCACGATGCGCGTATAGTCCCCTACGGTGAAATTTCGCTTTCCCCCGCGGCTATGTGTCTGCATTACGGTCAGGAGATATTCGAGGGTCTGAAGGCTTATCGCACCGCGGACGGCTCGATACAGATGTTCCGTCCCGACGAAAACTTCAAAAGAATGAACGTCTCCGCCGAAAGAATGGTTATCCCGCAGATTGACGAGGAATTCGTCCTTGGCGCTCTGAAGCAGCTTATTGAATTGGAAAAGGACTGGGTTCCCCACACCGATGGAGCGTCCTTGTATATTCGTCCGTTTATCTTCGCAACAGACCCGTATGTAGGAGTAAAGCCCGCGGATCACTACCTGTTTATGATAATCCTCTCGCCGTCGGGAGCGTACTATTCGACCGGTCTTAATCCCGTTAAGATCTACGTTGAGGAGAAGTATGTGCGCGCCGTAAGAGGCGGCACGGGCTTCGCGAAGACCGCAGCAAACTACGCTATCTCACTTAAGGGACAGGATGAGGCTCATAATCAGGACTACGAGCAGGTTCTCTGGCTGGACGGAGTGGAGCAGAAGTATATCGAGGAAGTAGGCTCTATGAACATCTTCTTCGTTATCGACAACGAGGTCATCACTCCGCAGCTTACGGGCTCGGTACTCCCCGGAATTACCAGAAAATCCTCCATTGAGCTTTGCAAGAAGTGGGGAATGAAGGTCACCGAACGCAAGATCACTATTCAGGAAGTTGCAGATGCTTACGACGCGGGCAAGCTTGACGAAGTATTCGGCACGGGTACGGCCGCGGTAATTTCGCCCGTTGGTCATCTCAAATGGGGCGATAGGATAATGACTATCAACGACAACAAGATCGGCACTATCTCTCAGAAGCTCTACGACACAATGACGGGCATCCAGTACGGCAAGCTCCCCGATGAATTCGGCTGGATAGTAAAGCTCTGATGAACAGTATCGAGGCACAGGTTCAGAGTATACTTGCCGCGATAACTCAGAAGTACGTTATGACCGACTCGAAAATCCCGCCCGAGGTACTAGCTCTTAAGGACGAGGTCATGGATATATTCGTCAAGGCAAAGAACGAGAACGATCCCGAGGTTATTGCGCGATATGAGCACAGGCTGGGAGAGATACGCGAAAGCGCCATGATCGACGATTGAGAGGATATTTATGACGAAACGCATTGTATCGCTTTTGCTTGCTGCCGTTCTGCCTTTGATCCTGCTGTGCGGCTGCTCGGGCAACAGGCTGACCGTTCGGGAATACGGCGACGAGCTTTATCGCTGCTGGGGCGAATTTTTGAACGCGACTATGGAGTGGACAAAATACGCTCCCGAGAATTATCCGTTCAACGGCGAGAATATCAAGGGACTAAAAGATACCGTCTCACGCCGCGAAAATGCGCTTGACGATATCGCGAAGATTAACCCTCCCGAAAAGTATGCCGAACGTCACAAAGAGCTTGTAAAGTCGCTCGATTACGAGTATAAATGGAACAAGGCGGCGCTTAAGCTGATCGACGCAAAAAGCGCGGAAGACGCGGATAAGCTTGAAAATAATATTGCGGAAATAGTGAACTCTATTCCCGAGGGCGAATCGTTGCCGAGCGTGTATTTGTTTTTGTACAAAGATCTGAAAGAGGAGCTTGACGGCTGACGGCTTTTGGCTCGTGAATATTCCCGTAAGCCATACGGGATAAGAAAGGAAATATATTTTAATGAAAAACACCGAAAAGACAATGGACAAAATCGTCGCCTTGTGCAAGGGCAGAGGATTTATTTTTGCGGGGAGCGAGATATACGGAGGTCTTGCCAATACTTGGGACTACGGTCCTCTGGGCGCGAGACTTAAGAACACCGTCAAGGACTGCTGGAGAAAACGCTTTATTCAGTCGCGCAGAAACTCCTACGAGCTGGACGCGGATATCCTTATGCACCCGAGAGTTTGGGAGGCTTCGGGACACGTCGCGAGCTTTTCCGACCCGCTGCTTGATTGCAAGGAGTGCAAAATGCGCCACAGAGCCGACAATCTTATCGAGAACTTTGACCCCGACGCTCACCCCGACGCTATGACAAAGGCGGAGATGTTTGAATATATCAAGAGCCACAGCATACCCTGCCCCCATTGCGGAAAGCACAACTTCACGGATATCCGTGAATTCAACCTCATGTTCCAGACCTTCCGCGGCACTACCAACGACAGCAAGAGCACCATTTATCTTCGTCCCGAAAACGCTCAGGGCGAGTATGTGAATTTTCTTAACGTTCAGCGCACCATGCGCGCAAAGCTGCCGTTCTCCATTGGTCAGATCGGCAAGGCGTTCAGAAACGAAATTACTCCCGGAAACTTTACGTTCAGAACCATTGAGTTCGAGCAGATGGAATTCCAGACCTTCTGCAAGGAGGGCACGGACACCGAGCTTTACGACTACTTCAAGGAGTTCGGAAAGAAGTTTTATATGGATCTCGGCATATCGGAGGAGCACCTTCGCTATCACGATCACGAGAAGCTCGCCCATTACGCAAAGGCGGCGTGTGATATTGAGTTTTTGTTCCCGTTCGGTTGGGGTGAGGTAAACGGAACTCATAACCGTACCAACTTCGATCTCTCCCGTCATCAAGAGTACAGCGGTCAGAAAATAGAGTATCTCGACCCCGAGACCAACGAAAAATTCGTGCCATTTATTATAGAGTCCACATACGGGCTTGACAGAACCGTCCTCGCGCTTATCTGCGAGGCATACGACGAGGAGGTCATCGACTCGGAGAAGAACGATACTCGCGTTGTGCTCCACTTCCACCCCGCGCTCGCTCCTATTAAGGCTGCCGTTCTTCCGCTTTCCAAAAAGCTTGGGGAAAAGGCGATCAAGCTCGCAGACGAGCTTTCCGAGAGCTTTATGACCGAGTACGACGAAGCAGGCTCTATCGGCAAGCGTTACCGCCGCCAAGACGAGATAGGCACACCGTTCTGCATTACCTACGACTTTGACACCGAAAACGACAGCTGCGTGACCGTCCGCGAGCGTGATACGATGTCACAGGTAAGAATTCCTCTCTCCGATGTAAGGGCGTATATTGAGGAAAGGATTGTGTTTTAACTTAATTTAACCTCAAATAAGCAAATTAAGTTATTAGAGCTATTTGGCTTGATGCGTTTATGCGTTAAGTTACACGAATTACACTGTTTATGTCTCGCATATGTGTGCATTTACACAAATATGCGGGGCTTTTTTTATGCGCATTTACAAAAAATAAAAAATATTCTTGACAAAAATGCTTAAAAAAGTTATAATTAAAATATGATTAAGCTATCGATAACTTCATAAAACGCTTAATCGAATACACAACTTTTATTTATCCCAATTTGTTTTACGGAGGAATATTATGAAACTGAAAAAGATCATGGCGGGCGTACTTTCCGTTGCGACAGTTCTCTCTTTCGCAGGCTGTAACTCCAACGATACCCCCAGTAACAGCAGCAGCTCGAGTTCAACAAGCTCAACGAGCAGTTCCACGGACGGCAGTAACAGCACTACCGATAGCAGCACTACCGATAACAGCACGAGCAGCACTCCCGCAAACAACCCCATTGACAACGAAACGCAGTCTGTTCGCGATAACTTCTATGACGCTTCCAAGATAACGGACGGTCTGACTCTTAAGGTACTCACTCACCGTACCGACCTCTGCAACGACTCCCAGCAGCTCCAGGAATGGACAAAAGAGTTTGAGGAGAAATTCAACTGCAAGGTCGAGTACCAAGGCTTTACAAAGTACGCAGGCGACGTTACCACAATGATGAGCACCGACAACTACGGCGACGTTCTGATGATTCCGGATCAGGTAAAGGTTATGGATCTCGGCAACTTCTTTGAGCCGCTCGGAGATTATGAAACTCTTAACGAGAGATATTTCTGGATGGATCAGAAAATGTATGACAACGTTGTATACGGAATTCCGCATATGGGTGCCGTTTCGGGCGGTCTGTGCTACAACAAGAGAATTTGGTCTGAAGCGGGTGTTACTGAGATACCGAAGACCCCCGAAGACTTTGTTGCCGCTCTGAAGAAGATCAAGGATCAGTTCGATGGCGAGGTCATCCCTTACTACACCAACTTCAACACCGGTTGGGCTCTCGCTCAGATCATTGATATGTCCGTTGCGGTTTCGGGCAACAGCAATATCCAGAACGATATCCTTACCTCGAAGAGAGACCTTTTTGTTGAGGGCGAAGATTACTACAACACCATGAAGCTGATGTTCGACATCTTCAAGGAAACCGACATTCACGAGGAAGATCCTATGACCGGCGACTGGGAGGGTTCCAAGCCCGCTATCAACGCAGGCAAAATCGCTACGATGATCATGGGCTCTTGGGCTGTATCTCAGTTCCAGGAATCAGGCGATAATCCTCAGGATATCGGTTATATGCCCGCTCCGTTCACCAAGGACGGCAAGCAGTATGCACAGAGTACCTCCGACTACGCGCTCGGCGTAAACGTTCACAGTGACGAGGCTGTTAAGGAGCTTGGCAAGGCATATATCGACTGGTTTGTAAATGATTCTCCGTATATTTCCTACAACCAGGGCGTATCTCCCGTAAGAGGCGCCGATATGCCCGATTACCTCGAAGCTTTCGCGGATTGCGAGTTCTTCGTTGCTTCTCCCGCTCCCGATGGTCTGGTAGGCGTTTGGAACGCAATTGACAACGACTCCGAGATAGGTCTCTACAATGATGACGCTGCAAACTTCAAGATCCGTATGGCAGAGGCTGCATTTAAGAACGATGAAGCGGCTTTCAAAGCTATCATAGACGAGTGCAACAAAAAGTGGGCAGAAACAAGAGACGCAAATGAGGATTATCTGGCTTATATGGCAACACTCGGCTAAACCAATCAATTTTTCATAGTTTTCTCACGGCGTTTCGCTCCGGGCATGATTTCTCGGAGCGAAACGCTATACTCTCCTATGTAGAGCAACCATTTAAATTGAAAGGACGGTTACTGTAATGAGTGCCAATGTTAAGCAAAAGCGCACCCTTATGGAGTGGGTGCGAGGTTACACGGGTCAGAAGTACATCACAACGGTTCTGTTTCTGCTGATACCGATCGTTCTTCTGACGATATTCACGCTTATCCCCGCGGTCAACATGGTTATCTTCAGCTTTCAGGAGCGCGACCAGCTTGGCGTAAACCCGAAATGGGTAGCTCTTGACAACTATGTTACGTTGTTTACGGACCCTACCTACCTCAGCACCTTTAAAAACTGTATCTATTACTTCTTCGGCTCGTTTATTCAGCTTGCTCTCGCACTGCTGATAGCTACGATACTCTGCTCGAAGATCAAATTCGGCAACCTCTTCAAGGGAATACTGTTCTTCCCGTACATGATGAACGGCGTTGCGGTATCGCTTATCTTCCGCCGTTTCTTTCAGAAGGGCGACGGTATTACGAACAGCGAGGGTACGCTCAACACCATTCTTGCGCTGTTCGGTCTTGACCCTGTAAAGTGGCTCTCCACTCCGGGACTTGTAAATCTTTGCCTGGTTTTCGCGTCCGTCTGGAGATATATCGGATTTGACATCATTATGTTCATTGGCGCTATTCAGTCGATCTCTCCAGACATCTACGAGGCGGCGGACCTCGACGGCGCAAACGGCTGGCAGCGTTTCTGGTACATCGTTTTCCCGAGTATCAGATCAATCATCGCTCTTCAGCTCGTTCTTGCCATCAAAGGCGCGGCGTCCGTATTCGAGATACCGTACATAATCACAGGAGGACGAAACGACACCTCGACGTTTGTTATCAAGACGATAGATACGGCGTTCACGTATAAAAAGGTCGGGCTGGGCTCGGCAATGGCAATAGTCCTATTATTAATAATTCTGATCATAACGGGAGTTCAGAAGCTGTGTTTCAGAGAGAGGAAGTGATGGTATGGCGGAAAATAAACATTATTTTGATCTTAAAGACTATACGTTCAAGGAGACCCCGAAATCTGTCAGAATTCTCTTTCAGGTTTTGAAATATGCTTTTCTGGTACTATGCTGTCTTGTCGTTATCATTCCGCTTATTATTGTTCTTTTCGGATCGCTCAAGACGCACGACGAGTATATCCAGTCAAACGTTTTCGCGCTTCCCTCCGTACCGCAGTTCAGCAACTATGTGACCGCGTTCAATCAAGGCAACGTGCTCCGAGGATTGTTCAACACCATGATAATCCTCGTGATCTCCTGTTTCGGCACGATAATCACCGGCACGATGACCGCGTTTGTAGTTCAACGTTTCAGCATGATGTTCACAAAGGTAGTCAAGGCGGTTTTCCTTGTAGTAGCACTGCTGCCGAGCATCTCAATGCAGGTAACGGTATTCCAGATCGTAAACAAGCTCGGTCTCTACGACAACATGGCTGCTCCAATTATCATGTACATAGGAACGGATATTATTGCTATCCAGATATTTATCCAGTTCCTTGACAATATTTCCGTATCGCTTGACGAGAGTGCCATCCTTGACGGCTGCTCCTATCCCAGGGTGTACTGGAGCATTATACTCCCCATGCTCCGCCCCGCGATTGCGACCGTTCTGGTTATCAAGTTTGTCGGTATTTACAACGACTTCTACACCGCTCAGCTTTATATGCCAAGCAAAAAGAACGCCGTAGTATCGACAGCGCTTTACACGTTCGTGGGTCCTTACGGAGCAAAATGGGAGATCATCTTCGCGGGAATCATAATATGTATTATCCCGACGCTTGTAATTTTCCTTGCACTGCAAAAGTCCATTTACTCAAACCTTGTTTCGGGTTCGGTAAAGGAATAACTAAAAAATCAAAAGCGCCTTTTACGACGCTTGTTGTATAGAGTTATTTTGGTGTCGAGCGATTACGCTTGGCACCAAATTTCTGTATGACAATATCTGAAGTACAAGCGCCGGAAATATACTTAATTCGCGGCAGACTAATTTGTTCCTGCCGCGCTTGCTATATTCTTTAAAATATGCTATACTTAATAAAGTACGATCGTGGAGGGCTTTTTATGAAATACGATTGCCTTATAATAGATGACGAAAAGCTGCTTGCGGACAGCACGGCGGAATACTTCAATATGTTCGGCGTAACAACTGCCGCGGTGTATACGGCGGAGGAGTGCCGCGCCTTTTTCACTGAAAACTCGGCGGACCTGTTGCTGCTGGAC
Organism: uncultured Oscillospiraceae bacterium; assembly: GCA_910587465.1. Lineage (GTDB taxonomy): Bacteria > Bacillota > Clostridia > Oscillospirales > Ruminococcaceae > CAG-115. The sequence goes on from CAJUMS010000019.1 coordinate 26,322, forward strand.
ATTAACCTCGGCGACGACAGCGGCTTTCAATTGTGCAAAGAGCTGCGCGAAAAAACCCAGATACCGATTTTGTTTATCTCGGCACGGACAAGCGACGACGATCAGATAATTGCGCTGAATATCGGCGGCGACGATTACATACAAAAGCCGTATTCGCTCGGCGTGCTGATCGCCAAGATAAAAGCTGTACTAAAGCGTTACAGACTGGGGGCAGACGGTTATGATGACGGCTGGCTGCGCGTTGATCTCAATGCGAAAACGGCGGTCGTCCAAGGCGAACCCGTGAAACTCACCGCGCTGGAATTCAGGCTGCTTGCGTACCTTATCAAAAACGAAAACAAAACCGTATCCAAACAGGAGCTTTTCGAAAACGTATGGGAGGACAAGTTTACGGGCGACGGCACGCTCAACGTACATATCCGCAAGATACGCGAGGCGATAGAACGCGACCCGAGCTCGCCCGAGTACATAGTCACCGTATGGGGCGACGGCTACAAATTCCGCGGAGGTAAGCGATGAGAAACGGAATATTTACGTGTGCTCTGATAATCGTGTTCGCGCTTGAGATCGCGGTATTGATTTGGTTCGCGTTTCACGGTACGGAATACAAGCAGGATACCGTTGAGGTAAACGAGGCGGTACAGTCGGTGCGCGAGGATTGGCATAAAATAGCGGCTCATGTTAATGAAACCGCGCTTGATTATGTTGTTATCAATAACGACGGCGAAGTCGTTTTCAGAACAAGGACGGGGCTTTCCGAAAGCGTAAACGCCGCGATCTCGCACCGCGATACCGTTTCGGATATCGAGGTCGACGGTGCTGTTGTCGGAAAAATTATCGTGTATAACGACAGCTCCGACACACTAAAAAGCGACCGAAACGCTCTTGTTACTGTGTTCGGAATAGCTGCGTCAACACAAATTATCATCTGCGCGGGATATTCATTTTATCTGAACCGCGTTGTCGTGAAGCCGTTCGGAAATCTAAAGGGATTTGCGGAGCGCGTCGCGAGAGGAAATCTCGACGTTCCGCTTCAAATGGATAGGGGGAACCTATTCGGAGCGTTTACCGAAAGCTTTGACATAATGCGCTCCGAGCTGAAAAATGCACGGCTTGCCGAGGCTAAAGCGAACGCATCAAAAAAGGAGCTCATCGCAAAATTATCGCACGATATCCGTACGCCCGTCGCGAGTATAAAGGCAGTATCGGAGCTTGGCACGACAGTTGCCGAGAACGATAAAACGCGCGAGAATTTCACTTTGATAATCTCAAAAGCCGATCAGATTAACACGCTTGTCGGAAATCTTTTCTCGGCGACCTTAGAAGAGCTGCAACAACTCACCGTAACGCCCGCGGATATGTCAAGCGCGGAACTGCGCGGTATGCTGGAGAGCGCGGACTACTTTCACAAGGCGCAGATACCGAACATTCCCGAGTGTATGATATACGCTGACAAGCTGCGTTTACAGCAGGTTTTCGACAATATTTTCGCAAATTCATATAAATACGCGAACACGGATATCGAAGTAAAAACCACATTGGATAATCGGCGTCTCGCCGTTGTGTTTGAGGATTTCGGCGGCGGTGTGAGCGCGGAGGAGCTGCCGCTGCTAAAAGAAAAATTTAAGCGTGGAAGCAATACTCAGAACGTTAATGGCGCGGGACTGGGTCTATATATTTCAGACAGATTTATGACGGAGATGAAGGGGGAACTGCTTATCGAAAACGGTCGAAACGGCTTGAAGATCATCGTTTTTATTTCGCTTTCGGGAAATATTTAAGGAAAATTTAAGAATTCCTTAAAGACATTTAAGAATTGAAACGCTATAATAGAACGTGTAAAAACAATCTATGGAGGTTCTTCAATGAAAGAAATATTGTTAAAGACCGAAGGCTTAAGCAAGAGCTTCTCAAGCGGAGGCGCATTGCAGCACGTTCTTAAAAACGTTGATCTGGAGCTGTACAAGGGTGATTTTACTGTGATCATGGGCGCGTCGGGCGCGGGAAAATCCACGCTTCTGTACGCGCTTTCGGGAATGGATACGCCGTCGCTCGGAAAGATCACGTTCAGCGAAAAGGTTATCTCGGATTTTAGCTCCGACGGACTGGCGGTATTTCGCCGCGAACACTGCGGGTTCGTGTTTCAACAGATATACCTTATTGATTCGATGAGCGTTTTCGACAATGTTATGGCGGCAGGGCTGCTTTTGAACCGTGACAAAGCCGCTCTTGTTAAACGCGCAAAGGAATTGTTTGCGGCGGTGGACATTTCCGAGGAAACTCAACAAAAATTCCCGACACAGATTTCGGGCGGCGAGGCGCAGAGGGCAGGGATAGTCCGCGCACTGATAAACACTCCCGAGATACTGTTCGCCGACGAGCCGACGGGTGCGCTGAATTCGCAGACGGGAATGGACGTCTTGAACACGCTCACCGAGTTCAACGAGCGGGGACAGAGCGTCGTTATGGTAACGCACGATATGCGCAGCGCACGCCGCGGAAACCGTATCCTGTACTTAAAGGACGGCTCGATACTCGGCGAATGTGATCTTGGGAAATATCGTCCCGACGACAGCGAACGTCATAAAAAGCTTTCGACGTTCCTTTCGGAAATGGGGTGGTAAAATGAATAAAAACTTACTTCTCGCGAGATCTAATATCCGCAAGGCAAAGGGACAGACCGTTGCTATCGTGGTGCTTGTGCTGCTTGCATCGATCATGATGAATTTGTGGCTTATGCTCTCAATGGATTACAGAAAAAATTTTGATCGCAGCCACGATAAGCTGAACGACGGTCATGTAAATCTTTCTGCATATGTTATCAGTAACGATTTTAAAAATTTTATTTCCGATACGCTTAAGGAACGTACCGACATTACGGAATTTACCGTAAGCGACGCGTTTTGCGCTCTCTCTTCCTTTAAGTACAACGGAGGCGAATTATCCATGCTTGCGGTGCTGCTTGAAAAGGAGGATGCTCTTTCCAGAAGCGTCGGAGGGTTTGAAATTACCGAGGACAGTGATTTCAAAAGCGGGATTTATCTTCCCATGCTTTATGGCATGGGAAATAATTACGCTGCAGGTGACACGATAAAAATAACATTTTTGGGCGAAGAGTCCGAATACACCGTATGCGGTTTTTTTAACAGCGCGATGATAGGCTCTCACAACTGCGGAATGATGGCAATGCTGATGACGGAAGATACATTTAATGAATTTTCCGAAAAGAGCTGCGCGCTTAATTCCGCATACGTTTCCGCAAGGGTAAACGACATATCAAAATGCGAGGATATAGGCACCGAGATCAAGGACGCGATATCAAAGGAATATCCCGATGTTGTGGTTACCAAAAACGACTACAAACTGGTCACAACGTCAAGATATATTTCGCAGATGATATGCGCGGGAATTTTAAGCGCAATGGCGTTTCTGGTGCTGCTTATCGGAGTAGTGGTCATCGTCTCCAACATTGCAAATTATATCCGTGAAAATATGCAGAATTTGGGTGCGCTTAAAGCGGTAGGCTATACCAGCCGTCAGCTTATTTCCGCGCTGCTTGCGCAGTTTGCGGGAATATCCGCAATTGCCGCGGTTATTGGTACCGTGCTTTCCTACTGCGTTTTTCCCGCTGTGAACGAAATGATGATAGCCCAAACGGGTATTCCCTATATAATAAGATTTCAGCCTCTTCCAATATTGTTTACGGTAATTTTCATTTCGGGTGTCGTTTCGGCGGCGGTGTATTTTTCCGCAAAAAAAATAAAAAATATCGAACCAATAACGGCAATGCGGCAAGGGATAGCTACCCACAATTTCAAGAGAAATCATGTGAGGCTTGAAAAAACCTCGCTGTCTTTAAACGCCGCTCTTGCCATGAAAACCACGCTTGGGGGACTTAAGCAGAACCTGATTATATGTGTTACAATGCTTGTTATTTCGCTGATTTTGGTATTTTCCGCAACCTCGGTCAGGAACACGATAGTGGATATCCAACCAATGATAGAAATGATCGCAGGAGAATTTGCGGACTCGGCAATAAACGTTAACCTTAAGAAAGAAGATGAACTTATTTCCATATTGCGTGAGGACAGCCGCGTCGAGAAATTTTACCTGTTCACCAGCAATAATATGGAGGTGCAGCATGTTGGCGGGGTCTCTTTGTTCGTAGCCGTAACGGACGATTGCTCAAAGATGAATAATCAAAGCAGGGCGATAGAGGGACGTTACCCCAAATACGGCAATGAATTGGCAATTGCCGCAAAGTACGCAAATGAAAATGGTATCAAGATCGGCGACGAGATTACTTTAAAGGTTGGAAATTCAAATGGAAAATATATTGTGTCGGGATTTACGCAATGCTCCAACTATCTCGGAAAAGATTGCATTATGACCCGCGAGGGGTATGAAAAAATAAGCTCCCTGCCAAACGTGACCTACTACATAAACCTGACAGACGGCACGGATATTGACGATTTCAACAACGGGCTGTCAGAGCAATTTGGAAGTGATGTAAACGCTGTGCAGAACATCTTGTTGTTCATAGAAAGCACGGGCAAAGTATATGTTTTGCTGATGACGTTCCTTGTTATAGCCATCGTGATAATAAGCTGCATTGTAATTATTTTTGTAATGTATCTGCTGGTGAGAACGCTATTAAACGGCAAAATGCGGGATTATGGCATTTTAAAGGCTCTGGGCTTCACCACAGGGCAGCTTGTACTGCAGACGGCGATAAGCTTTATGCCGTCCATAATAATTTCCGTGACGGTGGGAATCGCTGTAAGTATGGGGATAATAAATCCGCTCATGGCGGTTTTTTTGAGCGGCATCGGTGTAGTCAAGGGAACTTTTATAGTGCCTGCGGATATCTGCATAATTGCGGGGATTGTGCTTGTCCTGTTCGCGTTCGGAGCGGCTTGCCTGATGTCGCTGCGTGTGAGGAAGATCGCGCCGAGGGCGCTGCTTTCCGGTGAATAAACACATAATGCTTGTTTAACCGTGAAGGTCACCACAAAAGAAAAAGACTGTACAGAACCACTGTGCAGTCTTTTCTAAAATCGGTAATATTTTATAAGCCCGAAAAATCAAATATCGGAGTATACTCCTCCTTCGCGGAGGACTTTTCCTGCATATAGCCTGTCAATCCCGTCTCGTACACCGCATCCAGCGCCTTACGGTACTCAAAAGTAGTTATGCGGCGGTTGAATTTCTCAAAACGCGTATCGGTTTTTACCTTGCCGAACGGCGTGTACTGGCTCATCAGGCTGAACAGTATTTCCCCACCGAACTGTTCTCCAACGCGCTTTACTATCTCGATCGTGTCCTTATATTGCCCGGGCAATAACAGATGGCGAACGATTGTTCCGCGCAGCAGCAGACCGTCCTCGTTGAGTGCAGGCTTGCCTGTCTGCCTTATCATTTCGGCAGCAGCGCACATTGCCGTATCAAAATAATTCGGAGCGTCCGAGAGCGTTTGCGCCAAACTGTCGTCGAAATACTTGATGTCGGGAAGATAAATGTCCACCAATCCGTCAAGCATTCGCAGCGTTTCCACACGCTCGTATCCACCTGAATTGCAGACTATCGGGAGAATCAGACCTTGTTCCTTTGCCATTTCTAGCGCGTTTATTATCTGCGGAACAAAATGCGTAGGGTTGACAAGATTTATATTTTGCGCCCCCTGCCGCTGGAGCTCTAGAAATATATCCGCAAGCCGCTTAACGGAGACGGTCTTCCCCTTATGCTCCGTGCTGATATCGTAGTTCTGACAATACGCGCATTTCAGCACGCACCCCGAAAAGAACACCGCACCGCTACCGCGTTCCCCCGAAATGCACGGCTCCTCCCAATAGTGCAGCATAGCCTTCGCGGCAGTGATCTCCGTACTCATTCCGCAGTACCCGCGCGAGACTGTCCTGTCAACCCCGCACCGCCGCGGACATAGTTCACACTTCATATCACCCTCCAAAATAATAAAAAACCGCCTCACATCCATGCTCGGCGGTTTTATCCTACAAATTTTTGTTCAGCGACTGACCCGTTGCCCTGCCAACAACCGCGCTGTTATAGTAGCCGATCTTCTGCTTGGTCTGCTTGAGCTGCTCAAGCTCACGGCGCGAATCAACGTGCCGATCCTTGAACTGCCCGTTAATGACCTTGTCCTTGTCGAGAATTCTCTGCTTTGCTACCGCGATATTACGCTGGAGCAGCTGCAGCTTCTTATGCGTTTCGTCAAGCGTTATGCTGACGTAGCTGCCGTTAATCAGCGCTTTGAGCAGCGTTTGTTCATCGGGAGGTTCGCACCCTACGACCGCGTCAAGATCCTCTTTAAGGTCTTCGAGGTTGTCTATCAATTCATTTCTGGCGATAAGCCCCTGCTGAATAATCTCAAGCTCGGCATTGATCATGCTATCCGTTTGTTTTTCGTATTCCTGAAGAGTGCTGAGTATCCGTGTCATGATCTCATTCACTCTCTCACAGCCAAAAAGCTCCGCCATACTTTTCCCCTCTTTCTGCGGCATTCTCTGATCTTATATTATAATATGCCCTTTTTATGATTTTGTTTATCCTGTGCCTCGATCTCTTCTCTTGTCATCTGGCTTATCTGCGTGAACGCGTCGCGAAGCTCCCCTATCATCGGGATTATCTTCTTGATCTCGGTGCAGTCTTTGCTGACGTTCGCCTTTACTATCTCCTTATAGAAGAAAATGTACAGACTTTCCAGATTCTGAGAGATCGGCACGGACATATCAAGCGCTTCTCTGAGCGCGTCAATGCAGTCCTCCGCCTTGATAAATGCGGCGTTTGATTTCGCGTAATTCTTCTTCTCGACAAAATCCATGCCGATAGCAAGCTGACGCTCTATCTCACTGTACAGCTTGATAACGACCTCGACAGGGGTCATGGTCGTAACAGACTGCTTCTTGTATTCGGAATAAGGATTTATCATGCTTTTCCTTCTCCTTATCTAATAGAAGACGCTCCATAGGAGACTTTCCCAGTGCGGCGTCATCCCGTTATTTATTACTGAGTTGTGCCAGAACTGCCGAGGAAGTTCGCCATATAACTGGACTGGCTGTTCATATCGGACATCATCTTCTCAAGGTTGGTGAATACGCTCCACCAATACTCTTCCTTAGAATCATAGCGGTCTTGCAACTGGCCGATGCGCTTGTTTATCTGCTCCATCTGACGGTAAATCGCGTTGTTCTTGGCGGTAGAGCCGCTCTGGAGACCAGCCTTGCGGATCAGAGTGCCCTTCACAGTATTGCCCGTGAGCCTCGTAGTGCTGATAGCGCCGTCAATGGTCTCGCTGACCTTCTTCATAATGCCCGACTCGGGATCGGTGAACAGCTTCGAGATAGCCTCGGGATTTTCCTCGAACGCCTTATCGAAAGCCACCTCATCTATCTCAAGTTTACCGTGGCGCGCACCCTCGCTGTCGGTCATAGACGTTACGACACTGATACCCATGTTGTACAGTCCGAACCTGGAGCCGTTGTCAAGCGTAACGCTATTGTAAAGCGCCATTCTGATATTGGACATAATGCCGGAAACCGTGGAATCGTTGTAGATAACACCCGTCTTGGCCGCTTCCTCCCACTTCTCAATCTCCTTTTCGGTCATCTCTTCCTTCTGAGCGTCGGTCAGCGGGTCGTAGGTGTTGTTCTTGGCGTCGCGCTTGGGAGCGGTACCTATATGGCCGTAAACGTCATCAATAAGCTGATTGTAGTCCTTAACGAAGTCCTTAATTGCCTGCTTGATGCCTTCGTTATCCTTAGTAATACTTACCGTAATGTCGGTGTTAAGCTCAACATCTGTAAAGTCGAACGTAATACCGTCCATAGTGTAGGAGCTGCCGTTGTGGTAGATCTCAACACCGTCTATCGTGAACTTAGCGTTTTCGCCCAGCTCATAAACAGCGCCCGCGTTTGTCGTAAGACCGAGAGCCTTTGCGAACTCGTCGTTCTCGTCAATATCTACGTCGCCGCCGTTGCCCATATCATTAGCTTCAATAATAAACTTATTCTCCAATTTGGAGTAAGACATGGTAACGCCCGCGTCGCTCTTATTAACAGCGGAAACCAGATCCGCAATGGTAGCGTTTTTGTCGATCGATATCTCCTTACCGTTTATCTTCATCGAGTACTTGCCGTCCTCATTAGGCTCGAGACCCAGATTGTACAGCTCGGTCTTATCGGTGAATTTGTTGGATACGCCGCCCTTTTCAATACCAAACGTTCCGCCGCCCGTTGCCGTAAGCGAAAACCTTACGTCCTCGCCGCTGCTGTCCTTTGCGGTAACATAGGACTTGTCGATCGTAAAGGTTATACCCTTGCCTTTAAACTCTTTGTTCATAGCCTGCTGGATAGCCTCGGTGTTCTTATCCTTAGCGGCCTGAATGCTTGTATAGGTGTACTTTTCGAGCTGCTCATCGGTAGGTATTGCACCCTTTTCCCTTATATACGCGAAAGTCTTGAGCTGATTGTACTCCGCAAGAATGCTCTCATTGCCCGGCTCATTGCGGCTGTCGTAATATGTTTCGGAAACAGCATTGAACTTTATTTCTCTTGCATCTCCGCCAACGTCTACGGTAATGGAATTCTGACCCGTAACGGCAGACTGCGGCGCGATAGCAACCTTTGTCGAGGGTCTAGCCAGACCGAAGTTACCCGTTTTTTCGGTAATGGTAACTGCGGAGTTACCTTTTACGGTAAATCCGATAGATCCGTCGCCGTTGTCCTTTGCCTGAAGGAAATAGTTTCCGCTGCCCTTATCGGTCTCGCCAAAGTCATCCTTAAGCTGCTGATTAAGGTCGGCAATAATATCGGTTCTCGCCTGATCCAAAGCAGCCTCGGAAATGCTGCCGTCAGAATTAGGCGTGATGTTTGCCTCAAACTCCAGCGTCTTGGAAACGTCTCCGACCTTTACATCAAGCGCAAAGGAATAGGTTCTCGTGCCGTCATCGTTGGTGGTGTACTCGGAGGTATTAAGCGCCTTCTTGAAATCAATGTTGAAGTTCTGCGTACCGAGAACGGAGCCCGTACGGGTGGTAGCGGTAGCGGTTCGCGCAACATTCAGCTTATGGATACCCTCAACTGCGCTCGAAGACGTAGTTACCTTCAGACCAGTGTCCTTGCCGGCGTTGGTCTTGTTGGTAATATTGCTCTTGAACTTCGAAAAGGAGTTCGGGCTCATAAGGTAGCTGTCCCTCTTAAGTATATCAAAATACTTGCCCTTGAAATCACTCAGCTTTGTGATTATGTCACGATACGCCTCCTGCTGCCACTGGAGTTTCTGGAGCTTTTTATTCTGATTGTCGATCTTTGTCTGATAAGTGGACATCATCTTTTCGATCATCGATTCGGTATCATAACCCGAATTGATGCCGCTAAGACGCATTATGTCATTCGCCATCTTATTTCTCCTCCTGTTTGTGTGAATTAAGAAGCTGCTCTATTGCCGCACCCGACGCGTGAGCGGACTGCTCGTTCGTCTGTCGGAGCGTTTTAAGCTCGCTTCGGAAAATCTTGACCTCTTTGGGAGCGTTGATCCCGATCTTCACCTTGTCCTTAGTTATTTCAAGCACCGTTATCTCTACATTGTCGGAGATCGTTATGCTTTCGTTTGCCTTTCGCGTTACTACCAGCATAATCAATCCTCCTTAGAATACACGGGATACTTAAAGTCGTAGTCCTCCAGCATTACCTGTGCGGCGATATTGTCCTTTAAATTTAGGACGATCGGGCAGCGCAGATTTATGGTCGTCTGCTTGTAATCATCGGGAACTATCGCAACGGCTAAGCAGGTGTACGGAGTGCTCTCGTCGAGCTTAAGCAGCTCCTGCTCGTCATCGGATATCTCAAAGCGGTAATCGGAATATATCTGCGTGGGATTGTACACGACAAAGCACGGCTCTACGCTCTCAACCGACTGTAACCACATCGGGAATGTATTCTCCCCGAGAGGATAGATCAGCGTATAACGCTTCACGCTCTCAAACCCGATAATTCCCTCGGGAACGTTGATAATCGTGCTCTCGTCAATTTCAATCTCTCCGAAATCTCTGGTTTTAATCTTCATTTTCATCAACCCTTAATATCCAAGAATGGCGGCGGCTCGTAATTCGGGTTCGCGCTTGGCGGAACATAGAGCGGATCGCCTATATACTCGATCTCTACGCGCGGCCTGTCATGAACGATAAACTCCACGCTTCCCGGAATAAACTCCAACGGCGAGTCGGGGTGAATATTCCAGTCAATGTCCTGAGTGCCCATCTGATACTCAATGTTCAGCTTGCCTGCTTCGAACGTGACGTCCGCGCCCTCCTTGGGCAAAAAATCCATAATCGTCTGAACGGTAGCGCCCGCTCTTGCGTTGTTGAGCGCGATCTCGGCGGGAGACATTCCTCGCGCCAGCTGATCGCCCTCGGCTGCTACCTTTGCCGTGCCCTGAAACGCGATTGACCAACCTTCCTGTGCCTTCTGCTTAAGCATATCGCCCTCGGTCATGTGACCGTAACCCATACTCTTCCTAGCCTGATAGGTATCGATATTAAGCTTCAGCGGTTCCGCTTCCATTACGAAGCCGCCGTTACGGCTCTTTATATTTACCTGCGGCTGGACATACTCATCGGAGTGCTCAAACCTCGCGTTCGTCACCTTGATCTCTATCTGTATCGGGATCGTGGTAATTTGAAGTAAATTAGGAATCAATTAAAACACCTCCTGTGTAATAATATTTTTCGAGGTGCGCCGCGCTGCGTGAAAAAGCTTCGTGCTGCCGTACGGGCGCTCCCATTATTTAATTTACTTTATATAGTTGAAAATACTGTTCGGCACTACCGAGCTGGACATCTGCAGGCAAGCGTTGTACATTGCCTCATATGTTTTCCAGAGCGTGATCTCGCTCTTTGCGTCGGTCGCCTCAAGGTCTACCTGACGTTCCTGGAGGTTTTCCTCTCTTGTGGTGATTCTGTCGATATTGAAGCTGATGAACTCTTCATTACAGCCCAAATCGGCAATCTCCACAAGCAGATTTTCGTTCGCGGTAACTATTCTGTCGATACAGCCGTTCGCGTATTCGATATCGCCCTGTCTGAGCGCTCTTGCCGCGTCTAATGTCAGCTGAATGTAGTTGTTTGAGTAAATGGACTCTCTCTCTACAACAGGATTTTCCTTCGAGGTCACTATGGGGTTAGCAACTGCAACGCCATCGCTGAACTTGTAAATATCGTCCTTGGTATTCGTAAGAGTAACACCCGTGCCGTCAAGAGCGTCCTGAATACTTTTCAAAGTATCCGCCGGAGTATCGCCCGCCTTGAAGGAGATGTTCTTGACGTCCGTACCGTTGCCGGTCACTACCTTAAGCTCATAATACGCACCGGATACCATTGAGCCGAGGTCTATCGAATAATCTGTCTTGCGTCCCGCGACTACGGTCGCTCCCGTAGCGTCCTTGCAAGTAATACCAGAAATATACGAGCCATCGTCTTTCTTGGTAATAACGCCGTCCGTACTCATTGAGTAAGTGTTGTTTGCAGCATTGAACTTGTCAACGATATTCTCGCCGTCTGCCAGTGTAACGGTTATATCTGCACCGCCGGGAACAGAAAACGTATATGTGCCCGCAGCAAATTTTGACGTATCAAACTTTGTTGTGCTTTCGGTCGTGATGTCCGCCTTTACCGCCGAAGGAGATGTACCCTTATTGTCTGCGCAGCTAACCTTTACCGTGTTGCCCTCGGAAGTGATAATACCCTGCGTTACCTTACCCTTGGAAATATTCACAACACCCTCTCCGAACGCCGCATCAAGCTCCTTCTGGATATTATCAAGCGTAGCCTTGTCGCGGGCTTCGGGGTCGTCGTCGTTAGCCGCGGTAAACGTGATAGTCTTTGCGTCCTCATTACCGACCTTTACCTCGATTGAATATCTCTGACCCTCCTCAAGGTTCTCAACATTTACCTTGAATTTATTTGTGTAACCCGAGTCGTTGTCCACTACAAGGTCCTCGGCTCTGGGATTTTTTTCTTTATTATTTACTAAGCAGCAAATTCCATCTTCAACGGGAATTTCCGCCTTTGTTACATTGCCATCCTTGTCCAGCTCGTCTTTAAACAGCGCGATAACGCCCTGTTCGTCCATCTTGGGATAGCCCTCGCCGATCTCCTTCTGCTTTTTAAAGGCTTCCTCGAGCTTGGCGTTTATAGCAGCGACATTACCCGCTTGAGTAGACTCTCCCTTAAAGCTGATGGTCTTTTTAACGTTGCCCGCATATACATCTATACAATAGCTTCTGTTTGGCTTGATCTGCGAAAGGTCAACGTCCGCAACACCGTACTGAGCACCGCAGCCCGAAACCTTTGTGCCTACGAACGATATTTTTAGAACGGACTGAGGATCGACCTCCTGTGTCTCCTGATCTATATCCATGCCCAAACCAATGTCGAGATTGACGTCCTTGGAGTAGGGGAAGCTTTTGTAATCACTTAACGCATTTACGGGAATTCCATGATAAAGAACCGTAGAAGCGTTGCCGTTCGCGTCGTTGATGATCTCAAACGGAGAGGTGTTGTCGCTCTCACCGCCGAAGATAGCACGTCCCGCGGAATCTGTATTGAAGATAGCGCAAAGCTCCTTTGCGCTAGTCTCAAGCTGCTGGGCATAGATGTTATAATCCTCTATGTTCTTGGTAGTATTTACCGCGGCGATGATAGTCTCGCGGATAGACGCCATTTTTTCAGACACCTGGATAAGCGAGGTCTCCGCCTCGGTGTAGAATTTATTCGCGACCTTAAGGTTTTCCTTATGCTGTGCGGAATAATACAGCGACTTTCTTACGTTGAGCGCCTTTGCCGCCGAAAGCGGGGACTCGGACGCTCTCGAGAACTTTCTGCCCGAGGTGATCCTCTTCTCGGTCTGTGTCTTGAGGTTCAGCAGTCTGTTAAGATCGCGGTTATAGCCTCTGAGTATAGTAGGGTTAGTAATTCTCATATGTCAGTTACCTCCATATCTTACAGACCAACTCTGCCTGTTCCGTTGATAAGCTTATCGAGCAGATCGTCAAGCGCCGTTACCATTCTTGAGGACGCATTGTACCATTTCTGGTAGTTCAGCATATTGATACCCTCTTCGTCCATCTGTACGCCCGATACATCGTCTCTTGCATCGAGCAGACCGTTAACCGTGCTCTCCGCCGTCTCCTGGCGGCTTACCTCATACTTTATATCCTGTCCCAGTCTGTTGGAAACAAAGGAAATGTATTCGTAAACGCTGCCCTGGAAATCATGGCAGTTGCCGAATTTTATCGCTTGATTGTCAAACTGGGATATCAGGTACTTTATATTACTGTTCTGGAGATTTACCAGCTCGGAGGTCTCGTCCTCCTTGATATCGTCCTTGTTTTCGTCAAATCCGTACTTGTACAGACCCGTGATCGGATCGAGGATTCTCACCTTACCGATCATAGTCGGATCCTCTTTCCACGAGTCCGCAACGTGAATATTTCCCGCGGTGATAAGCGCGTCCTCAACAGACGAAACAAACATTAGTCTCGATTTATCCTCGGCAGCGCCGTTTGCGTTATTAAAGGTATTCGCGATGGTACGCGCAAACTCATTGATAGCGCTCTTGTAATACGCGATACCGTGAACGCTGTTCTGTCCGCCCGACGCGTAAACGCCGTTACCGTTGAGCATATCTATGTAGCCCTTAAGCGAGCCCGACGTGAAATCCGTCGGATGACCGCTCTCATATTGAACTATCGCCAGACCATAGCTGTCGTAGTCCTTCATAATAAGGCGATTTGTCTTTCCGCTCTCGCCGTCGAGTATCGTAACGCCGCCCAGCATAACGTTATATGTTCCGTCGTCGTTGCGGTTAAACTCAATATTTCCGTAAGTTGCAAGCTCGTCGATATACAGATTCATATCATCACACAGCTCGTTGGGATCGTATCCCTCACCGAGATGTATCTTCTCGCGCGCTATCTTGTCGTTAAGGATATTCATATCCGCGATCATATCGTTTATGTAGTCGACAGAATCCTTAAGCTCGTTTACATAGGTGTACTCGATCTCTTTAAGCTGCGTATCATAAACGTTCAACAAACGGCAAAGGTTAGTAGCGGTGTTCACAACTATTGTAGCAACCTCGGAGCTGTCGGGTTTTTCACCGGAATAGTCCTGAAGCGCATTAAAGAACTGCTGCGTATAGTGTTGCAGACCATCGTTTTCAAAGTCGTCCAGCACATCCTCAATCTCGGAAAGTATCTGCACCTTTGTGCTGGTCTCCGCCTCGACCGCGACGTTCTCGCGGTAGCGCTTATCAATAAAGATATCGCGTATCTGACTTACGCCGTAAGCGTTTACGCCCTGACCTTGCATCGAAAGGTTGTTCGTTTTAGTCGACCAACGCATTGAACGGTTACCCGAAACGTACATTGAGTACATATCCACACGCTGTCTTGTGTAACCCGGGGTATTTATATTCGAAATATTGTTACCCGTGATGTCGAGATTTTTCTGCGCGATCTGTAAGGTGCGCTTCTGTGTTTCAAAACCTAAAAATGTTGGACGCATATATATCCTCCTGAAGTTGTATTATACCTGTCTGAAAACCTGCGCGGAGGACTGTCCTCCCGCAACCTTCGAGGCGTTTCTGTTGTAGGTCTCGGGCTTTTCGAGAATTCCCGCCCTCGCTACGAACTCTTTCTGATTGTCGAGCTTGCGCTTTACTACCTCTGTCGTCTGCGAATTAAGCTCCGTTATATTGTCGACGAGCTCCTCAAGCTGCTTATACAGCATACTCATCTTCGGCTTGTACTCCTCGGGAGCATCCTCTATAAGCTCGCTCAACTTTTTATCGCTGATTCCGAGCCCTCTGAAAAGCTCCAGTCTCTTATCCTCCAGCGAACGGCTTTTCATCAGGTAAGCCTGCTCGTCGTTGAGGGAATCCGTCAGCCATTCAAGGTCGTCCGCAAGTATCTTCGTGTGCTTTTTCATCAAAAAAACGGTAAGCTCTCTGTAAAAATCCACGTCGATCTCAAGGCATTTTACCACTGCGTCGGCGGTTATTTTATCCATAATCTCACCCCATGAAAATCAGTGCCGCAAGCTCGGCGCTTGTCAATCCCTGCTCTGCCGTATTCTGCGCTTCAAGAAGCTCCTTTGGAGAAGCGTCGGAGTTTACCTCCTGCGCGATAGCAAGCTTCGCGGCAGCAAGAGTTTTCTCAAATCCGAACTCAACTCTGTCGGTGTTATTTTTAGCGGAAACGGCGGCACCGGACTTTTTGGGCGACTGTGCCTTTGTTGTTTTGTAGGTGGAAATGATACCGTTGATTCCTTTTATCTCCATAGTGCCTGCCTCCTTTTAAAATTTTGTAAATGGGCGCATTCTTCCCCACATATATATTATCGGCAGTAAAACGTAAAACTTTAGCGTTATGTGAGAATTTTCGTGTTGAATGCACCAAAAAATCGCCGTTTTCGCGGCGGTTTTTCGTCGAATTTGACAGATACGGAAAATGCGGTATAATGCGGCGCCGAACTTACACTCCCGAGTGTTACCCAAAAACTCCCCCGACCGTTAGATCGGGGGAGCAATGTTAATTCCATCGGAAAACGTTACGTCATCACACATCAAAGGTATCATGACCGAGCGAGGTTTTCTTCATGCCTCTTTCAAGCTTGCTTCCGCCGCGCTCTACCTGAACTCCGAACACGCCGATGATCTGACCTTGTTTGTTTATGTAATTGCCCTTTGAGAAATCAAGGTAATCCAGCCTGTAATTATTCCATGCGGACTCGCCGGAAAGCTGCGGCAGACGCGCCTTGGAGTAAGCCGCGTAGTTGACCTTTACGGGATTTGTATAAGCTGCGGGCTTGCCACCCTCCTTGGGCGGAGCGGTATAGTTTACATATATGTAGTAAAAGCCCTCGTGAACGTCTATACGCGTTTCAAGATCGTTCTTGAACATCTCGCCGAACATAGTACCCTGCGTATCCGTGCCGCGCATAAGAAGCGTTTTCAACGCCTTGGGGGTGTAGTACATATCGGCATATCCCGTGTTATCGGAAGCGGCTACATTCACCGCTGTGATTATACCCTTTTCGGCAACGACCTCAATGAAGAGCTCGGTTGTCTCGGGCATATCGGACACGGTTATCGTGCCTGCTTTACACGGAAAATTTCCGCCTGCTTTCTTATAGAAGCGAACGCACTCGGAATATTTCTTCGTGCTGTCCTTCTCCGCCTCGTTGCCCTCGGCTTTAAGCCCCAGATTAAGAGGCGCCTCGGTCAGCGAATACTTTGTGAATATCGACTGTGCCACGTTGTACATATCGCGAGAGGCGGAATTCGCGTCGTCGATAGCCGCCTTTTTCGTATCGAGCGACGGCAGTATCATAGCGGCAAGCACTGCGATTATCGCGACAACTATGATCAGCTCGATCATGGTAAAACCGCGCTTTGCTCTCATTTTATGAAGCTGTTTTATCATAAAAACCTCCTACTATAATATATTTATCGGGTAAATCCACGGCAAGCCAGCC